>NZ_CP100350.1:2325000-2661250 GCF_024204685.1 Gilvimarinus sp. DA14
ATAAGAACTAAAGCGCTCTTTTTTACTCACTTGGCGCTTAACTTTTTATAAAAGTCGCCGTTAACAGCGTATCGGGGCCCCTGGATTTCTTGCCCGTTGTCCAACGCAGGGGTTCCCGATATATTCCTCTCAGGCTGTCAGACCTCCCTATCTAAACCGACCGCAAAGCCTGCGGGAGTTTGTTGTGGGCATAAAAAAGCCCCGAGGATTCGGGGCTTTTGCTCAATGCGGTAAAACCACCGTCTAAGGGGGATTACTCGCTGTAAAGGTCGTAAATTTGCTCGGCGCTCAGCGCCTGCTCATAGACCTTCAACTCATCCATCAGGCCCTGATAGGGAACATCCCACCAGTTGACGCCCAGGCTGAAAATGCCGTTTTGCCCGGTGAACAGATCCGGGAAGTTTTCTCCAGCAAAGCGCAGTACGCCATCCACATAGACGTTGAGCGCGCCTTCATTGACGGTAAACGCCAAATGGCTCCAGGCATCGCCCGGAATGGTCAATCCGGTGACCGCGTCGTACCAGGCCTGGCCGGACCAGACCATGGTGTTGCCGTTGGCAAAGCCGTGCCCCACCGGCAATACACTGACCCAGCTGGCGTTGCTAGCGGCACCAAAGAAGGTAGTGGTAAAGGCAGTCAACTCGCTCGGATTGAGCCAGTAAGACACGGTGTACTCGTTGGTACTGATCAAGCCGTCGGGTAAACGTACACCGCTGGCGCCGTCGAACAAAGCGGCGTCACCTTGCACACCGGTCATATAGCCGATTTCCCCACCCGCGGTATCAATCAGACCACCACTAACCTGGCCCGCTGCCGCCTGTCCGGTGCTATCGCTCAAATTACTGTCAAAGCTGTAGTGAGCCAGCAGGCCATTGGGAGTTTGCTGACGCACAGTAAACCCGTAGCTGCGCGACTGGGACTGTCCCTGATAGCTGACGGTAGCTGTGAGCGTCACCGCTTTATCGCCTTCGCCGTGAGCGGGCCGGGTGACGCTACCGTCGGCCGCCAACCACTCAGGAGCAGACGATACCCAGGTAATTTGGCTGCCGCGCGCCGCCTCGGTCGGCAGAAGGATATCATCCAGCAGTAGGTTATTGGAGAAGTTGATATCGTCCAACACGGCCTGTATCAGCTCATCTGCATCGCGTGTCGGCATGTGGCTGCCCCACACCGTCAGGCCGGTTTCAGAGGCTGCGCTGAAAGTCACATCGTAGCGCTCGGCGGTGGGGTTCCACTGATGCGACAGCACACCACTGTATCCTTCGCCATCAATTTCCAGGTCTATCCGATTGTTGCCCGCAAACCACCAACGGCCCTCGGCAGCACCTTGAATCCGGCCGTTATTGGTCAGGCTGACATACTCGGACTCATCCATATCACCGGTAATGGTTTTACTCAGACGAATAAACTTGTAGTCGCCCACAACATCCGGGCGGCGCACTTTCATGGCTTTACCACCGCCATTGCGCTCGGCCGTGTTGTCAGCGTAGCGGTAGGGCGCCACCACCGGCCAGCCGTCCTCATTAAAGAAGAACTCGTGGGTGCGTATTTCATGAAGCTCCCCGGTGCCCGGGAAGCGGCTGTGGAAAATCAGGTAATAGCGGCCTGTTTCAGCATCGTAATAGGCGCTGTTGTGGCCGGGGGACTTATAGCCTGTACCCAAGCCCGTGCCGACTTCGCCCAGCTCGCGGGTAAACAGGTGGTTACCCATAATTTTCACGCCATAGGGCTCGATGCTGGCATCGTCAAACAAAGGCAGTGCCGGATCCGATTTAACATCGGCCATGTTGTTGCCCTGGGCGTCAAAGAAGGGGCCGTCCGGCGTGCGGGAGCGGGCAACGCGAATATTGTATCCGCCGTCTGCCGCCAAGCCGCCGAAGGACGTGAACAAGTAGTAATACTCGGTATCCGGGCTGTAAAGCATATAGGGCGCTTCAATCCGGCTGTGATTACCGCCCATTAAGTGCTTGCCATAGCCCTGACCGGGTAAGGGAAAGCCTGTCTCGGGGTCCATCTCAAAAATAAACAAACCGCCAGAATATGAGCCATAAACCATCCAAAGTTTGCCCTGTTCATCGTAGAAGGCATCGGGGTCAACGACATTGGGATGTATGCGGGCATCGTAGATGGTGCCATCTTCACTGGCTTCGCCCCACATGCCCGAACGCAAGAAAATACCCTGATTTTCGTAGGGCCCTTCGATGGCATCGGACACCGCAATACCCATGGCCGAGCGCGGTGAATCGCCGCGACTGGCGTTGTAATACATGTAGTAGCGGCCGTCCTCGAGCTGAATCACATCGGCCGCCCAGAGGGTATCGGTTTCGGCCCAGGCAAAAGTGTCTGCCAATTCGGTGTGTACATCTTCAAACAGCGGGTTTTCAGGGTTCGCGCCCTCGGCAAAGCGCTCCCAATTCATCCAATCGCGGGTTTTAGCCGCTGCTAAATGCGAGCCAAAGACATAGTATTGGCCATCGGTGGGAATCACAGAGGGGTCATGCACCGTAGCATCGGTGAACTCGGGTGGGGTCGGACTGTGGCTCGGCTTTCCGGCCAAAGCCGGCAGGGCGCACATTAGGGCCAGAGCCCCAGATACGTAAATCAGTCGCTGGCGCAACATAGGGTTTACCTCGTTATTCATTATTAGGGGTATTTTGATCTTGAACGCAGGGCTCAGGATATAAGGCATATTGTATTACAATAAGATTATTAACAAGGGCGAAGCTGGCGGAAAAACGTGAAGGGTTTAAAAAAATCGAAAATTTTCAGCCAGTTACGACGGAAACCAGACTTTAGACAAATACAGACTAAGTCGCTTCGCCTTCTATAACTGATCCATTCATCTAGCGGCACAGCGACCCTAAGTAAGCATCAATATCCTCTGCCGCAGGGGCCAGAAACCCCAATGGTCGCCCCAGTGCCGCCACCAGCTGTACATGAGACACACCTGCATAGGTGTGGCGCTCTACTGCAACGCCTGCCTGTTGCAGCTTATGCTCAAGGGATACTGCAGATTTTGGGGTAACCGTTTCATCGTCCGCGCCGTGCAAAATCAAGGTCGGCGGATTATCCGCATGCACATGGTTCACGGTTAACGCATCCACCTGGCGAGTTTTATCGCTGCCGAATATTCGCGTCCACTGCGGCTTTTCAGTGGGCAGAAAATAATCGTGCGGCCCGGCCAGAGAAATATAGCGCGCAATCTGCGCGCGGGATAAACCCTCCGCCTGCAAATACTGAGGGTCGTAGCTGATTAACCCCGCAATCATCGCGCCCGCTGAATGACCCATGAGAACCAATGACTGACCGGCCAACAGGTTTTGCACTTTTTCACTGGCAATGGCCTTGGCGATATCCTGCACAAACGCGGGGTAGGTTACCTCCGGGTACAACCGATAATCGGGCACGATCACCGTGTAGCCTTTGCGAGCCAAGGCCGCCCCGACAAAGCCATACTGCTCCTTTTTGCCGCTGTCCCAGCTACCACCATAGACAAACATCACGGTGCAGCCGTTGGCATCTCTGTCGGGTGAGTAAATATCCAAAGTCTGTCGCGGGTGTTGGCCGTAGGCAATATCGGTTGCGCTTTGGTAATGCGGCGCTCGGCCTAAGGTATTCAGCACATCTGTACCACTGCAACCGGTAAGCCAGGCCAGGACACTCATAACAATAAAACCCTTTCCAATGTGCGCCAGTCGCCTGCTCAAACCCATGCAGATTCTCCCGATTAAATAGAGCCTTACGAGTGTGTGATGCGAGCGGATCACCAGTGCTTTGGGGCTCGTGATCTTTGAGCGATTATGGCATAGTAAATTGACTAAAAATAAGATGGCTGACGCTAAGAGGACGGAACTTACAGTGCACAACGATATGCCACCAGAGGCTATAGGCAAAGCCTACGATACCATTACCCATCTGTGGCAAAGCGAGCGCTTTAATCTCAACAATGGTATAGACGCTCATAAAAAAGCACTGCAATTTGTTAAAAGCAACACCGGCCAAGCATTGGATGTTGGCTGCGGTTGTACCGGCCGCTTTGCCAATTTGCTGCAAGGCGCAGGCTATCGCTACACAGGCTTGGATGTGTCAGAAAAAAAGATTGAGTTGGCGCGTACCCAATCACCCAGCCACGACTTTATCCACGCCGATATTTGCCAATGGCAGCCACAGGCTCAGTACGATTTTATTACTGCCTGGGACAGCATCTGGCACATTCCCCTGCAGCAACAGCAACCTGTGCTGGAAAAGCTGTCTCACAGCCTTAAGCCAAACGGGGTTTTTATTTTCTCTTGCGGCGGCACTGATGAACCCGGCGAGCATACCGATGATTATATGGGCCCTGCTGTCTATTACTCATCACTGGGCGTAAACGGATTCTGGAAGGTGTTTGCGGATATAGAAAACTGCCACATCAAACACTTTGAATTTGATCAGCCGCCAGAGCTACACAGTTATTTTATTGTGCAGAAAGGCGAGAACATATGAAACCCTGCGCGCTGTTAATTCCCGTTGCCGATTGGCGCGCTGGCTTTCAATGGTACCAGCAGGCATTTCCCATGGCGGAAGTCATTGACTTGCCCGAGCACGACTTTAGCGCCTTGAGGATTGGCGGAATCACACTGGAAATTGTCCAGGTCGACCACAAGGTAAACAGCGGACCTTCCGGCACCGTACTCTACTGGAAAACGGATAATCTGGAAGAGGCCGTGCTTAAGTTGACGGCGCTAGGCGCAAAACTCTATAGAGGTCCGTTAGACATAGAAGATAACCAGGTCATCTGCCAGCTAATGGACCCCTTTGGTAATTTAATTGGCTTACGTGCGCTTTCACAATCGTGAAAAATTTCCGGGCTTCGCAATAAACCTACCCGTACGTTTTCCTGTTTGCGTATTCACATAACTCCTACTGTGGCGCATCACACTAAAACGTTCGCCCAGCTCTGAGTAGAGAACCAGCGTTTGCTCGCAGGGCGTTACGTTCTGATATTCGCAGGCAAACTCATACTCAACGTAAAAACCTTCTGCTGGCGCTTTGGCGGGGTCCAACTGCCAGTTGGCACCTACCAATGTATCGCTCAGACTTTTACCGGAATTGTCGCTAAACGCTGCCTGGCTTTTGGCAAAACGTTCATAGTCCATGCGCTGATTCAGCAATTCACTGTGCATGTCGTAGGCTTCGCGATACTCACCAGCATTAAGGTGCTCGATGTACTGCAGGGCTGTTGCCTGCGCGTTTTGTCGCTCCTGCGGGCTTGGCTCGTAGGCCTGGACGAAGTGGAAGCACAATAAGCACAGAAGAGTTGCGGTTAATCGCCGTAGCATTCATTACCCCCAGGTAATCACTTCGCGGGCTAATATACGCGACCACTGTCAGGCTGCAAGAGGCCGATAAACGGTCTGTGAATCAGCACGTGACTTGTGCAATAATTAGCCACCCATGGCCCGACTGTAACCACTGTTTTGAAATTACCACACCTGTCTAACACCAACCTCTATTCGCTACAGAACCCGGTGTCGAATCGTGTTCAAGCCAGCGAACCCGTGCAGCAGAGCGAGCGAGCGCGGCCGGTTAATCAGCCCGAATCCGCGAGAAAAGGCGAAAGCAAAGAGTCGTTAGTCCCGCTGGAAGGCGAGCTGCTGGAGGCCGGCTTATTTGATCCGGACACTCTGGATATTGCCGTGCAGCAATTACTGCAGCGCGGCCGGGAAGAGGGAGGTGAAGGTTCTGCCGCTGAGCGCGAGCTATACCGCGAGCTAAACATTGCAGAGCGCGGGACCAGTGCTCAAGCCGGCGCAGACAACCCACCCAACAATCCATCCAACAATGGCCGCTTTGCCTTTGCCGATTTGCGCAGCGCTCTCGACTACTGGGAATCGCTAAAACCGGAGCATACCGCCCCAGAGGATTTACCCGCCCCCATTGCCGCTTACCGGGCGGTGGAGTCCGGCCCTACACTCAGATTGGGGTTGTCAGCTTACGCGTGATGCCCGCAACAATTTTGACCGTTAGGATCAGCCATTAAAACCCGGGCTGAAACAAATAAGCGGTCAGCTGTGAATAACACTTACTTAAACTTACGTTCCTCGCAAATGCAGGGATTAACAGGCTTGAATGTATTTTTAAGCAAAGCTGAACATGTGGAACCGATTGGGGTTTTCGCCCGATTACGACTGAGCCGAGCGAAGGCCGATTTTAGGGGTTGAGCGCTCTGGATGAGCGCGAAAGGTCTAAGCGCACAGGGATGTGCGGTTTAGACCGACCGCTAAAATTGGCTGGAGGGAGGGCACCCCGAAGGGGCCAGTTGTTGGGCGAGGTTTTTGGTTACTTTTTGCCGAAAAAAGTAACTCGCAACGCCCGGCGACGCGGGCTTATTGCAAGAGAATGGATATTCCAGCATTTTCCGGACAGCTGCTCCTCTAGCCTAGGGCTGGCTTCTCAAACGGCGCAATGTAACTTGCGGAAATGACGTACAAGGTTTGCCCTTAAGTAAGAGCCATTCCGCTCAGCTGTCGGTCTCGACCAGCGCGGGCGCCGACCCCATGGCTTCGTACACATTCACCAGTGCTAGCAAATAATTCAGCTTGCTGGATACCAAATCTTCTTTAGCACCAAACCAGCTTTGCTGCGCCAAGAGTAAATTTAAAAAGTCGGTATCACCCGCCTCGAAGCGCGCGTTGGAAATGTCATACAGCGTGCGGTTGTTGGCGAACTTATCCCGCGCGATATCCAACTGCTGCGCGCGTAGGCGCTGAGTTTCCAGCTGATCAATGGTATCGCGATAGGCATCTGCCAAGGTGTATTGATAGCTGGCGTAGTCGATATCGGCATCCAGCTCGGCCAAACGGATTTGCGCACGAGTCTGGCCGCCGTCAAACAGCAACAGCGATGTAGCCTCGCGAATGCTGGCGGCCCATTCACTGCCACCGGCCAGTATGTCGTCAATACCCCAGCTTAAGCTCAAGGTTAAATCCGGCCAGCGGGCGGTTTTCGCTTGGTGGATCAATGCCTGGTTTTCCGCCAGTGCCAAGGTAGCAATCTGTACGTCCGGGCGCTGCTGCAAAAGCTCTGCACTTTGTACCGAGGCTACTTGCGGCAAGGCCAAGTCGTCAAAACTTGTTTGCAGCTCGGGGGTTTGTAAATCCAGGCGGCCCAACATAATGGCCAGTGCGCGGCGGTTGATAGCCAAATCGCTTTGCAAGCCCACCAATTTATTGCGCGCGTTTAACACCAGGTTTTTCTGCTGGCGCAGCTCTAACCCAGAGGCGCCACCCGAATCGTAGGTCAGCTGAAATAAATCCAATAATTTCTCACTGGCTTCCAGGTTTTGCTCGGCCACTTCATACAAAGATTGCAAACTCAAGGTATCGAAATAGGTGCGGATAAACTGCGCCTGCAACGCAATAAAGCTGGCACGCTCTTCCCACTTGGCCACTTGCAGCTGGGTTTCACGCTGACTGATTCCCGCTGCGCGCTCGCCCCACAAATCAACGGTATAGCTGGCGCTAAAATTCAAACCACTGCCATTACCCGTATGGCCAGTATCGTCGTAGCTGTCGCTGTTGCTTAGCGACGCACTCGCGCGCGGCCAATTGCCCGCGCGCGCCGAGGTTAACATCTCGCGGGCGCGCTCAACCCGCAATTGCGCTATCTGCAAATCCAGGTTGTTGCTCTGCAGTTGCGCCAAATACTGCTGTAACTCTGCGGGCAAAAATTCGTTCCAGGTATTTTGCGTTAGTGGCGTGAGTTCGCGCCCGTTTAACGCATCCTGATACGCTACGGCTGCCAGCTCTTCAGGCGTGTGCTGTTGCGGGTTAAACGCGCAGGCACTCAAGGCAAGACAGGAAAACCATACTCGCAATTTCATCGGTTACTCCTCAGCCAATGCCGTAATAGGGTTTAAGCGCGCGGCTTTACGTGCGGGTATAAAACCAAAAACAAGGCCCACCGCAATAGAGGTGGCGAATGCCAGTGCCGCGGGCAATAACGTAAACGCAATGGCAACATCAAAAAATCGTGCAATTAACGCCCCGGAAAAACCGATAAGAATACCCAACACACCGCCCAAAAAGCACACCACTAAGGCCTCGATATTAAACTGGCGTAAAATGTCTGAGGGCTTGGCGCCGGTGGCAATGCGCAAACCAATTTCCCGTCGCCTTTCGGTCACATTGACCAACATAATGTTCATCACCCCAATACCGCCAACCAAAAGCGAAATAGCCGCAATAGAGCCAAGCAAAAACGTTAAGGTGTTCTGCGCCGCCGTGACCGCTTGCACCAAAGATTCGGTGGAGCGTACCTGCACATCTTCAGCCTGATGGCGAGCGAACAACAGCTCTTCCACTTGGGTTTCCAGGCGCGACGCAGCTTCGGTGTCGGTTGCCTGCAAGGTAATACTGCTTAGGTGAGCACTGCCGAACATTTTCAGCCGCGCGGTGGTAAGGGGTATTAATACCTCATCGTCGCGATCGTCGCCGGACGGGTCGGCACCTTTGGCTTTGAGTAAACCAATAATTTGGTACGGCGCCTTGTTCACCAGCACAAAACGACCGATGGGGTTTTGCCCGGGCTCGAACAAATTTTCGGCGATGGTATTGCCCACCACCATAACCGAAGAAAAACTCTGTAAATCCTCATCGGAGAAAAACACCCCTTGGGACAGCTCCCAATCATGCACGGTAAAGTAGCCTGGCGTGGTGCCTTTAATCCGGCCGGAATAATCTTTATTGCCATAGCGCAGGGTAGAGCGGGTGTTACGCTCGGCCGCGACCGCACGCACGCCCGGCAGATTTTCAATGGCCTCGGCATCCTCCACTACCAGGGTGGCAATACTATCGTTGCCCCGGCGCATATTGGGGCCACCGGGGCGCACCGAAATTAAATTTGTACCAATCGCTTCAATGCGGTCCAAAACCTCCGCTTTACCACCCTCGCCAATGGCGATCATTAACACCACACTGGCAACGCCGATAATAATTCCGAGCAGCGTCAACAGAGTGCGGAATAAATTGACCCGCAGCGAGGCCAGCGCAATACGCGCCGACTCAAATAAACTGATACTGGGAAATACGCGTACTTTTTCTGGCGCACTGGGGGTCGCCTGATCACTCTTATGTGCAGCGGCCGTATCGTCAATTAATCGCCCATCTTTAAACGACACTACCCGCTCGGCATGTTCTGCAATGCCGCGATCGTGGGTAATCAGAATTACCGTAACACCTTCGCGATTTAGCTCTTGCAACAATGCCAACACTTGCTCGCCACTGTGGCTGTCCAAAGCGCCGGTAGGCTCGTCCGCCAGAATTACCTCGGCGCCGTTAATCAGCGCGCGGGCAATAGATACACGTTGCTGTTGGCCGCCGGATAATTCGCTGGGCTTATGGTGGGCGCGCTCACCCATGCCCAGCTTTTGCAATAGTTGCTGCGCGCGCTCTGTGCGCGCCTGTCTTTCTTGCCCTTTGTAAATACCGGGCATGGCGACGTTATCCAACGCACTAATGTTGGCCAATAGTTGATAGCGCTGAAATACAAAGCCAAAGGTATTTAAGCGCAGCGCCGAGAGTTCATCGGCGGTCAGGTTTGCGACGTTAATGCCATCAACCTCGTAGATGCCGGACGATGGCTGATCCAGGCAACCGAGAATATTCATCAGGGTGGATTTACCCGAGCCAGACTGCCCCATAATCGCGACAAACTCGCCGCGTTCGATGGTTAAGGACACATCTTTTAGTGCGTCGACCCGTGTTTCACCTAATTGATAAAAGCGCCCGATACCCGATAGTTTTATCAGCGCCTTAGAAGCCACGGCGACCTCCGGGGGGCCCACCCATAGGTCCACGACGGTTTTCCTCGACCGCACCGGTTTCCGGGTTGCGGATACCGGCCACTACGACATCGCCTTCATTCAGCCCCTCGGCAATTTCCACCTGGGTGCGGGTGCGCATGCCCAGTTTTACGGCGACCCGCTCAGTACCACTTGCAGTTTGCTTTAACACCCCCAGGCCACCGGGGCCGCGCCGCAGCGCACCAGCGGGCACGGTTAATACATTTTCAGCCTGGTCTTCAATAAAAAACACTTGCGCGGTCATGGAGTCCATCAGCCGCGAGCCTTTGTTTTCAATATCGATCAGTACCTGATACAACACCACTTCGTTAACAATTTCCGGCGTGGGCAATACTTGGCGTACGGTGGAGTACCAACGTTCTTGCGGCTCGCCCAAAGTAGAAAAGTACACCGGCATGCCGGGATAGATTCGCGTGACATCCGCCTCGGATACTTCGGTGCGCAAGGTGAGTACCGACAAATCGGCAATCTTCATAATCAGCGGCGCGCTTTGATTGGCGTTCAGTGTTTGCCCTTCGCGCACCGCAATAGATACCACAGTGCCATCCATAGGCGCGTATATTTTGGCGTAGTTGAGGGTGGCTTTGTCGCCGTCTAAAGATGCGGAATCGGCTTTAATTTGCGCCTGCATAGCGCGAATACTCGCCTTTAAGCCTTTTACTTCGGTTTCACTGGCGGTCAAGGTATCGCGGCTGATGGCGTTTTGGGTAAACAGATTTCGGTTGCGCTCCAGCCTTTCCTCCGCCAAATATTGTTCCGCGTGTAACTTTTCTAATTGAGCCCGTTTGTTTTCTAGACTCGCCTCGGCGCTCATCACCTTGGTCTCAAATACCGTGGCATCAATTTCGGCCAGCAGTTGCTCGCGCGCCACTACATCGCCCACCTCAACCGCCAGGCTTTCCAGCTGCCCGGATACCTGTGCCCCCACTTCTACGTAATCCTTAGGTTCTAGGGTGCCACTGGCGGCTATCACATTTTCGATAGAGCGGCGCTCAACGGTGTGCCACAGATAATCCGGCTCGGCAGCACTGGCAAATACATAGCGATAGGCGAGCGAGCACAGCAGTATAAGTGCAAGTAAAGCAAGTACGACCAGTGTAAGAGGTTTGCGTGAGGCAAATAGATTCATAGCATTGATATATCGGCAAAATCGAGAGGCTATTGTAGAGAATGCGTAGAGGGAGGAGGGCACTGGGGGCCTTTTTATACACTATTTTACCTGTACATAACCCAGTTTACAGTGGCTATAAATCGGTTGAGCCGTCCCTGGCGAAGGATAATTCTTACACTCTGAAGTGCGCTATCTGTTGCGATAAGGTCTGGGCAGACTCATCCAGTTTATTGGCCGTTTGGGTAGACTGGCGCGCGCTCTGGTTGGCGTTTTGCACCATGGTGACCACATTGGCGACGTTTTTATTGATCTCTTCGGCGGCGTAGCTCTGTTCTTCGGCGGCGGTGGCGATCTGGGTATTCATATCCACAATACTGGCAATAGCCGCAGAGATGGCACGAATGGATTCGCCCGTCTCGCCTACCAGTTCAACCGTACGCTGAGTTTTCTCGCGGCCAATTTCCATCGCCCGAGTTGCGCCTGAGGCGCCCTGCTGTACCGCCTCGATAATTTCCTGAATTTCGGCGGTGGACTCCTGAGTGCGCTGCGCCAATGCCCGCACCTCATCAGCCACTACCGCAAAACCTCGCCCCTGTTCACCGGCGCGCGCCGCTTCAATCGCCGCGTTTAAAGCCAGCAAATTCGTTTGCTCGGCTATGCCTTTAATCACCCCCAGCACGTGACCAATACGGTCGGTTTCGCCTTCCAGCTGCACCATGGCGCCACTCACTTCTTCCACCTGCGCCGACAATTCATTGATAGAGGCAATGCTCTGCTCCATCATCCCCAGCCCCTGCTTGGCACCGGTATCGGCGTCGCCCGCGGCATTGGCCGCACCGGACGCATTGGTTGCCACCTCCTGCACGGTGGAGGACATTTCATTCACCGCCGCCGCAACCTGATCGGTGGAGTGTTCCGTCTCACTGATACTGCGGGCAATATCACTGGCGGTTTGATTAATACTGACCGAAGCCTCGCCCAATTGGCCCGATGTCTGTTTCACCGAGTGGACTACCTGGCGGATCTCCTCCTGCATTTGCTGCAGGTTGTCGCCCAGCTGACCCAACTCGTCGCTGCGGCGCAAATGAAAGGCGCGGGAGAAGTCGCCACCCGCCATAATACGAATATGCCCCATCACCGCCTGCAGTGGTTTGATCAAACTGCTACTGAGCAGCAACCACAGACAGACCAGCACCATCATAGCCACGACAAAAATAGCCACTTGCGACCAAAAGGACACCTGCTTGCTGGTACTTTGCACCGCCACAGAAGCCGCCGCCACTTCGTCTTTTATGTTATCGGCCGCTTCGGCGAGTAGCCGGCTGGGCTCGCGGTCAATCCCTGCGACGGCGTCATCGCCAGCTTGGGCGTTAAAACCCGAGGCTATAAAAGCATTCAGCCCGGACTGGTACTGGCCGTAAGCCGTTTGGTGCGCATTTAAAAACTGACGCAGTAAATCGGCGCTGGCGCCCGCCTGCAACTGCTGTAATAGCGCTGCCCCGCGCGCCTGAATTTGCTCGTGATTTTCTTCAAAGCGGCCCCAGTATTTGTCCCGCTGGCTAGCATCGGCGCCGCGCAGGAGTACGTTTTTCCACTCCTGTACCTGGACTTTAAAATCAAAATTGATCTGGTTAATCGCTCGCTCTTGCGCGACATTTCGTTCAATCAGCTGGTTGTAGCTATTAAGCTGGGTATTGAGCATGGACATAGCGATCTCGGCGGCCAGCAATAGTCCTCCGAGCCCTAAGCCCACAACAACCATTAATCGCACTTGCACGCTGTGGGTTACCCATTTCATCATTAGATGCCTCTTATTTTAGGGTCATAGAACCCGGCGCGAAGACGTGTCTTCGCGCTAGTGTTTAACCAGTATAGGAAAGTTTATGCGCCGCCGAGGGCTTCTAGCTCTTCCTGAACCTCGAGCCACTGTTCCTCGGCCTCGTCCAGTTGCTGGCGGGCATCCGCTTGCTGCTGCAGTAACGTCTGCAAGCGGTCTTTTTCGCTATCGTCGTAAAGAGAGGTATCGGCCAATTGCTCTTCCACTTGAGTCAGTTGGGCATTGAGCTTTTCCATCTCTGACTCGAGCTTTTTAAGCCGGTTGGTCAAAGGTTTTAACTGCTCGCGTCGGGCGGCAGCTTGTTGACGCTGGGCTTTTTTATCCCCCGCCTGCGGTGCGCTGGCAGCGGGTTCGGGTTCGCTGGGCGCTTGCACTCGACGGTTGTGCTCGCTCAGCCAGTGGTGATAATCGTCCAGGGTGCCATCAAACTCGGCCACTTTGCCCTCGGCCACCAGCAGCCATTCATCCACAGTGTTGCGCAGCAAGTGGCGATCGTGGGATACCACAATCACTGCGCCTTCAAAATCTTGCAGCGCCATGGTGAGTGCCTGGCGCATTTCCAAATCCAGGTGGTTGGTAGGTTCGTCCAACAGCAGCACATTGGGCTCACACCAGGCGATTAACGCCAGCGCCAGGCGGGCCTTCTCACCGCCCGAGAAATGGTGAATGGGCTCAAACGCACGATCGCCCTGAAAATCAAAGCCGCCCAAAAAATTTCGGATTTTCTGCTCGCTCGCCTTGGGGCTGATGCGCTGAATATGCAGCGCAGGCGAGGCAGATAAATCCAAAGCCTCCAGCTGATGCTGGGCAAAGTAACCCAGGCGAAAATGCTCCCCCGTCACTCGCTCCCCGGTTAAAGGCTCAAGCGTGCCCGCCAGCGTTTTAATCAAACTGGATTTACCGGCACCATTGGGGCCGAGCAAACCAATGCGCTGGGCCGGGGCGATATTGAGCCCCACTTTGGATAACACCGCACGACCGGGGTAGCCGATATCCATATCACGCAATACGATCAAAGGGTCGGAGACTTTCTCCGAGGCGGTAAAGCTAAAGGTAAACGGTGAATCCACATGGGCCGGGGCGATGGTTTCCATTCGCTCAAGCTGTTTCACCCGACTCTGGGCTTGCTTGGCCTTGGTGGCCTTGGCGCGAAAGCGGCGAATATAGTTTTCTAAGTGGGCAACTTTTTCTTGTTGCTTTTCAAAGGCAGCCTGCTGCTGGGCCAAACGCTCGGCGCGCTGGCGCTCGTAGGCGGAATAATTACCGGTGTAAGAAATCAGCTTTTCGTTTTCGATGCTGACAATGCGCCCAATGACATTATCAAGAAAGTCGCGATCGTGAGAGATAATCAACAGTGTGCCGGCGTAGGCTTGCAGCCACTGCTCAAGCCACAGAGTTGCGTCCAAGTCCAAGTGGTTGGTGGGCTCATCCAGCAGCAGCAAATCCGACGGGCACATCAGCGCCCGCGCCAAGTTCAAACGTATGCGCCAGCCGCCGGAAAAATCGCTCACCGCGCGCTGGTGATCACTGGTGGCAAAGCCAAGTCCGCTTAACAGCTGCGCGGCGCGAGCGCTCGCGGTGTAACCATCCAGGTGCTCGAGCTCGGCATACAATGCAGCCAGCGCTTCGCCATCATCGCCGCAGCTAGCAATTCGCTGCTCCACCTCGCGCAGTGCGGTATCGCCATCGAGCACATAGTCCAGCGCACTGCGATGAGTGTCGCCCACCTCCTGCGCCATGTGGGATAAACGCCAGTGCTTGGGAATATCCACCTGGCCGCTGTCGCTGGCAAGCTCACCCAACAACAATTTAAATAAAGAGGATTTACCACTGCCATTAGAGCCGATCAGGCCCAGTTTCTGGCCGGGAAATATGGTCAGCTCGGCCTCGGTTAAGAGAAACTTGGCGCCGCGCTGCAAACTGATAGAATCGAGTGTAATCATGGGCGCATTCTAAGGAATGCCGCCTCGCTTTCCCACTGGAATTTTTATGTCCGACTCGCTGTGGAACTTTGCCCTGACCGTATACAACCGCAAGGGCGTGGAACAAATTTGCCTGCAATTGCAGGACGAATGGCAGGTCAATATCCCACTGCTGCTGTTTTATCTGTGGCTGGATAACACCGGCCGATGTCTTAACAATAACCAGGCACGGCAGGTACGCGAGCTAGCAGAACACTGGCAAAAGAAGGTTATTACCCCCCTGCGCCGTGCCAGGCGCACCTTAAAACAAACCCCTCACGAGGGTGAGTTGCGCCAAGACATCAAAGCGTGCGAGCTACAGGCCGAGCGTCAGTTAATTGAGCAGCTGCAAAGCTTAGCGCCTGCCCCAGCTACCAGGGCGCGCTCTGCAAACCAGTGCGAATTGTATTTGCGCTCTGCACAGGTTCACGAATCGGCACTCCAGGCATGGGGCGATCTTGCCCGCACTGATGAGCCCACCCCATAAAAAAAGCCCCGCGATCTAGGGCGGGGCTTTTTCTACAACAAGTAAAACCTGCTCAACGATTAAAGTCGTCGTCAAACAAACTGCCGGTTTTGGGGGCAGCGGGCGCATCGGGCACAGGTTCGGGTTTTAACTTGCCCTCTTCTACCGGCTCAATCACATGGGTGCCCATATGGCTAGGTAGTGGTTGCGGGCTTAAATCCTCTTTGGGCGGCGCGGGCATTTCACTGGCCGGCGCTGCGGCCTCGGGCGCGGGAGCTGGCTGCGCCGCAGGTGCGCTTGCTTTAGCCTTAGCGGGTGCTTTTTTTGCCGCTGTTTTTTTCACCGCCGCTTTTTTAGCAGTGGCTTTTTTGGCCGTAGGCTTTTTCGCTGTGGCTGTCTTGCTCGCTGGCTTAGCGGCTGGCTTTTTCTCCTCCACCGCAGCCTCTTTTGAGGCGGTTTTTCGCCCACTGCCAGTAGCTTTTGCCGGACTCTTTTTCGCCTTGCGCTTAGCGCCAGCCGCGGCCTTTTTAAGCTTGGCTTTTAACTCGCGCTCGGCTTTTGCCTCGGCGCGGGCCAACTCTTGAGCGTGCTTTTGCTGCATACGAGCCTGCGCCAGAACTTGTTTGGCAGTATCAAGCGACTCGCGCAGCGCGGTAACTTCACTGTCTTGGGCTTGCAAAGCCGCTACCGCTTTTTCCAGGCGCTTTTGTGCCGCTGCCGTTTTACCGGCTTTAGCCGCCGCCTGTTTGCGGGCGCGCAAGGTTGCCTGTTTCTTTTTCGCTGTAGCGAGCTTTTTGGTCGCGGCACTTACATCCTTTGCCGCGCTGTTCACTTGCGCTTTGCGCTCTTTATCCAGCTTGGCTTTGACCGCGGCAATGTCCTTTTCCAATTGCACCACGGACAAGACTGATTTCCTCTTGGCAGCCATAGTAAAACCCTTTGTGAGCAAATTTTGGTAATCGAAGGGGGAACTTTCTGGGTTTATTGTAGACGTATCCCATTCAAATGTGTACGCCACAAGCTTAATTGTTGCTGCGCGCTTGAAAATTTCTCCAGCGCCCACACCCTCTGAGTTTATGGCATTAAATGCCGGCCGCATTTGCGGCAGTTCGCATTGTGCACAGGAATACGCACACAGACATCTGCATAGGTTACTATGTGTGCCCTTGGGGCCATCGGGACATCCGGCGGACTAATTCATCACCGCCAGTGGTGGCGGTGGACTAATACACTAAAAAGACGGGTTAAGACCATGAACAAGCGTTTACTGATGACCGGTATGCTCTGCTCGGCCGCTATTCTGGCCGGCTGTAACCAGGGCGAAAGCGAACAACCAGCCAAGGAAGTGCAGCTGGAAACCCTGGACCAAAAAGTTAACTACGCCATCGCCCTGAATATGGCCAACAACTTCAAACAACGCGAAGTTCCCATCGAGGTAGAGGCCTTCACCCAAGCGCTTAAAGATGTTCGCGACGGTACCGAACCGCGCCTGAGTGAAGAGCAAATTCAGGAAACCATGCAAACCTTCCAGGAAAAGCAAATGGAACTGCAACAGCAGCGCCAGAAAGAAATTGCCGACCAGAACAAAGCCGACGGCGAGAAGTTCCTGTCTGACAACGCCGCCAAAGAAGGCGTGGAAATCACTGAGTCCGGTCTGCAGTACAAGGTTCTGGAAGAGGGCGATGGCATCAAACCTGCGGCCACCGATACGGTAACCGTTCACTACGAAGGCACCTTGATTGACGGCACCGTATTCGACAGCTCTTACGAGCGCGGCAGCCCGGCCACCTTTGGCCTTAACCAAGTGATTCCGGGCTGGACCGAAGGTCTGCAGCTGATGGAAACCGGCGCTAAGTACGAGCTGTACATTCCTTCTGACCTGGCCTACGGCCCCGGCGGCAACCACGGCATCCCTCCCAATGCCACCCTGATTTTCCAGGTTGAGCTGTTAGAAGTGGAAAAAGCCGAAGAGCCAGAAGCTGAAGAAGCGGCTGAGTAATTTAAGCACGCCGTAAAAAAGCCCCGCTTGTTAACTCAAGCGGGGCTTTTTATTGTGCGATGTTTAATCGCAATTAGCGTCAGACGTCTAGCTTTAGTAACTCAACGTATAAATAAACCCGTTACCGCTCATCGCCCGGTACTCGTCCGGGTCGGCGGTAAAACTGACATCTAACACCGGCGAGGCACTGGGCTGCCAGGCTTTGCGCTCGGGTAACTGCCAGGCGTAAATCTCGCTCTGCCCATCTATGTCCCACAACTGCACAAAACCGTCCGGGCGGCCAGTGAGTAAATAGCGCCCATCCGCAGAGAAGCGCGCGGCGGTGATGTTTAAACCGCGTTTAACCCGCTCGCGATTAAACGGCAACTGCCAAAGACTCTGATTATCAGCGGTGCTGAATACCTCTATCTGATCGTACTTAGCCGCTGCCAGCGCGCGGGCACCGTCTGCACTTACGCCCACCTCTTGCACCGGCTCACTGTATTGACGTTGCTGACGCAGCTCGCCGCTGTTGGCATCCCATACCTTTACCTGGCCATCTTCGCTGCCGGTGACCATGACCGCTAAGTCGTCGCTGACAGCGACTGAATTAACCCTGTCGCTGTGAGCAAACTGGCGCAGTATGCCGCCGCGGCGCAGGTCGTAAACCAGCGCCCGGCCATCGGCCAGCCCCAGCAAGGCGACATTGCCATGCCGCCCCAGAGCCACGGCCAACGCCTCGGCGGGCAGGCGCCAGTAGCCGGCACTTTGACCGCTTTGTGTGTTCCACAACACCAGCGACAGCTCATCCAGTGTGACGGCCCAACCGCCATCGGGCGATACCGCGCTGCGCTGAATCAGAGTGGCCTCGCCATTGGTATGGTTCCAGTTATACAGCCGCTCACCCGGCGCCAGACTCCAGTAACTACCGCCGTGATAAGCCGAGCCAACCACCGCGTTGTCTCCGCCGCGCGCCAAAGCACCGCTCTGTATATTGCGCGCCGCCACTTCCAGTTGAGCGCTGGGCGCTGGCGCGGGGGTACAGGCCGTCAAGAGTTGACTTGATAAGAGAAAAATCAGAAATAGCGAAGGGATTTTGCGCATGGGCTGCCGGTTATTCAGATTCACACGGCAAGTGTAGCACCCGCCCGAACGCGGGTGCGGCAATCTCAGGTTATTCTTCCACCAGATCTTTATGCGCGCTGTGCAGTACCGCAATCATGCGGTCTTCAGCGGCAAAGCGAGCCTCCAGGGTTTCCCCCAGATTGGAGAGGTCAACATTCAGGCTGGAGAGATCGTCGGTTTCCAGATACTTATCGTTAAAATCGAGGATATTTTCAGTGGTCGCATCCACCACTTTAAAATGCTCTGCGCCCTCTTGCAGCGCTTTCTCATCGCCAAAGTCCTGGCCCTCTTTGATCAGCTGGTCATAGACCTCGAAGTGTCCGGCAGAGACGTAATCCACCATAATCTGACACAGAGTACGCAGCTTCTCGCCGCGGGCTTCGTCTGGCTTGTCCTGGTTGTTGGACAGGGAGCAGTAACGCACCAGCATTTCCTGACGCTCGGCCAGCCAGCGATCAATAATTTGGCTCACACCGCCCCAGCGTTCTTTGGCGTCCTGACAGTTCTCCAGCATGGTTATCCTCTATACATATAGTGTCGCCAACAAGGCCGGCTATAGTAACACGGGCATTGCATTTAGTAATCCTTGCGCCGGCCGATAACTTGTTTCCCCAATGGCTTGTGACTATGCTGGCTGCGGATTAGTAAAGGTGGTAGGAAATGCTGAAAAAACTCTCTGTGCTACTGGGGCTGACTCTACTCAGCCTGGTGGCGCTAGCGCAGGAAAAAGAAGAAGTGGTAGAGGGGTCTATTTACATCCCCATGCAACCGCCATTTGTGGTGAATTACGGTGGCGAGGGGCGCTTAAAGTACCTGAAAACCGAACTCACCTTAAGGGTGAATGACGTGCACACAGCCGCCGCGGTGCGCCATCATATGCCGCTGTTGCGCAATGCCATGGTGATGCTGTTTTCACGCCAGAGCGAGGAGTCCATCACCACCCAGGAGGGCGTAGCCCTGCTGCGCGAAACCGCTAAAGAGGAAATAATCGCCCTGCTGGAAGCCGAGCAGGGCGCCGCTGATGTGCTCGAGGTGTATTTCAACAATCTTATTGTGCAGAAGTGATCGGCTCGGGCGGCGCAGAGGCGCAGCCACAGTCGCTGTACTGACGGTAGTATGCGGCCAGATAATCCGCAAAACTCACCTCATCCGAACGCTCCACCGACCTTTGCCGGGCGCTGGAATCTTTTGCCAGCTCGCTGAAATAAGCCTGTCGCTCTTGCGCCAAAGGACGGGTGGCAAAGTAATCCCGGTGGCGATTGGCCATTTCCAGTGTGTGAGCATAATAAGTTTGCCCCTTATCCCGCAGTGCCTGTAACACCTCCTGCGCCGGCGTGGCCTGTTCGCCAGCCAGTTTGCGCTCCTGGGCAGCGAAAGCGCGACCATAGTCGTCGATACCCCAGGCGCCATCAAGCAACTGGGCGCAGGCTTCGATACCGCGTTGCAGCTCGCCAGCCCACTGGCGGGCACTGACCTCGCCGTCACCATTGCGCAGTGTCAGCTGAGGGTCCAGGCCGCGGTATACCACGCGTTTTTGATTCTCTTGCAGATTGGCGTATTCGGCATCCGTGGTCTGGGGGCTGTCTTGCAGCAGGCAGAACAGCAAGAAGGCATCCAGATAATGCAGTTGATCGCTGGACACGCCCAAAGGCTCAAACGGGTTTAAATCCACGCAGCGCACTTCTACATACTCAACTCCGCGCAAGCGCAGCGCTTGCAGCGCCGTTTCACCCGAGGCGGTGGTGCGTTTGGGGCGAATGGTGCTGTAAAACTCGTTTTCAATTTGCAGCAAGCTGGTATTGAGCTGGCGGTAGTGGCCCTCGGCATCGGTAACGCCTATGGCCTGATAATCCGGATGCGGCTGGGTGATGGCACCACAGAGGGTTTTTAGATAGTTATCCAGGTTGTTGTAACAGACAATCAGCGAATTCTGCGCATCACTCTGGTAGCCCAAATCGCCCATGCGCAATGAGGTGGCAAAGGGCGCATGCAGGGTGTTGGCGTCGCTGCCAAAAGGCTTGAGGCTGTGTTCGCGACCACGTACAAAACTTTTACACACCGCTGGCGCGGCACCGAACAACATCAATAGCAACCAGAAATAACGACGAAAGTTGCGAATCAGGGCAAAGTATTTGTCGGTTTTAAAATCCTGCAGCGTCTGGGTATTGCCCTCTTGCCGGGCCAGTTCGCGCCAGAAATCATCCGGCAAGGAGAAGTTGTAGTGTACCCCGGCGATGGTCTGCATCGCCCGGCCATAGCGATGGCCAAGCCCCAAACGGTAGACGGTTTTCATGGTGCCGCTGTTAGAGGTGCCATAGCGAGCCACCGGAATAGAATTATCGCCGGCCAGCACACAGGGCATGCTGCCGGGCCACAGTAGTTCATCACCCAGCTGGCTGTAGGTGTAGCGGTGAATATCATCCAGTTGCGCCAGAACATCACTGATGCGGGTGGCGGGCTCGGTAATAAACTCCAGCAGGGCTTCCGAGTAATCGGTGGTGATGTGCGGGTGAGTCAACGCCGAGCCCAGCCCCGCTGGGTGATCGGCGTGGGATAAGCGGCCCTCGGGGCTCACTCTCAGGCTCTCTTTTTCAATGCCGCGCAGAATTCCACGCAATGTAGGTGTTGCAGCGGGGGCGGCCAAAGCCGCCAACTGCGCGTCGAGCTGTGACAAGGGGCAATCCTCGGTTAGTGAGCGGCCTCGGAGGTCGGCGTAGCATCGGCGGCGGGGGTCGCAGCGCTGTCCAATTCCAGTGGCTGGGTTTCTTTTTCCTTGGGCAAAGGCGGCGGCAGGATGTCCGGATCAATAGCGGGCTGACCGCGCTCGTTTAGCGCACAAGCGACCAGTTTAACTCGCTGGCTGTAGTCCTTAGCGTTGACTTCAAACTTCTCGTTAACCGCTTCATCTTTGTGGGGCGAGCGGTACAGAGCGGCCGGATCGCGGCCGTCGAGCCAGGTGCGCTGCTTGCCCAGAAACAGCTTGTCCTGATTTTGGATAATATAAACCTCAGACATAAATAACCATACTTGTCTGTAACAGAAAAACTCTGCGCATAATGGGGCCTAATCAGTCAGAGTCAAGTGTGAAGGCTCGAGGCATCATTATCAATGCAGACAACTGCATACTGACCGCTTGTTTTTACCGCCACTGCTGGGCAATGCCCTCAGCCAGCATTGCCATCCAGCCGGGGAATATCCAGCAGAAAGTCTGTTACCCCGATATCCACACCGCGCTGCGCCAGCAGTGTGCTCACCTGACCGCGGTGATGGGTTTGATGGTTAAAAAAGTGCATTACCAGCTCGCCGAAATCGCGCCGTGTAGCTTCACCTTGCACATTGCAGTAGGCGAGCGGCTGAGCCAGATCGGGCGCGGCCAGTTCATCGCTCGCCCAGCGAACAATAGCCTCATCCACCAGTGCGCGGGCTGCGGCCAGGGCGCCAAAGCGCGGGTAAAGCAGCTGGTCCAAAGCCTGGGGGCAGGGCAACTCCGCCAGCGCCTGCAGGCTGCTATAGGCCTCTTTATGAGTCGCAAAGCGCGCAAGCCAGATTAAATCACCCACTAAAATATGATTGAGTGTGCCGAAAATAGAACCAAAATACGCCCCGGCGGGCTCGCTCAACAGGGTTTCCTCCAGCTGCGCGGCAGCGGCATAAACCTGGCGGTTCATGCGGCGGTTATAGCTGGCTAATAATTGCGTGTGGCTCAGTACATCCATTGTCAGGTTTCTCACTGCTGGGGTTTTACTGGGTAAATTTACAGTAAAATGCTATGCTTGCTCACCCGTTTATAACACACCAAATCGAAAGTTAACCTAATGTCTGTAGCAGAACTGACCGCCAGTCTTAACACCGCCCAAAGTGAAGCCGTTACCGCCGAACCCGGCAATCAATTGATTCTGGCCGGCGCCGGCAGTGGTAAAACCCGGGTACTGGTGCACCGTATCGCCTGGCTGGTGCAGACTCAGGGTATCTCCCCCTACAGCATTCTCGCGGTTACCTTTACCAACAAAGCCGCCAAAGAAATGCGCGCGCGGCTGGATGAGCTGTTTCGCGACGCGGGCACGCCCATCAATACCCGCAGCATGTGGGTGGGGACTTTTCACGGCCTGGCCCATCGCCTGTTAAAAGCCCACTGGAAAGACGCCAATCTGCCGCAGAACTTTCAGATTCTCGACAGCGACGATCAGCTGCGGCTGATCAAGCGTGTGTACCAAAACCTGGGGTTGGACGCCGAGCGCTGGCCGCCGCGCCAGGCCCAGTGGTTTATTAACGGGCAAAAAGACGAAGGCCTGCGCGCCAAACATATTCAGGACAGTGCCGACCCCTTTATTCGCACCATGGCGCAGGTGTACCGTGCCTACGAGGCCGACTGCAAGCGCGGCGGCCTGGTGGACTTTGCCGAGTTACTGCTGCGCGCCCACGAGCTGTGGCTCAACAAGCCGGCCATTCTGTCTCACTACCAGGGCCGCTTCCCGTTTATTTTGGTGGACGAATTCCAGGATACCAACTCGGTGCAATACGCTTGGCTGCGAGTGCTGGCCGGCGAAGCGTGTTTTGTTACCGCCGTGGGCGATGACGATCAATCCATTTACGGCTGGCGCGGCGCCAAGGTTGAAAACATTCGCCGTTTTGAAGAGGACTACCCGCAAACCCACGTGGTGCGGCTGGAGCAAAATTATCGCTCCACCGGGCATATTCTGAAGGCCGCTAATGCAGTCATCGCCAACAACTTTGGTCGCCTGGGCAAAGAATTGTGGACGGACGGCGACGACGGCGCGCCCATTTCACTCTACGCCGCCTTTAACGAGCAAGACGAAGCGCGCTTTATTGTAGAGCGCATTAACGACTGGATTGCCAAGGGCAACGCTAAAAGTAGCTGCGCGATTTTATATCGCTCCAACGCCCAGTCGCGGGTGCTCGAAGAAGCGCTGCTGCGCGAAAGCATCGCCTACCGCATTTACGGCGGCCAGCGATTTTACGACCGCTTAGAAATTAAAAACGCCCTGGCCTATATGCGCCTGGCGGCCAATTGCGATGACGATCCGGCGTTTGAACGTGTCATCAACACGCCCACCCGGGGCATTGGCGGTAAAACCGTGGACGATATTCGCGCTTTCGCCCGCGAACACGGTTGCTCATTGTGGCAGGCGGCGCGGCAAATGGTGGATAACAAAGTATTCACCGCCCGCGCGGGCAATGCCGTACTGGGATTTATTTCTCTGGTGGAAAGCTTGACCGAAAAAAGCACTGAACTGGCACTGGATTTACTGGCCGAGTCGGTGCTGGAAACCACCGGCCTGTTCGAATTTCACAAAAACGAAAAAGGTGAAAAGGGCCAGGCCCGCGCCGAAAACCTGGAAGAACTGGTGACCGCCTGCCGCGTGTTTAACGCTGAAGACGAAGACGAGCCGGTGCTGCAACAATTTTTGGATACCGCCGCGCTGGATGCCGGCGACGCCCAGGCCGACGAGTTTGAAGACGCGGTACAACTGATGACCCTGCACTCCGCCAAGGGCCTGGAATTTCCGCTGGTGTTTATGGCGGGCGTAGAGGAAAACCTCTTCCCCCATAAAATGTCCATTGAAGATCCGGATCGCCTGGAAGAAGAGCGCCGCCTCGCTTACGTAGGCATTACCCGCGCGATGGAAAAACTGTATATCTGCTACGCCGAAACAAGGCGCCTGCACGGCGGCGAAACCTTTAACGCGGTATCGCGCTTTGTTAAAGAAATACCCGATGAACACTTAGAAGAAGTGCGCATCAACAGCACCATCACCCGCCCCGCGCGCTTGCAAGCAGGCGCAAAGCGCGCCAGCAAAAATCAGCCGCGCCTGTCAGACTCGGGGGCCGACACTGGCTTTCAGTTGGGGCAGCGGGTTATGCACAAGAAATTCGGCGAGGGCATTATTGTTCACTTTGAAGGCTCCGGCGCCAGCACCCGAGTGCAGATTAATTTTGATACTGAAGGCACCAAGTGGTTGGTAATGCAGTATGCGAAGTTAGAAGCGGTTTAATTTTCGCGTCAGACGTCCAACGTCTGACGCAATTTCAACACAGCTCATGCTATCCTTTTCCCCTTCAACCAAAACAATAAAGCAACACCATGACTCAGTCTCGCTCATTTAACTTTGCCCCCATTATCATTCTCGCCCTTGTGGCGCTTTGCGTAGCTTTGTTTGCGGCCCTGGTGATGAGTAAAACTCAACAGTTTGGCAGCACTCAAAACGAAGGCACCGCACAGCAGCAGCAAAGCTTTCGCTGGCGCATGGTGACTACCTGGCCAAAGAACTTTCCGGGCCTTGGTACTACCGCCGAAAAGTTTGCCCGCATGGTGAATGAAATGAGCGGCGGACGCTTAACCATTCACGTGCACGGCGCCGGAGAAATCGTGCCCGCCATGGGCGTGTTTGATGCCGTCTCTTCCGGCAGTGTTGAAATGGGCCACGGTGGCGCCTACTACTGGCGCGGCAAATCGCCCGCCACGCAATTTTTTACCACCGTGCCTTTTGGCATGAACGCGCAGGAAATGAACGGCTGGTTACATCACGGCGGCGGCCTGGAACTGTGGCGTGAGGTTTACGAGCCGTTCAATATTATTCCCTTTGCCGGCGGCAACACCGGCATTCAAATGGCCGGCTGGTTTAATAAAGAAATTAATTCACTGGCCGATTTAAAAGGCCTGAAAATGCGCATACCCGGCCTGGCCGGTGAGGTGTTTAACCGCGCCGGTGGCACCAGCGTTAATATTCCCGGCGGCGAGCTTTACACCGCCTTGCAAACCGGTGTGATTGACGCCGCCGAATGGGTGGGCCCGGCCAATGATTTAGCCTTTGGTTTTCACGAAGTTGCGCGCTATTACTACTACCCTGGCTGGCACGAGCCGGGCAGCACTTTGGAAATTTTGGTCAACAAACCCGCGTTCGAAAAATTACCGGCGGATTTACAGGCCATAGTCACCTACGCCGCCCGCGCTGCCAATCAGGATATGCTGGACCAGTACACCGCCACCAATAACGCGGCGTTAAACACCCTGGTGAACGAACACGGTGTGCAACTGCGCCGTCTGCCGGACGAAGTACTGCACGAACTGCACGCCATGACCGAGCAGGTGTTTATCGAACAGGCGCAGCAAAACGACATGTTTGCCAAAGTCTGGCAGTCGTACAAAGACTTTAAACAAAAATCCGGCGACTGGCATAAAGTCTCGGAAGAGGCGTATTACCAAGTCAGAGAAAGCAGCAAATAATTTTCTCACCCAATAGATGCAAAAAAGCCCGGGTAAAACCCGGGCAAAGCCATTAGAAAGGGAATTAAAAACGCAGGGGCGAACCCCTGCCAAAGGACAATTACTTCAGATCAAACCGGTCGGCCGTCATCACTTTGCTCCAGGCGCTGACAAAGTCCTGCACAAATTTCTCGTCGCTGTCGTCTTGCGAGTAAAACTCGGCAATAGCGCGCAGCTCGGAGTTGGAGCCAAAGATCAAATCCACCGGGGTGGCGGTCCACTTCACCTTGCCCGTGTCGCGATCCAACCCCTGGAAAATACCGGCCTGGTCATCGGACTTTTGCCACACGGTGGACATGTCCACCAGGTTGACGAAAAAGTCGTTGCTGAGCGCGCCCGGCTGATCGGTAAACACACCGTGCTGGCTGCCATCGGCGTTGGCTTGCAGTACGCGCATACCACCCACCAGTGCGGTCATTTCCGGCACGCTTAAATCCAACAGCGCAGCGCGCTCTACCAGTGCTTCGGCCGGGTTACGGTCGTAGCCTTTGGCGTGGTAGTTACGGAAGCCGTCAGACTTAGGCTCCAGCCAGGCAAAGGTGTCGACGTCGGTCATATCCTGGCTGGCATCGGTACGGCCGGGGTAGAAAGGCACCTCGATGTCGTAGCCGGCTTTACTCGCCGCCTGCTCAATGGCCACGGCGCCGCCCAGAACGATGACATCGGCCAGTGATACCTGGGTTTTACCGGCTTTGTCGTTGAACCTGCTCTGCACGTCTTGCAACACACTCAGCACGCGCTGCAGCTCTTGGGGCTGGTTGACCGCCCAGTCTTTTTGCGGTGCCAGGCGAATGCGTGCGCCATTGGCGCCGCCGCGCATATCGGTCTCGCGGTAGGAGGCGGCCGATGCCCAGGCGGTTTTCACCAGGTCGCTGGTGCTGAGGTCAGTATCCAAAATGGCTTTTTTGAGCTTTTTAATATCGCGCTCGCCAATTTGCTGGTAGTCCGCCTCCGGGACTGGGTCTTGCCAAACGAAAGTTTGCTCGGGAACCAGATCGCCAATGTAACGCGAGGTGGGGCCCATATCGCGGTGGGTCAGTTTGAACCAGGCGCGGGCGTAGGCGCGGGTAAACTCCTCTGGGTCGTTCAACCACTTTTGCGTAATTTCGCGATAGGCCGGGTCAACTTTTAAGGCCAAGTCAGTGGTCATCATTATGGGAGCGTGGCGCTTGGTGGCGTCGTGGGCATCGGGCACCATGTTGGCAGCCGCGCCGTCTTTAGGCACCCACTGTTTGGCGCCGGCCGGGCTGGCGCTCAGCTCCCACTCAAAGCCGTACAGGTTTTGCAAAAAGTTGTGGGTCCACTGCGCCGGGCTGATGGTCCAGGCGCCTTCTAGGCCACTGGTGACGGTATCTTCAGCGTTGCCTTTACCGCATTTGTTTTTCCACCCTAAGCCTTGATCTTCCAGGCTGGCGGCTTCCGGGTCGGCGCCGACACAGTCGGAGGGCTTGTGCGCACCGTGGGCTTTACCAAAGGTGTGGCCACCGGCAATCAGGGCGACGGTTTCTTCATCGTTCATGCCCATGCGGCCAAAGGCCTGGCGAATATCGTGGGCGGCCGCCTGGGGGTCCGGGTTGCCGTGGGGGCCTTCAGGGTTGACGTAAATCAGGCCCATTTCGGTAGCGCCAAAGGGCTTGTCCAGCTTGCGATCACCGCTGTGGCGCTTGTCGGTTAGCCATTCGCCCTCGGGGCCCCAGTTAACTTCTTCGGGTTCCCACTCGTCATCGCGGCCAAAGGCAAAACCGATGATGGGAAAGCCCATATCTTCCATACCAATGGTGCCGGCCAGGACCAGCAGATCGGCCCACGACAAGTTATTGCCGTACTTTTGCTTAATCGGCTGCAGCAGGCGGCGGGCTTTATCCAGGCTGGCGTTATCGGGCCAGCTGTTGAGCGGGGCAAAGCGCTGCATACCACCGTCGGCGCCACCGCGGCCGTCCACCATGCGGTAGGTACCGGCGGCGTGCCACGACATACGAATAAAGAAGGGGCCATAGTGGCCGTAGTCGGCGGGCCACCAGTCTTGCGAGGTGGTCATCAGCTCTTTCAAATCTTTTTTCAGCGCCTCTACATCCAGATCTTTTAGCGCTTGCTGGTAGTCAAAATTCTCGGGGCGCGGGTCGGCCGAGGCGGATGAGTCGCGCAGCGGCTCCAGGCTCAGACGGTTGGGCCACCAGTAATCGTTGTTGGGGGTATTGCCTGTGTTGGCTTGGGCGGTAGCGCCCATAGCGCACAGTACGGCGATTGAGAGAAGCCTTTTCGGCATTGAGGGTGTCATTGTCGCTGTCCTCTTTCCAGTGGTTTGCGGTAAACAGGAGCGATAACAAGAGGGTGTATCCGTAATTGGCTAGCAGGGTTACTTGTTATCGGCGACAACTTTAGATGCACTTTATCGGTGCAACCAATTTCATTTATTGAAGTGCTCGATAGGTATTTTTAATGGCGGTCTTTTAACTGATCATCTATACAAATATCTTATGGAGGAAAATTGCCGATATTAAGCCAAAAGCACCAAAATAATGCGTAAATCTCAGTCTATGGCAGGTGGGCGGGCAAGAGCACCGAAAGCCTGTGCCCGCTCCAGACCACTTTATGGCAGGGCCGCATCCAGCGCGCGATCAAAGCATTTGCCATCAAAAGGCACCACCAACACCTTGCTGCCGTGGGCGTCGTTGCCCATATCGTCCCACTTGTTCACATCCAGAGCCGAGAAAGTAAAGTGGGTGACATGGCCGTTTTCTACCAACACTCCAGGGCGTTCCAGCAGGCTCCAGGTGTTTTTACTGCCGTCGGTATATTCAAATCCCAGGCGTGGGTCGTAGGCGATGCCGGTATCCACCCAGTTATCGATGCCGTTGCGCGAGACCAAATGACGCGCCTTGCGAATGTCCCACCAGTTAAGGGTAATGTGATACAGGCCGCCGCTGTACCAGACAATCGGGTCTTCGGCCTTGCTGTTATCGTAGCCTTCAATTGTGGGCCAAATGCTGGGCCCCTGAGCAACGTAAGGCCCCATAATATCGTCGCTCAGCATCACGATACCCGGGCGCGATACCAGCATAAAGGTATCGTCGGGGCGCACGATAATGCTCACATTAGCTCCGGCATGCTCCAGGCTTTGGCCATTGGCCTCCATGGTTACGGTGCCCTGCAACTCAAACTCGCCGTCAATGGTATCGGAGATAAACACATCCCCGGCGCGCCCCGCATCACTGGCGACGACATAATAGCGGCCGTCGGGCAGTACGCCGCCGGTAATATTGTGGCCCAGACCATCGCGGTCTGAGAAAAACGGTTGTGGGTTTTGGTAGGGGCCTTTAGGCGAGTCGCCAATGGCATGTACGGCAATCGATTTAGACCAATCGTAATGCGTTAAATCACCCGACCAGCGGCTGGCAAATAAATGATACTTACCCTCGGGGCCCTTAATAATTTTGCCATCCCAGTAGTTCCATGCCGGCTGCGCCTGGGCACTTTCCAGGCCGTTATCAATATCGCGTGGCAGCACGCCTTCGGCGCCCCAGACCTTATCGCTTTGATTGCCCAGAGGCATCGGCTTAAAGTAATCCACCATGCGCAACGAGTCCTTCCCCTCGCAGGCACTCGGATTCCGATCGGTATGGTCAGAAACAGACGCTTGATGACTACAGGCACAAAGAAGGGCGCTGGCGACCAGCAACAGTGAGGGTTTGCTTAAGGGCATGGGCTTTTCCTTTTTCGTATTTATAATGGGCACTTCTATTAATCCAGAGTTGCCTCTGGCTTTCAGGGCTTTCCGAGATCAAGGCGGCTTTGCGACGTCGGGCTGGTTGCCCGCCGAGTAAAGCCAACACAGAGATCGGTAAGCCCTGAAAGCCCCGAAGGGCGCGGCCAAAACGCCCATCCGCTGTGTTGTTCTTCTTGCTAAGGGCTACGGCCATTAGCGGCGAAGAGCGCCGTGCGGAGTGAACGTTTTGGACTCGCGCAGAGACAATTCTGGATTAATAGAGGTGCCCTAAAGCCAAAGATACCCCAGTAGCTCGCCCCGCGCGATGCCCTAAAACGACGCACAGGACTCGCTTTACAATCCTTAATTCAGTCAGCCGTCGAAACTCAGCCCCACTTAAGCCCGGTGCCCGTGGCGCCGCGTTTTACCAGCTCTATCAGGGCGGACTTATCGGGCAGGTTCGAGTGCTCGATTTTTCGCACCCAATCGGCGGTGACTTCTTCCTGTTGCAAATAATGAATCAGGTGCTGTTCCAAACGCTCATGGGGCAGCGCTTGCAGGTGGCGTATTCCCTCGTGGTAAACGATACGACTGGCCAGCACTGAGGCCATGGCACGGGAAAAATAGCTGGCCGGTAGTTTGTCCAAAGCCGTGTCACCGGCTTTATGCAACAGCGACCGGGGAAAGAATTCCATTAACAGCGCCCGGCATACGCCATCGCGGGGCACCCTGCCGGAGTCTATTAGCCCCGCGATCACATTGGTTAGGGCGATGATTTCTTGCGAAAGCTGCATACTGAGTTGGGCGAGGCTGGAGTCCGGCTGAAAATAAAACTCGCGAAACAAAGTTTTTGCCTCTAACAGAGCCAGAGCGCGCAGTTTTTGTTTTACCTCTTCGACAAACGTTTTTTTTATTTGCAAAAAAGCCGCTTCATTTAACATCATGCCCGCGGCGATTTCGTAACTACTGCAAATAACCCCGCACTTATTGGCCGAGCTATCTTTGACGATAAACACCCCCTGCCGGGTTAGCCACTCGCGGGCCTTGGGGGTTAAAAACAGGTTGGCGCCTTCCACAATCAATTTGCTCGCAGGCTTGCCCTGGGCGTCAATAAACTGCGGCGCATTGGCTTCGTTAATGGTGCCGGGCCGCCCCCCGGCGGGCACAAACACGTCGGAGGACAGGCGACAGTGCAGCGTGTTCCTCGCCTCAATGCCGCCGGGCTCGTCAATGCCGAGCACCCGGCCCCGGGGGCCGAGCTTTTGCCTGTCGAAGTGGGCAATGGTCAGGCTTTGCTCAACCAAGCGTAACAGTTCGTCGCGCGCGAGGCCCTCGGGGTCTTCCGCGCAGCCGCTGCCGTCGGCAATGCCGGTAATCGCCGCCGTGTCGGGATAATCACGAAACAGAATGCGGATTAAATTGCCCGCTACATCACCATCGGGGCCGCCGGTCATGGTAACGGTGAAAGGCTGCGTTGCCGGATCAATGCCTATGTTTTCCAGCCCCACCTGCAAAAAGACATTCACCCCTTCACTGGTCACGCCATAGGCTTTGTGATTAATTCCGGCACCGGGTTTTGAGCTCATAAACGAGGCGGGCAGGGGGTAACCGCGTTGCCCGGCTCGCTGGATAATCCACTCGATTAATTGATCCGAGACATTTTCATCCGGGCCTAGAAAGAGAAGCTCGGGTGCGGGGTAATAATCGCATCGCCGCTCCTGGGTAAGGGGGTTGTCCAAAATCAAATCGAGCAAACTATCGACATACGATTTTCCGCAGCGCATGGTATTCGCCGAAGGTTTGACCAGAATGACGCCCTTAGAACCCCCTTCGGGTATGTCTTTGTTTTTAAGCTGTTGCGCGCTCGCCAGTTGGTAGGCCTCATCAAACAGGCGCTTTACTTCAATGCCATGCTGATCAATGGCCTGCGGCTGTACAATGCGCACGCCGCCACGGGCGACATCTTCAAAGCGCACATGGAAACCATCAAAGGCTTTGCCAAACACATAAAAAATACCAAAGGCCTGTTGCGGGCGCTGTTGCGACACCATCACCTCGGGGTTAACTTTAAAGGCCAGTGCATAGCGGCGCGGCGCGTAGAGGTTAGCTTTAAGTAAGTGCTGGGTCAGATTAAGCAGCGCGTTAAACAGTTGCGCGACACGGCTATCGGCTACCTGGTCGTTGATAGTGGCCGCAAGCTCGGTATGCAGGCGCGTAAAGTCGTGAGAACTTTTGCTATCAAACCGAACCAGTACAAGCCGTGCCAGGGCTTGGGCAATCCCGTCCTCGTTGAGCACATCGGTCAACATAGTGTGGCGGCTAAATTCCCCGCTTGTGGTGGCGCTCAACGCTTGATCGGCCAGGTGACACAGCCCCACCAAAACCTCGGCTTCTGACAGCGACCAGCCAGGGCGGGTAAAAGCGACCTGTAACACTTCTTTATCGAGGTAGGCGAGGCGATTAATCTCAGCGTTAAATTGCGACATCTGCCCGGCGTTAGGCTCGCTTATCAGCACTTCCAGCACCAGCAGGGTGCGCTGCTCTGGTGTGTTCAAATCAAAGTTTTCGACATAGCTTTCACGTATATCAATACCGTGCTTGCCACAAAAACGGGCAACCCGAGTAAATAAATTGGTGGAATCCACCTGGCCCGCGGCGTAGGCAATTTGGTAAGCAGAGCTTGCCCCGGCTGCGGGTGTCATTATGGATTCGCTATCCAGGGTGTTGCGCACCTTTTGCGCAAGCCGTGCATGCTCGCTCAGCTGCGCCAGCGAATAGCGAGCAAGGTAATTGTGATTGGCTGCACCGACAAAGTCGCGGAGGGTTTCGCGGGTGGCTTTGTCGTATTCAACGTTTGGGCTTTTTAACTCGGCCAGCAGTGTTTCGCGCCGCATCGAACTGGAGTGGCGGGTGGCCTGTTTCGCTTGGCCAAAATCGAAAACATCAATAACCAGCGAATTATCGTTAGCCGTATAAGCGCGAGCCTGCTGGATACTTTTGTGCGCTGGAATCTGCTGCAGAATATCGCCCAGCAAGCCCGGGTATCCGCCAAAGTGAATATAGGTTTGGCGACTGGCATCATGATTTTCCAACATAATGCGCTCTTGGCTGCCAGAGATGTTCGCCAATAATATCGCCGACAAATGCTGCAGAATTGTTTGTTCATCATTAGAGCTGAAATAACTGTTTGGCATGATGCCGAAGAAGTTGTCCAGCATGCTGTCTGTGGAATCTGTTACATACTGAATAAGACCCGACTTAAACGTTTCTTTAAGCTCGTTTGGCATGACCATTCCTTTGTTGGGTGAAAATCGCCTCTTGCTAAACTGTAACTAACGCACTGGTAAGCGCCATGAAAGTGCTTTGGCCAATAGCAATGCCCCGTTGCAGAGCTGCCTGAAACAAACACATCAGAGGCTTGGGCTTACCCTAGCCTCCGGCAGTCGCCAACCCCCGGCCTGATAAACGCTTAAAACCACTGCGTCATACCAGGTTGGTATCAAAACTGATACCAACCTGGCTAAAACGACTTTAATATGGATTAAAAGCGACCGGGTCGTGTAATAACTTTGGAACTATGCCCGCTCAAGCATTGCCAGAGCTTCGCGATTATAGGCGACGCGATTTTCCAGGGCTTCGTCTTTGGGGCGAATACCCAATTTAATCCCTAAGATAGGCAGATTCTTGGCATCAGCCACTTTAATACAGTGGTGTATTTGCTCTTCGGTCATCAACGAGCCTTCTGCACCAATCTCGGCTTTCGCCGACGGTGCTGCAGGCATATGAGTATCGGCCCAAGCGCCGTAGGGGGTCTCTTGATCGGAGACGCCTGAGAACATTAATCCGGCCAACACGCCAGCGTGTTTCGCTTTTTTAATATGTTCAATAGCTCCAGAAGTAGAGCGGGTTTCAATCACCGAACGCCCCCAGTTAATCACGACGCCTAGCTTCGCGTTACAGTGCTCGTTAACCGCTTTAATTACGTTTATTTCTTCTTCAAGAGTTAAAAAGCCCTTAGCGGGAGTTTGCCCCTCAATAAACGTATCGCAATGTTCAAGTACAATTCGCGCACCCTGCCAATCCCACCCCAGCATGGTTTCTAACGACGCTTTAAGCGAAGCCGGTGACGAGCTTGCTTTGGCTTTATTGGGTGCAGTTTGTATTTCAATGGCCTGTACCACCTGGCGCCCGGCATGGGCGTTTAGTTTAACAATCGCGGCGCGAGCTTTTTCCATAAAAGCCAAGGCCTGCTCGCGGCCTGCTGGGTCATCAGAGGCAATACCAAAATCAGGGTTTTTTCCTATCGCGCCCATAGTGCCGGGCACGCAAGTAAAAATATAACGCCAGTCGGGATCAATGTTCTGCAAAAACCAGCCATCATCGTGAGCGTGTAAATGCTCGCCCAAAAACGGATGCTCAAGGCCTTTAACGTTGGGCAATTGCTTTAAATGGTTGTAATAACTGGTTTCCAGTTCCGGGTTCCACCCGGAGGTACAGGGCGAGGAGGCGTAGGCGCCAACGTAGTAAGACATGGTTTTTCCTTGCGGTATCAGTGAGAGAGCATCTTATCAACTTTAAGCGCTAAGTTTCTAACCGCAACCGCAGAAGAACATCGCATAAACCGCATCCCTGCGGCCGTCTAGGCTTGTATCCTTACACATTGGAGCTGATAAATTTAAGCCCAGGCTAATAGGTTAAAATTTCACCTAAGCTTCTCACACCAACGCCATCGGCAGGGTCCCAGTTGCGATTAATGTGCATGAATGAACGTGGATCCAGCTCCATTAAGCCAATCATAGTTTCAGCGACTATGCGCGCGCCCACCGGACCAAGACCTTCCGCTGCGTCAAACTGCCCGGCTTTAGACTCCCGACCAATACACTCAGCTTCGCTCAACAGGTAAAACCACAAGGGTGTGCCGCTGCTGAGGTCAATATCTGCTCCGGCGATGTTCGCCGCCTTTTGCGAAACCTGGTCTATCTCGGACTTATCACGCCCCATAGCTTCTGCCACCTGCTCACCAGAAGGCAATTGAAAACCCTGCCCACGCAATAAATTTCGTGTCGCTAATGAAGACTCCCCAGAGGTAACAAACGGCAGATCAAGCAAATCCGACGCGAGCTGAGTATCCATTTTTTCAGCCATTTGTACCACATGGCCCGAATCGGCATTTACTAACTCATTCCAATCGACTACAGCATCCTTATCACCAAGCGGGGAAAACCCACGCCCCAACTTAGTGCCAAATAGCTCGAAAGAGGATCCATTTTTTTGTACCTGTATTTTTTGTGGGACCATTGAGTGACCAAATCGGTAAGCGGCGACGGAAAACTCTACGGGAATAAACGGGCTGCTATTGGTAGGACAGAAAAATTGTCGCCCATTCCCGAGTATTTCTGAAACAACTGCATTTCCACACATTGCGGGCAGAAAATCAGTAAGCACGCACCACTGGTAATGCCAGGTAACCTGCTGACGTGCATGCTCAAACAGCTCACCCCCCTCTAAAGCACTGTTGTCGGCATGGATTGCATCCACTACTTTGTTATGAAAACGAATAAACGCAAGCTGTAACTGAGAAATTATTCTGTTCTCGTCGTTACGTGGATCACCGATAATCGCCGTACCGTGAGATGTTCGGGGTAAATCGTCAGCGGCTAACGCTTCACTTTGATCCGGCGCGGCAGTGCCATCCGCCCCAGTTAACAGTTTTACGCCAGCGTATTCTCCGGCACCATAATACAAAAATGGGCTCGCCTCCGGGCCCTGACCGTATATACAATCCAGGTCTAAGGTTGGCGTTCGGGCATTGGACAGCTCATTAAGATCGACTGTTTGATCAAAACTCGTCTCCACATCCAAAGTAATGTCGTGGTCAATAAACTGACCAAAAAACACCATACCGACTGGAACAGAATCTGTTCGATTGGCATTTTTTCCGCCGTCCATAGGGCCATTCTTTTTCCCTAAAGCTTTAAGCGTATCGATTGGTGTGAATAGCGGGGGAAGATCAAACAGCCGGCCAAATCTATCTCCCTCGCTCCCTACATAGCCAAACTCACAATACTTATGAATGGCAGGCATTTTCTTTGTGCCATGATGCTGCGACATAATTAACCTCCTTTTAATGCTGTACGCTTAAATTAATACATTCGACATGGGATCATGGGTCTCCGCGAAAGAGACCTAAATTCAATAGAAATTGACTAACCCGTGGATCCAACTCAATTATCCGGAAGGAATTATCTTAGCTTATTAATTATCAGAAACATCTTTGCTAATTTCACCAGATACCTGAAACTACGGTTACTGGCGCAAAACGTACCGACAAAGCCGAGCGAGATCAGAGCCTATAATAACTGCCAAATAATATTTGATGGTTGGATGAATTTTTTTAAATCTATGCGTATTGACTATTCATCCAAATACAAGCATGGATAATCACGGTGGTGTCACTATAGAATCTTAACCTGGAAACTTGAACGAATAAAAAACTATAACTGAAAATCCCTTCATAACCCTCAATCCTATTTCAGAAACATGACAAGCCTAAAACTATCGGTAACATTGAACGACCAATAGCTTCTTTTCGAAACTCTTAGGTTTAATTCTGAATCTTATTATGTAGAGTTCAGGACGCCTCTATTTAGGCAATATAAACCTTGCAGGGTGTCTACTTTTTATGGGTAACTTGGCTAAACTCTTCGGTGTAGTGCTGGTGCTTTTTGCGTGCCATTTTGGACACCTCCATATAGAGTCAATATTACTATACAGGGTGTCTACTTTTTATGGGTAACTTGGTGACTTAACCACATTTCATTGCCTTCGGGACAATGACAAGTTTTTTGTCGTTTATTAAAGTCGAATTCGCTGGACGGAATAACACTCTTGATGCCTTTTAAAATGTCTCTGTGCCGCTTCCCGTATTTGTCTTTTTGCTTGGCAAAGGTTTTGTCACGACGACGAAATTGGTTGTCGGGAATATAGGCGTTGATGCCGGATTCACGAAGGTATTCATTGTTAGCGTCATTGGAAAAGCCCGTGTCGGCGGTGATGATCGTGTTTTCTTTATAAATGTCATCACTGATGCCGGTGCGGGCATAGCGTTCTTTCACGCTATGGAGCACAGGCTTGAGGGTGTGGTGCTCTTGCCCTTCTCCGAACGCTTGAGCATGCACAATTATCTGATGCTTTTTGTCGACGGTTGCGACACCGTTGTAGCCTTGAATGGTGCCCTTGCTGGTCGTCATTTTGGCCGACTCGTTGTCGGTGATATTGCTTTTGACTTCCTTGGGGCGCTTACCATTCCCCATCCTTGGGGACGCCGTCTTTAGGAACTTGTCGATGCGTTCAAACTCTTTCTCAAGAGTATCGGCCGCCTGCTGGAGTCGCTGTTTTCGCTCTCGCTCCTGAGGCTTGCGCCCGTCTAACTTTTTGTGCTCTTTCAGGCATTGGCGGACTTTCTTGCGCAATTTCTGCGACCTCTCCTCCAGCTCTTTCAATGTGCCGGAGTGTTCCTTGGCCGCGTTAGAGGACATTTTGCACCCGTCGATGGCAAACAGCTCATTACCGAGTAAGCCTTGCTCGTTACAAACCAGCAGGACTTGAGTGAAGACGTCTTCAATAGCCTCTGGGTAACGACTGATAAAACTGGCAATGCTGGTGAAATGGGGCACCAAATCGCAGAACAGAGCCTTAAAGATAATATTATGCTCGCACTGCCACTGAATCTCCCGACTGGACGTGATGCCTTTGGAGTAAGCGAATAACACAATTTTTAGGAGAATGGCTGGATCGTAAGCGCTGCGGCCGCCTTCTTCGTTCTTATAGTGATTGTAGAATGCTGACAGATCAATATGCTCTTCGATTAACCGATGAAGGGTATATTCAAACGTATTGGGTTGCAGCTGCTCCTCAAAGTTGATGACGACCATACTGTCCTGATCGTAGTTATATTTTCGGAAGTTGGGCATGGCCGGCTCTCCTTTTGGCAAGCCCCAATTTTAGCAAAAAACGCCTTGTTTTCTGAGTTTTTCTACAGCCTCAACGCCGCAATAAAGAGCGCGCGTCAGCGCGTCCAGCCGCAGGCGCCTTTGATTTCTTTGTTAGGTATTTAGTTGTCATATTTTTTACTTTGTAGCAAGAAAATAGAGAAGATACAGGATAATACCAAGATTCATATACGCTGTTGCCGACATCCCGGGAGCCCGATATAAGGGGTTTATGCGGTAACCTAGCCAGAAAATTAATCGAGCCACCACAAAAACTATTACGCAAGCCCATATAATTTGTAGATAACCTAAAGGTACAACTGTACTTAATGAAAGTGTTGCAATAGCAAAAACAAAATTTTGCTGAAGTGTATTCTCTGCCACATTCCCATCAATGATCATCTTGCTACTTTCCGCTCCTCGTGTAGGGTCTATGGCTTCACTTAAAAATCGAGAATTACCTACAGTGATAAGCATGATAAAAAAAGGGATGATAGCAACAACATTTGCATGCAAAGCAAAGGCGATACGCTCCTCAAATGAGCCGGTAATTTCTGGTATTGGCAAAGTGTTGGTGAGAATCCAAATACTTAGTGCCATTACAACAACTCCACTTGCAGCACCAATAGCGACAATTATTTGCTCTTTTCGCATGAAGTATCCTCGGCTTAGTTAAAATGCCTAACATTTGTATATCGCGCATGCGCATTATCATTTCTTGAAAAAGCATTAGGAGTTATGCGCAGGCTTTTGACTTATAAACTATTTAACCAATTTATTGGTCCTGGGAAGGAGAGGCAAAGTGTGCGTGCGCATCATCTCGCCCACGGCGGTCTTATTATTTAACCTTCCTATTTGGTTAAGCCTTTGACTATAAAGGTTTTTCCGTTAATTGGAAACCGAACCCCACTTCGAGCAGAGCCGACGCCGCTGTACAAGCCAGCAAGTGGGCATCAGATCGGATTCACGCTCTCTATTAACCGAAAAAAGGGCAGCTAAAAGCTGCCCCTATGTTTTTCCGTTCTACGTTCACGGTACCCCGTAAACCAATCAGCTACCCCGCCAACTGCCGCAGTACGTAGTGCAAAATACCGCCGTGGCGGTAGTAGTCCCACTCTACGGCGGTATCAATACGCACGCGCACTTCAAAGGAAATATCTTTGCCGTCTTTGTGTGCGGTCACACCCAGTGTTTTGGGCTCGCCTTCAATGGCGTCAAAGTCGAAGGTTTCCGACCCGTCCAGCCCCAACGACTCAACGCTTTCACCATCTTTAAACTGTAAGGGCAGCACGCCGAAACCGACGAGGTTAGAGCGGTGAATACGTTCAAAGCTTTGCGCGATAACCGCTTTAATGCCCAATAAGTTAGTGCCTTTGGCGGCCCAGTCGCGGCTTGAGCCGGTACCGTATTCTTTACCGGCTAATACAATCAGCGGTACCTTATCGGCCTGATATTTTTGCGAGGCTTCATAAATACTCATTTGCTCGTCGGTAGGCAAATACGTTGTCCAACCGCCTTCGGTGCCGGGGGCCATTTGGTTTTTAAGGCGCACATTGGCGAAGGTGCCGCGCACCATGACTTCATCGTTGCCCCGGCGTGAGCCGTAGCTGTTGAAGTCTTCGGGCTCTACCCCTTTTTCGCGCAGGTATTGCCCCGCTGGGCTATCGGGTTTGATAGCACCGGCCGGAGAAATATGGTCGGTGGTAATGGAGTCGCCCACTTTGACCAAACAGCGTGCGCCGGTAATAGGTTTAGCCTCGGGCAGTTCCATGGTCATGCCATCAAAGTAAGGCGGTTTTTTCACATAGGTGGATTCGGGCCAGGAGTAAATTTCATCTTCTGGCACGGGCAATTGCTGCCAGGCCTCGGTGCCTTTAAACACATCGGCGTATTTGTCGGCGTAAATGCCTTCGGTCATGGCGCTAGTAATCGTGTCTGCCACTTCTTTGGGGCTGGGCCAGATGTCTTTTAAATACACCGGCTTACCGTCTTTGCTTTCGCCGACCGGGTCGTTGAGTAAATCCACGTTCATATTACCGGCCAAAGCGTAGGCGAGCACCAATGGCGGCGAGGCCAAATAATTCGCACGCACATCCTGGTGGATGCGGCCTTCAAAGTTGCGGTTACCCGAGAGTACGCCAGCCACCAGGAGATCACCCGCGCGCACAGCGTTTTGCACCGGCGGCGGCAGCGGGCCGGAGTTACCAATACAGGTGGTGCAACCGAAGCCGACAATATCAAAGCCCAGCTCGGCCAATGGCTCCAGCAGGCCTGCGTTTTTCATGTAGGCGGGCACCACTTGCGAGCCGGGGGCGAAGGAGGTTTTCACCCACGGCTTGGTGGATAAACCCAGCTCGTGCGCTTTTTGCGCCACCAAACCGGCGGCCACCAGCACGGCAGGATTTGAGGTGTTGGTGCATGAGGTAATGGCCGCGATGACCACCGCACCATGCTCCAGCATAAACTCTTGTCCGTTCATCTCTACCGGCACCGCGCCTCGCTCGTGGAGGTTGGTGTTGTCCACGGCGGTCTGCCCGCCTTCGCTGGTAAAGCGGCCGTCTTCCGAACTGGCAATTTTTTGTTGCTGCTCCTGCAGCTCTTTTTCCAGCAGGGCATCAAACTCGGCTTTGGCGTCAGTGAGGGCGATACGATCTTGCGGACGTTTAGGCCCGGCCAAGCTGGGCACCACATCGCCCAAATCCAGGTGAAGAGTGTCACTGTAATCGGCCACGGGATCGTCGTCATGCCGCCACAGGCCCTGTGCTTTGGCGTAGGCTTCGACCAAATCAATTTGCTCTTGCTCGCGCCCGGTTAAAGCCAGGTAATTCAGGGTTTCGTCATCGATGGGGAAGATACCGCAGGTGGCGCCGTATTCAGGCGCCATATTGGCAATGGTGGCGCGGTCGGCCAGGGGCAGCTTAGACAGGCCCGGGCCGTAAAACTCCACAAACTTGCCCACCACACCTCGCTCGCGCAGCATTTGGGTCACGGTCAGCACCAAGTCGGTGGCGGTGGCCGAGGGCGGCAGCTCGCCTTTTAATTCAAAGCCCACGACTTCGGGAATCAGCATGGTAATGGGTTGTCCCAGCATGGCGGCCTCGGCTTCAATGCCGCCTACGCCCCAGCCCAGAACCCCCAGGCCGTTGATCATGGTGGTGTGCGAGTCGGTACCTACCAGGGTATCGGGCAAAGCAACTTTTTCGCCGTCGTGTTCCTCTACCAGCACAGCCTTGGCCAGATACTCCAGGTTTACCTGATGGACAATACCGGTGCCGGGCGGCACCACGCGAAAGTTGGAAAAGGCCTGCTGGCCCCAGCGCAAAAATTGGTAGCGCTCGTTATTGCGCTCAAATTCTTTTTCGGTGTTTTTAGCCAGTGAATCCGGGTTGCCGTAGTAATCCACCATAACCGAGTGGTCGATCACCAGATCCACCGCACCCAAGGGGTTAATTTTCGCCGGGTCGCTGTTCAGTTGGCGCATGGCGGCGCGCATGGCCGCCAAATCGACTACCGCCGGTACCCCGGTAAAATCCTGCAGCACCACCCGCGCTGGGGTGAAGTTAACCTGCTCGGTGGCCTCATCCGAGCCCTTCCAGCGACACAGTGTATGAATATCGTCCACGCTCACACTTTTGCCGTCTTCTTTGCGCAGCAGGTTTTCCAACAAAATTTTTAAACAGTAGGGCAGACGTTCGAGGTTGTAATCGCCGGCCAGGGCGTTGAGGTTGTAGTAGCGGTATGTTTGGCCGTTTACTTCGAGTGTACTTTTGGATTTAAAGCTATCGCTCACGGTTGTTTCCCCTTTGGCTAATCCATTTTTGCTGATACAGGAAGCAAGCTTTGCGCCGAATCCTGCACGGGTGAACTTGTTGCTAAAGCTTAGGCCATATGGGCGCCGTTGATAACCCATGGACGCTTATAGCGGTAATAGAGCCTGTAAATCCGCCAAGCGCATGTAAAGCTCACAAAAACCACGGATAAAAAAACGGCAACCGCCAAGGCAGGTTGCCGTATCAATAACGATGTAGAGACATCAACTCATGTACAGAAGGCAATGCATGCTATTCATTGCCCCACAAGCAAAGCTACAAACGCTCAGCTCTTCTGGCAGGTAACCGCCAGAACTGGTGTTATCGAGCAGGTACCCTTGGCACTAAAACCCGATAAAGAATTTGGAACCACAAGTATTCAAAACGACTAACGATTGCTGGAAAAGGGAAATTACCACCGAAATATTACAAATAAAATTTATTTTATATTTGATTTTACTTATAGCGCATTGATTTCATTTAAGCAAATGCTTTCTTATATAAAAATATATACTCAGCTACTTGGAGGTTTCTTGCAGATAACGGGCGTGACTGGGCATGTGCCCCACCACGGCGGCAATAGCTTCGCGCCGTTTTGTCATTAGCGCCTTTAGCTCGGCGGCGGGAATGGCATCCGCTTGGCGGGCGCAATGTTCGGGCACCACCCCCTGGCCGGTAAAAATGGCCACCCAGCTGGACTCAGCGTAAGACTCGTCGGCATACATAGGCACCCGCCCCGAGGCGCGGTAGACCTCTATTTTATGGGCGAGAGTGTCGGGCAGTTTTCGTTCCCGGCAAGTGCGCCAAAAGTCGCTGTCATCGCGCTCGCTGGTGCAGTAATGCAAAATTAAAAAGTCCCGCAGGCGCTCATATTCACCCTGGGTAATGCGGTTGTATTCCGCCTGCATAGGCGCGGTATCGCCACCGCTGGGAAACAGTTCTAAAAAGCGCAGCAATCCGGTTTGAATCAGCTGAATACTGGTGGACTCCAAAGGCTCCAAAAAGCCCGCTGCCAAGCCGAGGGCAAGACAGTTTTTATACCAGAAGTGCTCCCGGTGGCCGGTGACAAATTTAAGCGGGCGCGGCTCACCCAGGGCTTTTCCTTCCAGGTTTTGCAGCAGTTGCGCGGCTGCAGCATCGTCACTGATAAAGTCGCTGGCATACACCAGACCGTTACCTACCCGGTGCTGCAGCGGGATACGCCACTGCCAACCGGCTTGCCGTGCTGTAGCGCGGGTGTAGGGGGAGAGTTCATCTTGTCGCTCGCAGGCAACGGCCAGAGCGCGGTTACAGGGCAACCAATGGCTCCAGTCCCGAAAGGGCACCTGTAAAGCACGATTTAACAAACGCCCGTGAAAGCCGGTGCAGTCGATAAAAAAATCAGCCTCAACCCTTTCGCCGTTATCAAGCGTCAATGATTGAATATCGCCACTGTCACCACATAGCTGCACATCGGCTACCTGCCCTTCAATATGCTCCACTGCACGCGCGCAGGCGTAGCTTTGCAGCAGCGCGGCATAAAGGCTGGCGTCGAAATGGTAGGCGTAATCAAACGCAGCGATAGCGGCAAGACGCGGGTCATCCGGCGGCGGTGCAAAACGGTTGTGCCGTGCCGCCTGCGCGGAAAACGAGTAGTCCGCCAAAGGCGCGGTGTCGCCCAATGCCCTGGCGCGCAGCCACAGCTGATGGGCCGCAACCCCTTGATGGGCCGCGCCAAAGTCACCAAAGCCATGAAAGTACCGACTACCCGGGCGCAGCCAATCGCGAAACTCGATGCCCAGTTTGTAACTGCCACGAGTGGCGCGCACAAACTCGCGCTCATCCAGCCCTAAATACTGATTAAACTGACGCAAAATCGGCACAGTTGCCTCGCCCACTCCCACCGAGCCCAATTGCGGTGCCTCTATCAGCTTTACCTCAACCGGCTGCTGGGCGAAAAAGCGCGCCAAAGCGGCCGCGGCCATCCAACCAGCGGTGCCACCACCGAGAACCACGAATTTGTTTTTTGGGCGAGTCATAGGAAATGTACGAAGCGTAAGATCACGCCAGTGAAGCAAAATGCCACCCCCGGCACAAGGGCCGGGGGTGAGGGGGAGGTTTAGAACTGGGTACGTACCACAAAGGCAAAGCGGCGGTCGCCCTGAGTCCAGCCGTAATCGCCCGCGATTTGGGTATCACCCACTTCAAGCTTGGTGGACTCGGCGGTCAGGTTAGTCACCTGCAAGCCAACCTTCACATTGTCGTTGATGGTGTAGAACACCGAGCCATCCAGCTGACCATAGTCATCAAACCATACCGGACGGTTGATGTTAGCCGCTGAAGTCGTCAGCAGGTAGCGCTCGCGCCAGTTGTACGCCAAACGGGCCGACACATCGTATTTTTCGTACATCAGCGTCAGGTTATAGCTGTTATCCGAAATACCTTCGATGGGCAGAGACTCGTCGGTAGAACCTTCCACCTGAGGTGTTTCGAAAATGTTCACAGCTTCATTCATACCACCTTCGTTGTCGATAAAGGTGTAGTTAGCCTGTACGCCTAAACCATCGAACGGGCTGGGCAGCATGTCGAAAAACTGCTGGTAAGCCAACTCGGCGCCCTGCAATTTACCTTCAGAGGCGTTCACCTGACGGGTCACTTCAAAGTCGTAGGTTTGCCCACCGGAGGTGATGCTTTCTACCTGGTTGGTGGTGGCGATATAGTCTTTGATGTCTTTGTGGAACAGTGCCAGGGTGACGCTGTTGGCGTTGCCGAAGTAGTACTCCAGACTCAAGTCAATCTGATCAGAGACAGTCGGCTCCAGCTGGTAGTTGCCCCCGGTACCTGTACCCTCGTAGGGGGTGTTGGGGTTAAAGGCATTGTCCATAAAGTCAAAGCCCAGAGTGGTGTAGGGCTGAGTTTGATGGAACCCCGGGCGCACCATCGCGCGCGACAGGCCAAAGCGCATTTGCAGCTCTTCACTTAGGCTAAAGCGCAGGTTTAAGCTGGGCAGCACATTGGTGTAGCTGTGTTCGTAATCGGCGTAGTCGCCATAGGCGGCGTTATAGGCATCGGCAAAGGCCTGAGCGCCTTCACAGTCTGCAGACGGCGCTGTGGCACAGGCATCACCGCCGCCACCAGCGGCGGAACGTCCACGTGCGGTCAGCTCGGTTTCCACGACACGGACACCGATATTACCGTCAAAAGGAATACCTAAAATTTCACCGGCATCGTCGCCAAAGCGCGCCATCAAATACCCGGCTGTGGTCAGTTCTTTTTGGTTATTGATACCGGCACTGACGTTATCGGCGCGCGGGTTCAGATCGTAAGCGGTTTCCGGATCCAGCGGCACCCAGCCCCAACCAGCGCGCTGCACATCGGCCAACTGCTCGTAGGCGTAGTTGGGGTCGCGCGTCAGGTCATAAGTGGGGAACCAACCCACCGTAGGGGATGCAATATCACCGCCGTAGAAGTTATCAAAGGTGTACAGCTCGGTGCCGTCCTGAGTGTCTTGATCAAGATAAACAATGTCTTCAGGTGTCGGCGCACCACCCCAGAACTGGTTATTCAGCAGTGACCAGTTCCAGCCGGATTGACGGGTAATGGCTTCGCGATCCGAGCGGCGGGCGCCGAAGGATACACTACGCATAAAGCCGCTGTCGGTAAAGTGGTAATCCACATCGACCGAGCCCGCCAGAGCGTCGGCTTCGTTATCTTCAATGTGGTCCATCGCCGCGCCCCACCAGTAAGCGCCCTGTTGCGCTTGGCGCTCGTCGGCACTTACGTCAATCCAGGGGTCACTGCCAAAGCTAAAGTCGGCCTGAACATTGGAGTTAGAAGAAGGGCCACGCTCTTCACCAGCTAACTGGGTAAACAGGGCGTTGCTCAGCACTTCGGTGGTGGAGTCTACGTATTGCAGGTCACCTGTGATGGTCCAGTTTTCGGTGGGGGCATACTCAATATTAAAAGAGTAATCGCTGGTTTCAGCGTCGCGGCTACCAAAACGAGTATTGTTACTGATGCCCGCGTTGTAGAGCGTGCCGCCGGTTAAGAAACCTTCGTCATCGTAGGTAAAGTCACCGTTCCAGGGCATGATGTCGTTGCCCCAATCGGCATTGATACCCACCGCACGCTCTAAATCTTCGGCGTAGGTTGCGGTGCGAATCGCCTGTAAGGTCATCTCCAGCTTGTCGCTGGGCGCCCACTGCACGGCGGCGGAGTAAGAATCGCGCTCTTGCTCCCAGTCAATACGACGGAAGCCGAGGCCATTGGGCAGATAGTTTTGTGCCGGTAAACCGCTGGCGCTGGAGGCTTCGCCATTGGCGTCGTAGCCCACGTAGCGACCAGTTTGAATGCTGTCAGTGCGGTTACCAATTTCAGCCACACTGGCCGATACCAATACACCCACCTCACCAATGCCAGTGTCCCAGCGGTTGCTGAATAAACCGTTAAACGACGGGAAACCCTCTTCGTACAACTCGGCGTAGTTGTAGTCGGCCGAGGCCGCTGCAACCATGTCATCCGAATCGAACGGCTTGCGTGTGCGCAGGTTTACCGTACCGCCAATACCGCCTTCAATCATATCGGCAGTCGGCGCTTTGTATACGTCTACCCCGGCCATTAAGTCGGCCGAAACATCCTCAAAACCCAGCGAACGACCGTTAGAAGCCGAGAAAATATCGCGCCCGTTCAGTTCGGTGCGCACCCAGTTCAAGCCGCGGACGAACACATCGCCACCTTCCGCCGCCAAGCGAGCCGGATCGCGGGCTTCATTAGTGCGTTGCAGTTGTACACCCGGCACACGCTGCAGGGCTTCAGCCACCGAGCGGTCTGGGAGCGCGCCAATGTCTACCGCGGTAATGGAATCCATCACCATTTCGGCATCGCGCTTGATCTCTTGCGCCGACTCAATACTGGCGCGTTGGCCGGTTACAATCACTTCTTCTAGCGTGGTTTCGCCGCTGCCAGCGTCTTCCTGCGCAACGGCCGAGCCGACAACGCCCAGGGCGCAAAGCACCATGGCAGATACACTGGTTTTCGCCAAAGGGCGACGAAATTTCTGGTTGGTTTGGGTATGGGCAATCACTGCACTCTCCTAATTATTATCTTAAGTGTCTAGCTAACTCGACCTGCACACAGGAATGGTCAACGCAGGGCGATTTAAATTTTAATAATGAGACTTATTCTTTACTGGAAAAAACATTTTCTTATTTAAACTTTACACCGCATTATATACACCATGAATTTTACAGGCGCAATAATTTTCTTATGTAAAATCAGATATGTCATCTAAAGCGATGAAGAGAAGGAAGGACAAAACTCTTACTTTGATGAGCGCTAGCGTGGCAAATTGACGGAATTTTTCGGGTGTCGCCTGAAAGAAAAGCGGCCTGGCCCAGTGTTAAATCACGAGGCCAGGCCTTAAAAGGTACAGGTATCCAAGTTAAGCACATTAACCTAACCCGGATGCCTGCACATGCTAAGTAAAGACTTACTGTAATAGAGAGCTGACGCCGCCATAACGGCGCCAGCAACTATTAAAACTCCGCTTGCAGTGTCACACCGTAGCGGCGATCGCCCAGATAGCTATCGCGATAGCGAGACGATGAGCCCTGATAAGTGTCGTTGCGCGAGTCGGTAATATTCACGGCATCGAACTGCAGGGTGAAGGTGTCGTTCAAGGTCCAGTTGATCGAGCCATCCAGCTGACCATAGGCGTCGTTGTAGATGGGCAGATTACCGGTACCGGTACCGGCGGTAGTCACCAGGTAGTCGTCGCGCCAGTTGTAGGCCAGACGCACCGACCAGTCGCCATATTCGTACATGCCCACCAGGTTGTAGCTGTTCTCTGACAGGCCTTCCAACGGCACCAGCAGCGCATTGCCCTGAATATCCGTGGCGAAAGGGCTGGGCGCTTCACTGTCTACGTAGGTGTAGTTAGCCTGGCCGCCAAGGCCATTCCAGGGCTCGGGCAGGAAGTCGAAAAAGCCGGAAACCCCCACTTCAAAGCCTTCAATTTTGCCGTCTTCACCGTTGAGCGGAATATCCGAATCAAAGGCGCCAGTTTCGGTTTCGCCGGTCAGAGGGTTCTGATATTCAAAATCGCGGGTCACCGTACCGTTGGCAATAAAGCTTTGCACATCTTTGTAGAAAACGGTGGCGTAGGCCATGCCTGCATCAGAAAAATACCACTCCAAAGCTACATCCGCCTGGGCCACTTCCATGGGTTTCAAGTCTGGGTTGCCACCGGAGGCAGTGCGATCAGTGATCGTGCCCGACTCGTTATCCACCGACACGTTCAGATTAATATTGGGGTCCATCTGATCGAAACCGGGGCGGCTGATGCCCTTTGAAGCGGCAAAGCGCAAGTACAGGTTTTCCTGCAGCGACCAGCGCAGGTTCAGGCTTGGCAGGGTATTGGTGTACTCGTTCTCGAACAGCGAATCGTAATACTCACAATTGTTGCCATCGGCATCGCACGAGGCGTTGGCGCCGCGCGCGGTGGTTTGTGTTTCTACTACCCGAACGCCCAAGTTACCGTCCAGCGGCATACTCAAAAGTTCGGTGGCGAAACTCACCATCCCATAGGCGGCTAAAGTATCTTCTTCCTGGTCGTTGATTTGCTGTGGACCATAATCCGGAATTCCGTCCAGACGGTATTCGGGGTTGGGATGGTTCTGAGTCAAAAAGCGCACGGTTTCATCCGAGAAACGCCCAGCCAGGTCCGACGAAGCCGCAAGAGTCACCCCAAACGCATCGGCACTACCGCGCATAAAGTCGGTGAACTGGTTTTGCGCCCAGTTAGCGCTGCCGTCGTCATTGTAAAAGCGCGGATCATCCAGCGGGAAGGTCTCGCCCCAATTTGCCTGATTGCTCCAGTCTTCAGGCTGCAGGTTGTCGGGGTTACACTCTGGGTAGAGTGGGCCTCCTGTAGCCCAGTCGGTGCAAGTCCAGGCGGGCGCATCGATGGTGGTCCAGGGCGTCCACTCCATGGATTTGGTGGTAGCCTCGCGGTGCGAATAACGCACCCCGGCCGAGAGCGAGCTGATAAACCCGCCGTCGTGGAACTCCCATTCGCCATCAAAACGCGCAGCGGTCTGGCTGCCATCACTTTCTTGGTGGTGCGGGATTAGCCAGCTCCACTTGTAGTTGTCAGGATTAGCCAAATCAGCCGATTCGGGATCGCTGGGGTCCGAGGGACGCACTCCCATTTGCGGAAAGCTGGTGGTGACATCCACATCCAGCACAGGGGCCTGAGCATTAACACTGAGAATGAAGTTTTCACCCTCGGTGGTGGCTTTCACATGCTGCAAATCACCGCTCAGGTTGAGATTATCGTTGGTTTGCCATTCAAACCCTACCGCGAAATCTTCGGTAATAGAATGGCGTTTGTTTAAACCAGTGTTGGAATCAATATTCACCCCGGCAAACGAGCCGGTAAGCATTTCACCGCGCTCATTAAATGAGAAATCGCCGTTGTCGAACGGCACTAGGTTATCACCGCCATCGCTGGCCTCGGCCGGAAGAAACGCAAAGTAGGAATAATCGTACAGGCTCATAGTGTAATCAGAGCGGATGTACTGGGCGTAGATGTCCAGATCATCGTTGGGACGCCACTGGAACGCCGAGGCCACCCCCAAACGCTCGCGATCCCCAAAGGAGCTGTTGATACCGCCGCCGGCGGGTACGTACACACTCTCACCCTCGGTGCCACCAAACTCGGCCGCGTCGCGCTCCCAATAGGGCTCAATGGAGGTCGTGTCCTGGCGGAACGCCGTCTCCTGATAAGACAGGTTTACCATAAAGCCCATTTCACCCATGCCGGTATCCCAGCGATCGCTAAACAGGCCGGATACATTGGGGTTGAACTCGTCAATCAGGTCGTAATAGGTGGAGCCCACGGTGGCGCTAATTTTACGGCCATCAAAGTCGAAGGGCTTAAAGGTGCGTAAATCCACGGTGCCGCCAATGCCGCCCTCAATCATTTTCGCCGAGGGATTTTTGTACACATCCACACCGGCCATCAATTCAGACGGAACATCCTCAAAGCTCAGGCTGCGGCCTTCATTGGCAGTAAAGCTGGAACGGCCATTGAGTTCGGTGCGCACCTGGGTTAGGCCGCGAATGGCAATGCCGCTGCCCTCGCCCATATTGCGGGTAATTTGCACGCCCGAAATACGCTGCAGCGACTCGGCGACATTCATATCCGGCAACTTACCGATATCCGTAGCGACAATAGAGTCCACAAATTGAGGCGAGTCGCGCTTGATGTTTTGCGCCGAGATAACGCTGGCACGCTGACCCATTACCACAACTTCTTCAAGGGCCAGCTCTTGGTCGTCTTGATCATCGGTATCGGTCTGTGCCCACACGGGGGCCATCAGGGCGCTCAGGGTCAGCACCGAAACACTGGTTTTCAACAAATGTTCAACATCAATGGCTTGGGCAAGCGACTTAAGTTTAGTCACAGAGATCTCCTCAGGTTTATTATCTTAATCTTAGGTTTCTCAGATTTTGGAGCGCGAGTAACCGGCAGCTTGAATAGCTTTTTCTAATTTTTAATCGGGATTTTTACCGCAATCTCGCGAGCCACGTTATAAATTATATTTTTATTAGTGGAAATAGTTTACCAGGTAAAAGTTTGTAATCTGTGGTCAATTAGGAGTCGGAATGACTAAAGGCGCTGCGCCAGCGCACAGTTTGGTGATTTACTGACCACGCATAGCAAAACCTGGCATGACCTTGCAGTGCCGGAGGGGGATCGGGAGGTATAACCCCCAAGCACCGTTTTTACGGTGCTTGGGATTGGCTCGCTAGGGCCTGTTCACGCTAATTAAATGCAGCCTGTTGTGACTAAAAATTCGTCAATCAAGGCGCGAGGAGAGTGGTTTGGTTATTCCAAATGAACGACGAGCAACGCAGGGTGGCGGATTTTTAGCCGCAACCCGAAGGGCTGGAGCCAGTTTTGTCCCCAGCGTTGTTGCCGATCGCTTATTTGGAGTAACCAAACTTCGCTCACGGCGCCTAGCTGGAAACAAAACTGGCTTCCAGCAGGCGCACTTAATTAGCGTGAACAGGCCCTAGTGCGAAGCGCGCGGAATAATGCGGTAACTTTTACCGCCACTGACCGCAAAGCTCAGGCCATGGTTGGCACTGGGCTGGGTGCTGATGGGATTACCGGTAGCGCCGTCCAACACCTGGTACTGGCGGCCAACCAGCGTCACAGTCTGATCGCTATCGGGGGTCAGGATAGCCTGGGTGAGCTGGCCCTTGGCCCACTGCATAGCCACCCCCACATCGCCGCGCGCGCGCAGCCCGGCAACCGAGCCCTCGCTCCAGGCGCTGGGCAGCGCGGGTAGCAGATTCAGGCGCAGATCGTGGCTTTGCAGCAGCATTTCGGCGATACCAGCGGTAGCGCCAAAGTTGCCGTCAATTTGAAAGGGCGGGTGGTTGTCCCACAGGTTGGGCAGGGTGCTGCGTTTGAATTGCTCACCCAACACCTTGTGGGCGCGGTCGCCGTCGGCCAAACGTGCCCAAAAGTTCACCTTCCAGGCCTGGGACCAGCCGGTGCCGCCGTCCCCACGCGCGTTCAGGCTCACTTTGGCCGCCTCGGCCAGCTTGGGCGTGGCCTCGGGCGTAATTACCCGCCCGGGGTGCAAGGCGTATAAATGCGATACATGGCGATGGTGGTTGTCCGGATCGTCGCGGTCCTCTTTCCACTCTTGTAGCTGGCCCCAGTGACCAATGCGCAGGCCGTCGTCCAACTTGGCTAGCGCCGCTTCCAGCTCGGAGGCAAACGCCGGGTCAGATTTAAGAGTGCGCGCCGCTTCTAAGGTGTTGGTGAACAGCTCGGTCACAATTTGCTGGCTCATGGCGGCGGCCACGGTAAAGTCGCCCTGCTCGGGGCTGTAGCTGGGGCTGACCACCAGCTTGCCGTCGCGCGGGTCGGTCACCAGCGCGTTCAGCCAAAATTGCGCGGCCTCTTTCATAATCGGGTAGGCGCGCTCGCGCAAAAAGGTTTTATCCTGGGTAAACAGGTAGTGCTCGTAGTAGTGCTGCATCAACCAGGCGGCGGATTCGGGCTGCCAAAACGCCGTGGGCCAGGCGATTACACCGGTAAAACCGTAAATATTAGTGTTTAAAAACAGGGTCCAGCCGTCGGCGCCCAGTAGCTTTTGCGCCGAGATACGACCGGGCTCAACCAAGGATTCCACAAAATCGTAAAACGGTGTGGTGGTTTCAGCCAGGTTGGTCACAAGCGCGGGCCAATAGTTCATCTGCAAGTTAATGTTGACGTGGTAGTCGGCATTCCAGGGCGGGGTATTGGAGTTGTTCCACACACCTTGCAGATTGGCGGGCAGCGAGCCCGCACGGGAGGAACCAATCAGCAGGTAACGGCCGTACTGAAAATAAAGGGCCTCTAAGGTGCGATCCAGCGTTTTATTGCCCGAGCCATAAGCCGCTAAAAGTTCGGCGGTGGTTTGCGAATAGTCGGTTTGGCCGAGATCTAGCTCCACACGGCTAAATAACGCCTGATGATCCGCTAGGTGGCGCGCTTGCAAAGACTCAAAACCGCGCGCCTGAGCCGCCTTTACCCGTGCAGAGACTTTGGCTTTGGGGTCGGCGCCGCGGTATTCGGGATAGTTTTGCGCGTAATTGGTGGCCGCCGAAAACACCAGGGTAAGACTATCGGCGCCATTCACCGTCAGCTTTCCCGTCTTATCATCAAGCGCGGCCTTAACCTCGCCCCCCTGTGCCTGAATCGCCAGCTGGCCTTCGTAGATCAAGCCATTTTCATTGAGTGCACCGCGCACCCGCAGGGTCTGCCCCTCGGCGCTGTCGGTACGCGAGCGATTGTCGGGTATCTCAAAGCTCGCGGTGACATTCAGCTGGCCTCGCTCGCTGGCACTCCAATGCCCCACCAGGGTTTGATCCGGGTAGCTGTAAAAGTACTCGCGGCGATAGTCGATGTCGTTTTGGCTGTAGCTAATGCGCAAAATGCCGCTGCTTAAATCCAGCTCGCGACGGTAATCCGATACATCACCCTCGGCCGCTTGCGCCAGTTGGATGTACCCAAAATTCTGGTAATTGCCGTACCCCGGGTGATCGCGACCCATAAGCTCGGCTGCCGCCTCCGGAGTCATACTGCCTTTGTCGCGCAAAATGCTTTGCACCTTGGCTAAGGCGTCGTGCTGATTACCCTCTTCGGGCCAGCCAAAGGTATAGCCATGGCTGGAGCCGGGGCCACCTTCCCACAGGGTTTTCTCGTTTAGCTGAATACGCTCGAGCGCCGGGTCGCCAAACACCACCGCCCCTTGGGCGCCATTGCCAATGGGAAATGCCTGCTGTTCCCAGTCGCTGACCGGTTGATCAGACCACAGGGTTAAGGGTTCGACGGCGTCGCTCGTCATAGGTAGAGACACCAGCGTCATGCCAATGCCTAGGTAGCGTTTCAGTTGAGTCATGTTATTTGGGCTCTTGGATTTCATTTTTATAAGGGCAAGCACTTTACTATATGAAAACCCGTTTATTAAGTCATTCACCTTTGTCCAGCGGCGCTGGGTCCCCGCAGCAACGAAATTTTCGAAATATCAAACCCATACCGATATTTACTAACATTATTTATCAATAGCCACGTTAATCAGTAACATTCCAGGCCATAAAAAATAACGCTTGAGAGCCCCAACTCACCTCAGCCTGGCAGAGCTGACGCCCATATCTGCGACTCAATCATGGGTGCAATCATGAAACTTAATAACAACCTGACGCCACTGTTTAAAACCGCGCTCGTTTCATCGGGCTTACTGTTAACCGCTGTGGCGCAACAATCCCTTGCGCACGGTTACGCCGATTACCCCAAGGCGCGCCAGGGCTACTGCGAAGAAGCTGGCGGCTACTGGTGGCCTTCCGACGGCTCGGGAATTGCCAACGCCGCCTGTCGCGCGGCTTTCCAGCAATCGGGCAGCTATCAATTTGTGCAGGCCATCGAGTTCTCGGCCAACGTCACCAATTACAACAGCCAAGCCGCAGTAGAGGCCGGTGTTCCCAACGGTAGCTTGTGCGCGGCCGGAGACTCCGCCAAAGCCGGTATCGATTTGCCCCACCCCGACTGGCCCGCGCAGCAAATTACGCTGAATGGCGCCGGTGAGTTCGAGTACCGTTTTTACGCCTCCACCCCGCACGATCCGAGCTTTTGGAAGTTTTACCTGACCAAACCCGGCTTTAACCCCGCAACCGATGTGCTCACCTGGCAAGATTTAGAACTGGTGGATGAAAAATCCAGCGCCAATCTGCAAACCATAAACGGCACTCGCTACTATGTGATGAACGTCAGTTTGCCCACCAACCGCAGCGGCGATGCGATTCTGTACACCCGATGGCAGCGCCAGGATGCAGGCGGCGAAGGCTTTTACAACTGCAGTGACATTGTTTTGGGCGATGTAGAGCCCCCCACCTGGACGGACGCAGGCGGCTATGTGCAGCCGGGCCTGGCAGCAGCGGCTGGCGATCAAGTGTGGTTTAGGGTGTTCGATAACTACGGCAGTGAAGTGGTGTTTAACCAGTTTGATATTACCGCCGCCAACCAGACTAATAACGCCTGGGCGACGGAGCTTGCCAGCGATATTAACGGCAGCGAAGCTCAAGTACAGGTAGGGGTTTTGAGCGGTGGCAGCATCAGCTATAACGCCGGTGATTTGTACGCCAACCGCGTGTATGTGCTCAATGGCGATTACACCTATCAACTGGATTTGGAAAAAGCCAGCACCTCTTCAAGCTCATCGTCTTCCAGCGTTAGCAGCTCCTCGTCTAGCTCATCCTCCAGCGCTGCGCTCTGCTCTTCAACGCCTGCTTGGGATGCGGCCTCCGTGTATACCGCCAGCGATCAAGTGCAACACAACGGCGGTTTATATGAAGCCAAATGGTGGACACAGGGACAAAGCCCAGCCGATTTCTCGGGACAGTGGGAAGTGTGGTTAAAAACTGGGGACTGCTAAACTCTGCTTAACAGTCCTAGGTTTTCGCCCTATTCGGCCAGTGCCTGCGCACTGGCCCTTCCTTTGCTTCTTTCACTGTGAACGACGAAGCAACGGAGGTTTCAATGAACACATCCATTCGCACATTAATAGCCGCATCACTACTCACCCCCCTTGCCTGTTACGCAGGCGACTATCGGGTTCCCATGCACAAGGTAACCGAAGATGGAAAGCTAAACGCCATCGGTACAATTAAGGTGGAAGAAACCGAGTATGGTACGGTTTTTACGCCCGATCTGTCCGGGCTAATGCCAGGTGAACACGGCTTTCATGTACACCAAAATCCCAGCTGTCAGCCCGCTGATGGCAAGCCCGCCGGCGCCGCCGGTAGCCATTACGACCCGCACGAGACAGGTAAACACGCCGCGCCCTGGGAGGATGGGCACCTGGGCGATTTACCGACGCTGGCTGTGAACGAAGCGGGCGAAGCGACAACCCCTGTGCTGGCACCCAAGGTTAAATTTGCGGATTTACAGGGCCGCGCCCTGATGATTCACGCCGGTGGTGATAACTACGCCGACGAACCTAAACCTTTGGGTGGCGGTGGCAGCCGAGTGGCCTGCGGTGTTGTTAAATAGCCAAACGGCTGCAAAATTTACAGCACGACAACACGGTTAACTCAATTCTGGGTAAGTGCCGGGCGGTGGTGGTCGACTACCACGGTCGCGGCAATCTTATCCTGAATGGCTTGTCGGTTCGGGTCCCAATAAATTTGCAGGTACCCCAAAAGCCCGGTGGTAATCCCCGCCGCGTAACCGCCAAAGCGGAAGAAGCTGTCCCAGATAGTAAGTGGGCTGCCGTCTAGCTTTATTACCCGAGTGCCAAACAGCCGCTTGCCTGGAGTGCGCCCGCTGACCAAGCAATGAAAAAGGGTGAAGTAAAACGCCGTCCAGCTCACCCCCAGGCCCATATCCTTTGCCAGCGCCTGCAACCAACCCAAGGGTGAAAATCGCGGCGCCGCCTCGACGGGCGCATGTGAGCCGGGGTGGTCACTCATTTCAGCGCCGTAATGTGCATTTAAATACTCGCTCAAGCGCTCGCGCTCTGGCTCAGCCAGCGGTGTAAGCTGGGCAAAACGATGGTAAATGTCGCCAGCTTTAGCGCGCGATATGCCCAAGTCGGGCAATGCGACCGACAGGTAAAAAAGCTCCTGCTGCCAGCAATCAAGATTCGTGCAATCGGACAGTCGAATACTCTGCGAAGCGCTGAATAAAAACGCGTTCACCCCCAAGGCTTGGCCGGCGGGCACCTCATCGCTCACGTTTACCCCGTAAAACACCACCTCTGTGGTCACCTGACGAATCCGCTCACCGTACTGCAGCCATACCACGGCGCCAAGCAGCGCCACCAGTAGCAGCACAGTACTGACCAGCATTAACAGCAGTTTTAACAGCACACGCAGCTGCGCCCTGCCACGCTGCGGCACTAACGCCAGATTAATCGAGCGGCGGTTGCGCCAGCCAAGCACCAGCAACACCAGCGATAAAATAACAAAACCCCACGGCAGCGCGCTAAGGGCGAGAATTAGCGCTAAATCGATTGCGATGGCCGCGAGCCGTTTCCAGGGAGACGCCAGGGTTAAGCCGATAAGCGCGGGGTTAATATTAAGCGCATGGGGCGTAATAAATTCCTGCGTATCATCGGGCGGGGTGGTTTGAGTCATGGCATTTATTGTTATGGGTACAAAAAAGGCGGGTTGCCCCGCCTGATTGTGTTACTGGATTTCGGCGTTGTGATAAACGCGCTGCACATCGTCTACGTCGTTGAGCATATCCAGCAGTTTTTCCAGGGTTTCGGCATCTTCGCCGGACACCTCGGTAATGGCTTGCGGTACAAACTGAATTTCGTCCACATCAAAGTCGACGCCCTCAAAGGCGTTAGTCAGCGCGTTGCGCACATTGGCGTATTCGGTGGTGGGAGCAAACACGGTTACCTTGCCGTCTTCACACTCGATGTCGTTCACATCGGCATCGGCTTCCATCAGCGCTTCCAACACGGTTTCTTCATCACTGCCGTCAAAAACAAAAATGGCGCAGTGGTCAAACATGTGACTCACACTGCCTTCTACACCCAGCTTGCTTTTGGTCTTGTTAAAGCAAGTGCGCACATCGCCAATGGTACGGTTGGGGTTATCGGTTAAGCACTCCACAATCACCATGGCGTTGCCGGGGCCAAAACCCTCGTAGCGCGCGGGGCTGTAGTCTTCGCCGGCACCGCCCTGGGCTTTATCCAGGGCCTTTTCGATCACGTGGCTGGGCACCTGGTCTTTCTTGGCGCGGTCAATCAGGCTGCGCAGTGACAGGTTACCGGCCGGGTCGGTACCGCCCTGTTTGGCGCATACGTAGATTTCGCGGCCGTATTTGCTGTAAACCTTGGTTTTCGCGGCGGCGGTTTTCGCCATGGATTCTTTGCGGTTCTGAAAAGCTCTGCCCATTGTTCCGTCTCTTGCTGGAGCCACTGAAGGCGGCTCGGGTGTTCAAAATTTAGGGCTGGATTCTACCGTCAATTAGCTGTTCAGGGAATGGGCAACCACTGCTCCGGCAAACCGGACTTACGCCACAGCGCCGCCGAGTCCATGGCCAGCGCAATGGTAACGTGCACCATTACCCCGCCCCAGATAGAGCGCGACGCCAGTGCCAGTATCCCCAAAAACAAGCCGAACAGAATGGCCCCCGTCGCCTCCAGCCACAGTTTGGGAAAGTGAATCATCAAATAGGGAACACACATAATCCAAATGGCGTTGGCACCCAACGCCGGGCGCAGGGCGTTCAGCATAAAGCCGCGAAAGAAAAACTCTAAAAACACAAACTGACCGATGTACAGCGCCCACCAGCTGAGCAAATCCAACCAACTGCGCGACGCCTGACCGTAAAACGGGTAGTGATTGACAAAGTCATCGCCCAAGCTGACCAGGTAGACAAAAAACAGAATCGGCGTGGTCAGCAGCAGGTAGCCGCGCCAGTGCCGGGCGGTGTCGTTCCAGCGCCAGCCCATGTCGGCTACCCGCTCGCGTAAAATCCAGCGGATGACCAAGGCGGGGATAATCACATACCCCACTAAATGAATAAAACTCCACCAGGCGTAACCGGCCAGCTCTAAAAACCCGGCCTCGCGCAGAGCTACTATATAGGTATTTGGGTTACCACCCAGCTCACCCGTCCAGCGCAGCAACTCGAAAAAATTGCGTGAATATTTAACATAGTGAACTAGCAGCAGGCACACGCACACACAGGCCAGCACCGCCATTACCCGACGCAGCGAAGCTTCACGCGAGAGCGAATGGGAGGGAGGCTCGCGGTCGAGCTGATCCAACAGGGTGAGAATATTTTTGGGGTGCAGGGCGTTAATCACCGATGAGGAGGCCTCTATTAAAAAGTTGTTTAGGAGAATTATGATGAAGTTATCACTTCACTCTCAATATGCCCGTGTCGCCGGGCGGCGCGAGTTACTTTTTCGGCAAAAAGTAACGCCGCCGTTCCTGCGCATCCATGCGCCCACGGCATTAGTGATTCCCTTCACGTCAAAACCTCGCCCAGCAACTGGCCCCTCGGCAACTGCTCCTGCGTTGCTCTACTACACTACATCCATGTAGTTATGCGGGGTCCCCTCGCGTCCGGCCCGCGAGCACAGCTTGCGGTCGTTCGGTTACGTGCGAAGCAGCGCTTTGCAAACACTAGACCTCACCCAGCCATTTTAGCGGGCCGTATCGACAGGCCTTACCCCAGGGCACCCTCTCTTGCTACGCAATTCACCTTGTCCCTGGCCTGACGATACTTGCGCAAACGTCCTGTTTGCTTACCCCCTAAAATAGGCCTCCATTCGGCTCAGTCGTAAACAGGCGAAAACCCCAATCGATTCCAGACTTATGAGGCCTAACATTAAGTCGTTTCTGCGACCGATACATATCTGAGCTTCTTAACCGAGTCGATATCTAATTCGCACATCCATTTCAGGATTTATAAGGTAGATGCGCTTGGGCGTCTTTTTGATAGGCCGCTACCATAGCAGCTTCTTGCTCTAAAAAATCCGCGATCGCCTCGTCGAAGCGTTCATCGGCCAGCCAGTGATTGGAGTAGGTGAGCACCGGCTCGAACCCGCGCGCCAGCTTGTGTTCGCCCTGGGCTCCGCCGTCAAAGCGTTTCAATCCGTGAGCAATGGCGTAATCAATGCCCTGGTAATAACAGGTTTCAAAATGCAGAAAATCAAACTCTGCCAGCGAGCCCCAGTAGCGGCCGTACAAGGTTTGACTATCGCGCAGCAATAGCGAAGCGGCCACCGGCTGGCTCTCAAGGTAGGCGATAACCATCACGCACTGTTCACTCAAGCGCTGGCCCAATCGGCTAAAAAACTCTTCATTTAAATAGCCGGTGTGGCCGCTGCGCTTTAAATAGGTGCGCGCATACATCTGGTAAAAAAAGGCCCAGTCGCTATCGCTGATGTTCGCGCCCGAAAGCGTTTTAAAAGTAAAACCCTGCTCGCGCACCTTGCGTCTCTCTTTCAGCACGTTTTTGCGCTTGCGTGAACTAAAGGTGGCCACGAAATCGTCAAAGCTCTGGTAGTCGCGATTAAACCAGTGAAACTGACATGCAGTGCGCTGCCCCAAACCCTGCTCGCGCAGCTGCTCGCTAAGCTCAAGGCTTGGGAATAAACAGTGCCAGCCCGATAACTGGTGGCTTTCGCACTCGCGCTTTATGGCCTCCAACGCATAGGCTCGAACCTCTGGATCATCGCTGCCCAAAAAGCGGGGACCGTAGCAGGGGGTAAAAGGCACGGCGCTGATCAGCTTGGGATAATACTCCAGCCCATAGCGCTGGTAGGCATCCGCCCAGGCCCAGTCAAAAACATACTCGCCGTAGGAATGTGCCTTGATAAAAGACGGGATCAACAGCACCGGGGCATCGTTTTCTTCTACTAATAAATGGAAAGGCTGCCAGCCGGTATCGGCAGTGGTGGCCCCCGAGTGCTCCAGCGCCGCAAACCATTGGTGGCGATTAAATGGATTGTCACCAGCGACCAGAGAATTCCAGTCGGTATCAGAGCATTGGTCGATAGAGGTAAGAAAACGGTGGGTCATTTTGGCCATAGGGCTATGATACACCGTAACTAAGTTTCTGTTCTTGGTTGCCTGCACGTTCAATTATGAGTCTGAAGCCGTGGATTCACTTGGGGTTTTCGCCCGTTTACAACTGAGCCGAGCGGAGGCCTATTTTAGGGGGTGAGCAAACAGGATGTTTGCGCAAGTATCGCCAGGCCAGGGACAAGGTGAATTGCGTAGCAAGAGAGGGTGCCCTGGGGTAGGGCCTGTCGATACGGCCCGCTAAAATGGCTGGGTGAGGTCTAGTGTTTGCAAAGCGCTGCTTTGCACGTAACCGAACGACCGCAAGCTGTGCTCGCGGGCCGGACGCGAGGGGACCCCGCAGGGGCCAGTTGTTGGGCGAGGTTTTGACGTGAAGGGAATCACTAAGACCCAAAGCACTCGCTGCGCTCACGGGGCCAGCTTTGCCGTGGGCGCATGGATGCGCAGGAACGGCGGCGTTACTTTTTGCCGAAAAAAGTAACTCGCCACGCCCGGCGACGCGGGCAGATTAAAAGAGAAATGGCAATTTCTGCAGTACGCATCTGGTCTAACGGCCGATGCCGTCACACTTAACCCGCGTATCCGCATCGAAAGCAGCCAGCAGTTCAACGGCGTTGTCAGTCTGGCGGGCGTTGTCGATCAAGATAGTCTCGGTGGAATCCTCGCGGGCGCGCAGTATCCCGATTTGGGTGAACATAGCGTCCGTATCGTTCACTCGGGTCTGTAAATGTTGGGCGAAGACTTGCTCGCCGTCGTGCCAAAGGGTGACGTGGCCTTTTTGCGGGTCGCTGGAGAAATGGATGTGCATGGCGACATCGTGCCACACGCCGGCACTGGCGCCTTGGGGCGCGCTCCAGTGGGCGGTATCGGCGCTGGAGGTCTGAAAGCTGAGTGCCTCGCCGTGGATATTAAAACGTATTTGCTGCTGCCAGGAGTCGCTGGACTCCCAGTACCCCAGCTCGTGCTTGGCCTGGGACAGAGCCTCGGGTAGATAAAAGCTCCAGCCAAAGTAAACCTCGGCACCCTCGCGGGTATCACTGGGCTTAAAGGTCAGCTCGCTGCGGTTAAGGGCGGCATTGCCGTGCCAGAGAAATTCTTCGGCGCCGGTGAGGGTAATCAGTGCGGCGTGTTCGCCCTGGTACACACAGTCGCTTTGTACCTCGATCCCCTGCGGATTCAAGTGATAATGCCACTGACTTAAATCGCCGGTTTCAAAATCGCCGCGCCAGATGTCGTCGGCCTGAGCGCTCGCCGCCACTGCCAGTAGCCCCACTAACACCATTATTTTCATAAATTGACTCCCTAGCCCACCCAACACTCGACGATCCGACAACCGACTATAGAGGCGCAAAAAACAAATTGGTAGCGTTGTCATGATCACACAAGTGTAAAAAAGTGAGACAGTCTCGAACCTGCGATGCAAAAAAACTGTCACAATGCCAGCGTAGGCTGGCCGGCCTTTGCGCCATTTCGCTTTTACCAGGGGGTTGCAGTACAATCGGTCGGCTACACGTGGGCCCGGGAAATGGCCCCGATGATAGATGAACGATAAAAACAGCAAATCGCCCCAAGGCGATTGAAGAAGTACCCGCGCCAGCCGGGATAAACAAAGACCATTTATGCAGAATCTGACAATGCAAGAACCCGGCACCTCGGGCGCTGATCGCCTGAACGCAGTGGGCCGCCGCTTGGGCCAGGCTCTGTCTCGCGTTTCTACCCGCCGCTGGCAGCAACTGGCGTTGCTGCTGATTGTGCTGTGGCTGGCCCACAGTCTGGCGCAGTTGTTTTGGGCGCTGACCCCTAGCCCCGAGATTCCCCCCGCCAGCATTTCCCCCAATGCCCTCGAAACCGGCAACTCGCAATCCGGCGCGCGCCCCGTGGATGTCAGCGAATTAAAAGAACTCACTATATTCGGCGCCGGTAGCGGCGAGGTTGAAGAACTTCCGGTAGAGCAGGCGCAACCGCTGGAGCCGCAAATTGAAGACCAGGCGGTGGATACCAAGCTATCGCTGGTGCTGCAGGGCGTGATTAATTCCAGCGATAGCAAATCCGCCCGCGCCATTATTGCCGACTCCAAGAGCCAGGCCATTTACGGCCCGGGCGACGAGTTGGAAAACATGAACAATGTAAAGGTCGCCAAGGTACTCGATTTACGGGTCATTCTGGACAACAAAGGCCAGTACGAGTCCCTCTGGTTGTACAAAGACGACCCCAATGCACCGCGCATTGCCAGGCGTCAGGCGCCCCCACCGGCCGATACCCCAAGTCGCAGCTGGGACGGCGACCCACAAGAATTGAGTGAAGGCCGCGATGCCGAAGACCCCGCCCAGGGTCCCATGGAACAAGACACACCCGCGGCGGAGGACGACGCCAGCCAGGCCATTGAAGCGGCGCGTAAAAATCTGTCCGACGTGGTCGCCTTTAACATTCACCGGGAGAACGGCCAGATCAAAGGCTACAAGGTTCGCCCCGGTCGCAACTCGGCGGCCTTTGATGCCGTCGGTCTGCAAAACGGCGATGTCGTTACTGCCGTAAACGGTACGCCTTTGGACAACCCGGGGCGCATCATGGAAATTTATCGCAATTTAGGTCAAGCCACATCCGCCAGCCTCGAAATCGAGCGCAATGGTGAATCCGTGACCGTTGACGTAGAGCTGGAGTAAGTGAGGTTTTTTGTGAGAGCGTGTTACCAACGAATCCGAGCCACCTTTTTGGTGATTGCCCTTGCCCTGCCGGTAATGGTTGCCGCCGCCGAGCAAACCTGGACCGTCAATTTTAAAGACTCGGATATTCAAGAAGTTATTAAATTTATCGCCGAAGCCACCGGTAAAACCATTGTTATCGACCCCAAGGTGCGCGGTCAGGTAAAAGTGATTTCGGAAAAACCGGTCAACAGCAAGGAGCTATACGGCCTGTTCCTCTCTATTTTGGATGTGCACGGTTTTACCGCGGTGGAAAACGGCGAGGTGGTGCGTATTGTCCCCAACCGCGACGCCCGCTCACTGCCCATACCCAGTGCCGACAGCGGCCCGGACGATAACGACGCCTACATGACTCAGGTGATCCAGCTGGAAAACATCAGCGCCGCCAAACTGCTGCCGGTGCTGCGCCCGCTGGTACCCCAGCACGGTCATATTTCGGCCTACGACCCCAGCAATGCCATTATCGTTACCGACACCCGCGCCAACATTAACCGTTTGCTGGATGTGGTAAAGCAAATCGATAAGGCGGCGGTGATCAGCACCGAACTTGTTGAGCTGCGCTACGCCCAGGCCGACGCCATTGTGAAGGTGATTCAGCAGCTGGAAAAACCCGACGCCCAGCGCGGCAACGGCAATGCGCCAGTTACTGTAGTTGCCGACACCCGCATTAACGGCGTATTAATCAATGGCGATGACATGCAGCGCGAGCGCATCAAAATGCTGATTCGCCGCCTGGACCGGCCGCAGATCACCAACTCCAACGTGCGCGTGGTTTACCTCAAATACGCCAAGGCCGACCAGGTGGCCGAGGTGCTTAACGGTGTACTGCAAAATATGCAGAAGTTGGAGCAGGCCGAAGGCGGCAACAGCAACACCGGCTCGCGCAATCAGATTAAAGCGAGCGTACAGGCCGACGAAGACACCAATGCCATTTTAATTACCGCCGACGGCGATACCCTGCAATCGCTGATGGTACTGGTGGAAAGCCTGGATATCCGCCGCGCCCAGGTGTTGGTGGAGGCCATTATTGTCGAGCTGTCCAGCTCTGATGCCGCCGAGCTGGGTATTGAGTGGATGTACCGCGATGACAACGCCGGCTTTGGCAGCTCTGCCAACGACGCCGCCAACGACATGGGTGTGATTGGCTCAATCGGCGCCAGCGGCTTCGGCGACGACGACACAGCCCTGGTTAACCTTGCCCAAGGGCTTGCGGGTATTCCAGGGCAGGTGTTCGGTATTGGTCATCTGGGCCAGTCCACCGATATGCTGGCGGTACTGAAACTGTTAAAGGCCAATGGCGCGACCAACATTCTGTCGACACCAAGCCTGTTAACCACAGACAACCACGAAGCGGAAATCTCCGTGGGTAAAAATGTGCCTTTTGTTACCGGCTCTTACACCAGCACCGGCAGCGGCAGCAGCAACCCCACCAACCCGTTTAACACCGTAGAGCGTAAAGACGTGGGTATTCTGCTGACCGTAACCCCCCATGTGAACGACGGCGATACCGTGGTGATGGATATTGCGCAGGAGATTTCCAGCGTGGATGAAACCGCCGCGCAGAGTAACGGCATTGTCACCAATCAGCGCAAGATCAACACCCAGGTGATGGCAGCCTCGGGCGAGATTATCGTTCTCGGCGGCCTGATTCAGGACGATGTCAGCACCTTTGAGCGCAAGGTGCCGTTGCTGGGCGACATTCCGATTCTTGGCAACCTGTTCAAAAGCCAGAGCAAAAACACGGCAAAAACCAACCTGATGGTGTTTATCCGCGCCAGCGTGGTGCCGGACGATGAAATGCTGATTGGCGCCACTTCGGAAAAATACCGTCATATTCGCGAGCGATTGATCGATCAACGCAATAACACCAATCTGATCACCAGCCCGGACGACATTCCCATGTTGCCCGAATGGGAAGAGCAGCTGCGCCGGGTGCAAAGCCGCTACGAATACGGCGAAGAGGCCGTGGAAGAAACCCCAGCCGAGGCCGGAGAGTAAGCGGTGAACAGCGAAATCTCTGAACCGGCTAAGCTGCCCGAGGAATTTGAAGAAGCCCTGGGCACCGAGGAAGAAGAACATCTGGCGGCCAGCGCCGGCGAAAGCCCGCGCCTGCCGTTTAGCTATGCCTCGGATCACGGCGTAATGCTCGACCCCGAACGCCCCAACACCGTGCTGCATAAACCTGGGCTGCGCCTTGAAGTGCTGTCCGAATTGTCGCGCTACTTTGATGGCGAAATGACCCTGGAGGAGCTGGACGCCGACACCTTCCAGCGCCAGCTGACCCGCGAATACCAAAGCAGCGACGGCGCCGCCCAGCGCGCTGCCGAAGATCTGGGTAACGAGTTTGACTTGTCCTCTATGGCCGATGATCTGGCCGATCGCACTGACCTGCTGGCCGGTGATGACGACGCCCCGGTGATTCGTTTGATCAACGCGATTTTGTCCCAGGCGGTGCGCGAGCAGGCTTCGGATATTCACCTCGAGCCCTTCGAAGACCGGGTGTCGGTGCGCTTTCGCACCGACGGCGTACTGAGCGAAGTACTCTCGCCCAAGCCCGAGCTGGCCCCGGTGCTGGTATCGCGTTTAAAAGTGATGGCGCGGCTGGATATCGCCGAGAAGCGCCTGCCCCAGGATGGCCGCATTACCGTGCGCCTGGCCGGGCACGCGGTGGATATTCGCGTCTCTACCATTCCCTCGGCCCACGGCGAGCGCATTGTGCTGCGCCTGCTGGATCAGGCCGCCGGGCAACTCAAGCTCGAAGAGCTGCAAATGCCCAAACTGGTGGAGGAGCGTTTCGGCAAAGCCCTGTTGCGCCCCCACGGAATTATTCTGGTGACCGGCCCCACCGGCTCGGGTAAGACCACCACGCTATACGCGGGGCTCAGTCACATCAACGCCCCCAGCCGCAATATCCTGACCATTGAAGACCCTATCGAATACCTGCTGCCGGGCATTGGCCAGACCCAGGTAAACGCCAAGGTGGATATGACCTTTGCCCGCGGCCTGCGCGCCATTTTGCGTCAAGACCCGGACGTAGTGATGGTGGGTGAGATTCGCGACTCGGAAACCGCCGACATCGCCATTCAGGCCAGTTTGACCGGCCACTTGGTGCTCTCTACCCTGCACACCAACACCGCCATTGGCGCGATTATGCGTTTGAAGGATATGGGCGTAGAGCCCTTCCTGCTCGCCTCTAGTGTGGAGGTAGTGATGGCGCAGCGCCTGGTGCGCAAACTGTGCAACGAGTGTAAAGAGGTCTACGAGCCCACCGAGTCCGAGCGCGAAATGCTGAAAATACCCGCCGGCCAGACCATTTTCCGGGCTAAGGGCTGCAATAAGTGCAACCAGATGGGCTATCGCGGCCGTAAGGGGATTTACGAGCTGATCGAAATCAACGAGGCCATGCGCCACCTGATTCACGAAGAGGCGGGCGAGCAGGAGCTGATTGCCGAGGCGCGCAAACACTCCGAGTCCATCAGCGACGATGGCCGCCATCAGGTGGTGACCGGCGTGACCAGCCTGGAAGAAGTTCTGCGGGTCACCACAGCGAGTTAACCTATGGGCGCCTACAGTTACCGAGCACTCAACGAATCCGGCAAAACCGTCAAGGGCATCCTTGAAGGGGACTCCGAACGTCAGGTGCGTGCACAGCTGCGGGCGAAAAAACTCAAACCCTTAGAAGTAGCCGACGCCGGTAACGCCAAGGTCCGCAGCGCCAGCAGTGGTAGCAGTGGCTTCTCCCTGTTTAATACCACCCCCAAACTCAAAGGCCGGGATTTAAGCCTGGTCACCCGCCAGCTGGCCTCGCTGCTGAGCTCGGGCCTGCCACTGGACGAAGCCCTGCAAGCGACCGCCAAACAGGCGCAAAAGCCCGCGGTAAAGCAGGTGATGCTGCAAATTCGCACCAAGGTGCTGGAGGGCTTCTCCCTCGCTCAGGCACTGGGTGAGCACCCGGGCTCGTTCGACGATATGTACCGCGCCATGGTCAAGGCGGGTGAAAGCTCGGGCTATTTGGGCCCGGTGCTGGAGCGCCTGGCCGAGCACACCTTGAATTCGCAGCAGTTAAAGTCGCGCCTGAAAACCGCGATGATCTACCCCATCGTGCTGCTGGTAATGAGCCTGGCGGTGATTGTCGGTCTAATGGCCTTTGTGGTGCCGGACCTGGTCAACCTGTTCGCTCACTCCAAGCGCGAGCTGCCCGCACTGACCCGCGCACTGATCGCCACCAGTGATTTTATTGTCGGCTATGGGATCTGGGTGCTGGCTGCGGGTATCGCAGCGGTATATGGCCTCAAACAACTGCTGAAAAACCCTGCGCGACAAAAGCGCTGGCACCAGGTTCAGTTAAAACTGCCGGTCATTGGCAATGTGGTGAACCAGTCCAACTCGGCCCGTTTTGCCTCCACGCTCAGTTTGTTAATGTCCAGTGGTGTGCCACTGCTACAGGCACTGAAAATTGCCGGCCAGGTGATGACCAACCGCGTGCTACAAGAAGCCTGTGAGGACATCGCCAGCCAGGTGCACGAGGGCACCGCCCTGCACCGGGCGATGGAAAAAGCCGATTGCTTCCCGCCGCTGCTGGTACAGATGGTAGCCAGCGGCGAAACCAACGGCACCCTGCCGGTGCAGCTGGAACACGCCGCCAAAGACCAGCAGCGTGAACTGGAAATGGTGCTGTCGGTCTCACTGGGGTTAATGGAACCGGCCACCATTGTGCTGATGGGCGGCGCGGTGCTGGTGATTGTACTGGCCATTTTGCAGCCGATTTTTGAAATGAATCAGATGGTGGGTTAGGGCCAAAGGCCCCAAGTCGGAGGTCTGACGCCCGACGTTAGACGCGTGTACATCAGACCTCAGACATCCGACGTCAGACACGAATTAATTTTGCCAAGCGTAACGCTGGGTAATAGACACAACGGAGTAATACACATGAAACCAACCAATCGCCAAAGCGGCTTTAGCTTGATTGAAATTATGGTAGTGGTAGTGATTATTGGCCTGCTGGCCAGTATCGTGGCCCCCATGGTGCTGGACCGGGCCGATGAGGCGCGGGTTAACAAAGTGAAGGCGGATTTTAAAAATATCCAGACCGCGCTGAATTTGTACCGCATTGATAACTATGTCTACCCCTCCAGCGAGCAGGGCCTGGAAGCGCTGGTGACCAAACCCACCATCAGCCCAGTACCGCGCAACTATCGCCAAAGTGGCTACCTGGATCAACTACCGGTGGATCCCTGGGGCAGCGCTTACTTGTACATCAGCCCTGGTGAAAGCCGCGAGTACGACATTTACACCCAGGGCGCCGACGGTGTAGCCGGTGGTGAAGGCCCGGCCGCTGATATCAGCGTGTGGGATCAGGATCTGCCCGAGCAGTAATGAACCATGAGCTTTTGCCCGCGCCAGAGGGGCTTCACCCTCATCGAGATAATGATCGTGGTAATGATCATCGGCCTGAGCGCGGGCATGGCCACTCTCGCCTTTGCCCCGGACGACACCAGCCGCCTGGAGCAGGCCGCCGATAAATTTATGCTGCAGGCGGAATTTGTCGCCGAGCAGACCACCTTAACCGGCGAGGTGATCGGTCTGTTTGTCAGTCCTAGTCAAAGCCGCGAAGGCGAGCAGTGGTGCTACCAGTGGCGCCGCTTTCGCAACAGCAGCTGGCAGCCGGTATCCGATTTTCTCGAAGACCAGTGCCTGAACCCGCAAATGTCACTGGAAATGATCGTCGAGGGCGAACCCTACGAATACGACGAGCGCGAAACCACCCCCCAACCGGTGTTAATTTACTACCCCAGTGGCGAAGCGACGCGCCTGGAGCTGGCGCTGTTCACCCGCTTTGAGAGCGATGAAGTGCAGCGCATCACCGTGGATATGATGGGCGATGTGGTGTGGGAAAACCGCGAGCAAGAACTGGCCGAGCTGGAGAACGACTGGTGAAGTTCGCACGCGGTTTTACCTTGCTAGAAGTCATGGTCGCGCTGGCGATTGTCGCCACGGCGTTGCCGGCGCTGATGATGCTGATTACCAGCCAGCTGCAGGGCGCGGGCTTTAACCGCGAAAAAACTCAGGCGTACTGGATTGCCGAAAACCAGCTCACCCGTATCAAAATGCGCAAAGAGCTGGTCGAGCAGTACACGATTCCCGATACCGAAAACGGCAATATCGAGCGCGGTGGCGTGCGCTGGTACTGGGAGCTGGAATCCGAAGACACCGAGGTAGAAGGCTTTTTGCGCCTCGACGTACGCGTTGCATTGGATGCCAACAAAGATAACACCCTGGCTACCCTTTCGGGGTTTATCAATGAGTAGAGTGGCCCGCCCGCAAACCGGTTTTACCCTGATTGAGGTGGTGATTGCCCTGGCGATTACTGCGGTGATCATGACCTTCAGCTATCAGTCGTTCAGCACCGCCTCGCGCAGCGCCGAAGCCAGCGCCCAGGTATTGGCGCGCATTAACGAGCTGGACCGCACCTGGCAAATACTGGGGCAGGACGCGCGGCACATTCTCACCCCGGTGAATGCCAGCGGCGATGCCTCGGTGATTGGCGGTGTGCGCCGCCCCTTTCGCGGCGCCAGTCTGTACGGTGATACCAGCGGCGATAAGCTGGTGCTGCAATTTACTCGCGGCGGCTGGCTCAACCCCATGAACCGCCCCCGTAGCGATATGCAGCAGGTGATTTACCGCATTGAAGACGGCACCTTATGGCGCGACTTTCGCCCCGAGCGCAACTTTGTCGTGGAAGATTGGCTGTACGCCGAAGATCTAATTCGCCAGCCCATGCTGGAGCAGGTGACGGATATCGATGTGCGCTTTTTGTCGCCGCAAATGGCGCAACAGCAGGGCGCGGGCGTGCTCAACGGCGAAGACTACGCCCGCGACTGGGTGCAAAACTGGCCCGACAGCAGCGGTGCGGGGGTAGACACCAGCCTGCCCCTCGCCATGCTGGTGCGCATCGAACTGGAAGACGGTTTAGTGAGCGAGAGGCTGTATGATCTGGCGCAGTAAACCTTCACCCAGCTTACCCAGGCGCCAGAGCGGCACCGTGCTTATTCTCGCCATTTTAGTGGTCACACTGGTGGCGGGTTTTGCCATTAAAGCCTCGCGGGATTATCAGCTGAGCATGGCCCGCGCCGAGGCGCGCTGGCACGGTGCCCAGGCGCGCGCTTATTTGTCCGGCGCCGAGAGCCTGGCCATTTACTTTCTCGAGCTCGACGACAATACCGAGGTAGACAGCCTCCTGGAACCCTGGGCCATGGAGCTGCCGCCATTTCCCATTGAAGGCGGGATGATTCTCGCCGAAATTGCAGACGCCAGCGCCAAAATCAACCTTAACGATTTGAGCAATCCACTGGGCAACTTGGAGCAGGGCCCTACCTCTTACACACGATTCAATCCCGCACAAAAACACTTTTTACGCCTGCTGCAGAGCTTTGAAGAGCAGTACCCACTATCGCTGGAAGACGCCGTTGGCATACTTGAGGCCATAGTGGACTGGACCGACAACAACGACGAAATCACCGGCTTTACCGGTGCCGAGAGCGATTACTACCAGTCTCTTGACCCGGCCTACGCCGCCGCTAACGCACCGTTTACCAGTGTCGATGAGCTGCGCCTGGTGCGCGGTTTTACCCCCGAGCTGATGCAGCTGATTAAACCCTATATTACGGTGTACACAGCGGGCGGCCACTTAAACGTGAATACCATCAACCCGTTTTTACTGCGTACCTTTAACGACGGAGAAAACCTGGAGCCGCTGGCGGGCCAGGTAGCCGGGCAAATCGTTGCGGAAAACGGCGAGTACGCCAGCATGGACGAATTTACCAACCACACCGGCTGGGGCAGCGCCATCACCGGCGAGCTGGATACCGGGTATGCCGCCGTCACCACCAGCTATTTTCTGGTCACCACTCGGGTACAACTGGGTGAGCAGAGACGCAGCATGCAAAGCCTTTTATCGCGTGCAGACGGCGATTTTAAGGTAGAAAGCCGCCGCGACGTGTACGATTACATCCTCAATCTGGAACGCGCCGGTGCCAATGCCGGCCTAGCGGGAACGACAAACAACAATGAGTGAGCAGATCACCCTCTACATAAGCCATTACGGCAGCGATATCACCTGGCTGATACGGCGGCCAGAGTTACCCGACGAGCTGGGCCAGGGCGACAGCCAGGCCCTGGGCCAAACGCTTGGCCAGGGCAACCACCGCGCGCGCCTGATTGTGGGCGGGCCCCAGGTAGTGGCGCGCGCACTGAGCTATCAGGAGAAAGAAAAACGCCACCTGCGCAAGCTCATGCCCTTCCAGCTGGAAGAAGAAGTCATCGGCGATATCGACCAGTTCCATTTCGCCTTGGGTAAAGCCCAGGACGGCCTGGTAAATGTGATTTATACCGAGCGCGCCCGCCTGGCGGAAGTGTTTGCCCAGCTGGCGGAGATTAACGTCGAGGTGGTACAGGCGCTGCCCGCAGGCCTTATGCCCGAAATGCCCCAGCCGGACTCAGCCGAAGACGAGCCCACCGATGCCTGGGCCATTCACTGGCAAGATGGCCTGGTAAGCGTTCACTATGGCCCCAGCCAGGGCTTCACCGTGGCGGCGAACAATGTGTCCGCCGCACTTGAGCTGTTGCTAAAGGCGCAAAACCGGGTGGATAAACTACCGCACTTAAACCTCAGCGCCCCGGACGAAAACCAACTTGAGGCACTTGAGCAGACCCTGCCCGCCAGCCTTGCCGAGGCGAACGGCAGTACCCGAATTTGCTCACTGTGGGACTTTGAGCCGGGCACAGATTGCATTGACCTGTGCCAGGGCGAATTCTCCCAGCGCCTGCCTATCGAGCGCTGGTGGAAAGCCTGGCGCACCGTGGCTATTGCCGGGGCCGCCGCTGTCGTGGTCTACATCGCCACCTTGCTGATATCCATCAACCAGTTGCAAAACCAGAACCTGGAAATTCGCAAAGACATCGAACAGGTGTTTCGCACCGTGGTGCCCAATGGCCCGGCCAATGACCCCGAGCGCCGTTTGCGCATTATGGCCCGCGACCTTCAACCCCAGGGTGAGGGCAGCCAGGTGCTGCCACTGTTGGCCGAGGTACTGCCCAAAGTGCAGAGCCAGGGCGACATTAACCTTAAAGGCGTCTACTACACCGCCGAGAGTGACGAGCTAAGCCTGAACCTGCAGGCGGGCACTTTTAATGCCATTGAATCGCTGCGCGGCGGTATTGAAAGCGCGGGCCTGTCGGCGGAGCTATTGTCCGCAAGCGCCCAGGGCGACACTCACTCGGCGCGCATGAAAGTAAAACGGGAGCTACCATGAACCAGTTATTCGACGCCCTCGGTAAATACAATCGCCGCGAGCAAACCATCTTGCTGCTCGGCGCCCTGGCGATAGTGCTGTATATCCTGTGGATGGGCGTATTGGCACCCTTGAAAGAAAAACGCGAGCAACAGGTGGTCACCAATGCCTCTACCGCCGCCGCATTAGAGCGGGTAAAAGTGCTTACCGCGCGGATCAACAAAGCCGAAAGCGACAGCCGCCAGCAGAACGCTGCCAGCAGCGGCAACATCAGCCAGCTGATTGACTCCACCTTGCAGGCCAACGGCCTGCGCATGAGCGGCTTTCAGCCGGGCACCCGGGGCGAAGTGCGTGTCAGGCTGGATAACGTCAACTACAGCGCCATGATGCAGTGGCTGTATGATCTGGAATACAAGCACGATGTCAGTGTCAGAGATCTCTCCATGGCATCCACAACTACCCCAGGGCAGGTCACGGCCAACGTGCGCCTGAGTAAAAACTGATGCGCTCGCTGTTGCTATTAACCGCCTTAATAACCGGCCTGTGTCAGGCCCAAGAGGCACCTATTCGCGCCGCCGAGGACCTGTTCGATGCCAAGGCCCTAAACCTGGGGCTGGAAATGGCGCCGGGCACCGAGACCTATACCGTTTTTAAGGCAGAGGATCACACGCATCAATATAACCATGGCGCAGTACCCTTTGCTTTCAATGGCAAGCTGTACGTGCAGTGGCAAAGTTCGCCCAAAGACGAAGACGCCCCCATGACCCAGGTGCGCTACGCCATGAGCGTAGACGGTAAACGCTGGAGTGATGCCATTATTCTCGCCGAGCCCCGCGCCGATGCCACGGTCACCAACGGTGGCTGGTGGGCCTACGGCGACACTCTGGTGGCCTACATCAATGTCTGGCCCCACGCCACCGAGCCGCGCGGGGGCCACGTTGAATACCGCACCAGTAAAGACGGCATTCACTGGAGCGCAGCCAAGCCGGTGCTCGACCACCAAGGCGAGCCCTTGCAAGGCATACTGGAGCAGGACGTACGCGCCCTGCAAGACGGCCGCCTGCTCACCGCCGCGCACCTGCAGCCGGGCCTAAAGGTGGCACCGCTGTTTACTGACGATGCCACAGGCCTTACCGGCTGGCAGGCAGGTGAGATGAACAACTTGCCCAGCGACTCGGACGTGAGCCGCGAAATCGAACCCAGCTGGTTCAGCCGCGGCGACGAGCTGGTGATGATCTTTCGCGATCAGGACTCCAGTTTCCGCATTCTCGCCTCGCTCAGCGACGATCGCGGGGAAACCTGGAGCACCCCGGCAGTTACCAATATCCCCGACTCGCGCGCCAAACAAAGCGCGGGCAATTTACCGGGCGGCGGCGCCTTTATTATCAATAACCCCAGTGCCAGCAAGGAGCGCTACCCACTGGTCATTACTACCAGTGCAGACGGCCAGCTGTTTGATCGCGCCTACATCCTGCGCGGCGAGGGCGATGACGTGCCGGCGCAGAAATACCCCGGCCGCTACAAGCGCATTGGCTACAGCTACCCAAAATCGACAGTGCACAACGGCTATGTCTACACCACTTACGGTACGGGCAAAGAAGACATTGATATCACCCGGGTGCCGATCGCCGCACTGCAATACAAATAACGGTTAGAGTTTATGATTCGCTGGATTCTGTTTGGTCTTGTTTGCACCCTTGTGTTCGCGGTAACGCAAATTCCCGCCACTTGGGGCGCGTATCTAATGACAAAGGGCACGGGCCTGGGGCTGTCGGGTATTTCTGGCAGCTTGTGGAATGGCAAGGCCGGTATGGCCTCGGTGCGTATTGACGGGCACAGCTACTCGCTGGGCGAGCTCAGTTGGCAACTCAAGCCCCTGAGCCTTCTCACCCTGCAGCCCTGTGCAGATATCGCCGCCAGCCTGGAGCGCCAACAAATTAACGGCCGCGCCTGTGCCGGTACTGGCAACACCTTGAAGCTGAGTGACGCCAATATCGCCATTCCCGCCACACTCATTCAGGACATACCCGAACCCACCAAGTTAAACGGCCAGGTATCCGCGCATATCGACACCCTGAAACTCAAGGGCCAGGCCCTGCAAGCCCTAAAGGGCAATCTAAGCTGGACCAACGCGCGCCTGCACAATGGCCAGAACTGGCTCAACCTGGGTGCTTTCGCCGCCGACTTATCGGCCACCGATGAAGGGCATATTCGCGCCGATATTTTCTCGCTGGAGGGACCGGTAGATTTGACCGGCAATGTGGTAATGCCGCTGACGGGCGGTATTATTATCGACGCCAATTTTAGTTTCAGCGACGAATTCGCCCGCGAAGTGCAAGCTGACCAATGGCTGCCGATGGTCGCCGAACCATTAGACGACAACCGCCACCGTTTGCGGATGACGCTGTAACCGCACTGGCGCTGCGCACGCAATAAGCCGCGCTTAAGCGCTAAGCAGGGCGCGGCGACTGGGCTATTACCGGAGTCATTGTATGCGAACGATCATTGTCCTTTTGCTTTTCCCCTTGCTGGCCAGTGCAGCCGAACTGGAAACGGCGCAGTTTCGCATCGCGATTGCAACACACTGTGAAGAAGGCGAGGTAACCTGCGCTGACGTTGCGGCAAGCATCACCGATAAGCAATCACAACACACCCAGTTTATTCAGGGAGGCACGCAGCACACCACTTGCGCCGACGGCATTAGCCCCTGCCGTTTTTTAGGTTATCGCTTTGTCGCTGAAGACAAGTATTACTCAGTATCTGAAGGTGGGCTGCTAACGGTCACTACACATCAAGGTAAAGAAATTTATCGCGAGCAAGGTCGCTGGGACTATGAAAAATAGTCATTGCCGATCAATCCCAAATCGCCACTTGCATCAATTCGTAATCGTTCAGCGCATCGTGCAATACCCACAAGGGCATTTTTTAACAAGGTTCGTAGAAGCCATTACGTGAACAAATTAAGGCAAGCCGACTAACGGCCTGCACGTTTTATCACCCCCGTTTCTCCGCAAAACTCAGAAACTCGCTGCAGCTTAGAGACTATCTATAATCACCGCGTGTGCTTTGTCTACCCCTAAGCTTTAGGGTTATTTATGCGCCGTCCTCCTAATATCATTGCCCTGGACACTTAATACCTATGGAAAATAATTTGGGGGAGTTAGGGCATGGAAATCAATTCTGTAACAAAAAAATGGCGCAAACATTCAGCGCTTTATTCGGTGGCAGTGGTATCAAGCATTTTGCTTACGGCCTGCGGCGGCGGTGGTGGCTCCGGTGGTGATAGCGGGGGTGGCGGTGGCGTCCAGTCGAGCAGCTCAGTGGAATCTTCGCTCAGCTCATCCAGCGAAGCCTCAAGCAGCAGTCAGGTAACACAAAGCAGCTCGAGCGAGGCCAGCGAACAACCCTTTACCGTCAACAGCCCCGACGCTCTGTCTAAAGGACTCGAGTTTGACGGCGCCATTAAAATGAATCGCGCTATTCCCGCTCCCGGCAATGCCAGTGGTGGCAGCCTGGAGGTCAGCCGCGAGGTGGCCATTACCGCCGGCGGTGGCAGCCAATTGTTGGTCAAGCCCGTGCTTGAAGACGGCTACTATGTACACGCCTATATGGTTCAGCTGGAAGGCGTAGAGGAAACATTCGTAATTCCCGTGGGGTCCGATGGCCTACCCATGTATCAACAGTCGCGCAGCCTGGCAGCGTCAGACTTGCCGGGTAAAGTGGACAACCAGCTTCTCGCCCTGAAAACCGGCGCCTCGGGGCCGGTCGCCAATGATCTCAGCGGTGACGATCGCATCCAACTCAGCTGCTTCGGCCGCCCTGTAATCCGTTTTGACGCACCGAGCTACTCCGCTCCGGCGCGGGTACAAGCCTATGTGCAACCGCAACCGCCAGTGCAAAGCATGGACTACGACGCCTTTCGCGACGGCCTGTCCATTCCCACAGACTTTTGGAGCATCGACACCTCTAGCTGGACTCAGCCAGCCGAAGTTGAAATTAAAGCGGTAGAGGTAGGTTCGGGTGAGCTGCAAATCACTCTGTCTTGGGACAGCAATGCTGATGTAGACCTGCATTTGGAAGAGCCAGGTGGCAATACCATTTACTACGGCAATCCTAATTCAGCCGAAGGTGATGGCTATTTAGACGTAGATGACATCGATGGCTTCGGTCCAGAGAATATCTTTTTTGATACAGATATTCCCGGTGGGGAATACACCATTAAAGTACATATGTACTCAGCATATTCTCCCAGCGATCTGCCTACTTCATACACAGTGACACTGAAAAACGACGGCTCGGTAAACACTTTTAACGGCACCCTCACCGCCGATGATGAAATGGATGTTATTACTAACTTTACCCAGGCGGGCAGCGTCAGCGGTGGCAATGGCCAGAGCAGCAGCGCCGGTGGCGGCCAAGGGCGGGATAACGGGCAGGGCAATGGTAACGGCGGCTCCGGCGACGGCTCGGGTATTATCGATGACGTTGACAGTGGTAGCGGCGATCTACAGCTGGGCGCCTGTGGCGTGAAGCAGTACGGCTTTACCAATATCTGTTATACCAACTATCCAACCGAAGCCTGCGACTTGTTGGCCGATGAAATGGCCGGGCTCGCCGATGTATTTACTTATCACAGTACCGATTGCGGCAGTGGTTATAACTGCAGTATCGATCTACTCACCTACGACGGGCAGAGCATTCCCGCCGATTGCTTAGACTAGTTTGAAGCGCTGCGTATTAAGCGCTCTTTGCCGGCCGCTTCTTCTCGGAGCGGCCGGTTTTTTCTTACAGTGCTTCGCGCTGCCACCACTGGTGCGCGGGCAGCTCTTCGCCAAGGGTCATTATCTCGCCGACTAACGGCGTGGTAAGACTGACGCCGCGGCGCTCGGCTTCGGCGGTTGCTCGCTGCAGCGGGTCGTACCAGGTATGAAAGGCCAAGTTAAAAGTGCCGTTGTGGATGGGCATCATTACCCTGCCGCGCAAGTCTATATGCGCCGCTACAGACTCTTCCGGCGTCATATGAATTTCAGCCCAGTCTTTGTCGTAAGCACCGGTTTCTATCATGGTTAAGTCAAACGGACCAAACCGCTCGCCGATAGTTTTAAATCCGGGAAAGTAACCCGAGTCGCCGCTGAAATAAATTTTTCCCGCTGCCGTTTCAATAACCCACGAACCCCATAAGGCTTCGTTGGCATCCCCCAAACCACGGCCGGAAAAATGCTGCGTGGGGGTAAAGGTAACGCGCGCGCTTTTGTCTTCAGTCTCTTGCCACCAGTCAAACGCTAGGATTTTTTCTTCCGCAACGCCCCAGTCGCGCAGCTCGGTATCCACATTCAGCGGTACCAAAAATCGCTCGGTTTTATCGGCCAGAGCCGCCACAGCTTTTTTATCCAGATGATCGTAATGATTGTGGGAAATCAGCACCTTGGCGATGGGTGGCAATTGCTCAATAGTAATGGGGGTGGGCTGAAATCGCTTCGGGCCCATAAAACTAAAGGGCGACGCGCGCTCGGAAAAGACCGGATCAATCAGCCAGTACTCGCCCATCACTTTTAACAACAGCGAAGAGTGACCGAGCTTGACGATGTGCAGCTGGTTATCGCTCAACTGTTCTAACTGCGCGCGGGCCAGTGTTTGCATGGGCAGCTCGTTTTCAGGCTCCGGGTCGGTGCGGCTTTCGGTGAGAAAACGCCAAAAAATCTCTACCGTGCGCCAGAAAGAGGAGGGCTCGGTGGGCTTTTGATTGACGAACTTACCGCCTTCGCGGGGTGCGGGTGCATATTCAGCTGCGCCTGCAGCGAAAGAACCTTGAGCCATATACACACCTCCGAGTGTTAACGCGGACAAAGCCAGCGCAGCCATTGTTAAACGGGTCATAGTTACACCAAAAGTAAACTGTCCAGTGTAGTTTAATATCATCCACCGCAAAAAGTAAACTGATTAGTGTAATTAAACCCGCAGTCCGCTAAAATGCCCTAAAGTTTGAATATTCCCACGCCTATGAAATTGTCCGAGAAGAAACGCCTGCAAATTCTTGAAGCCGCCGAGAACCTGTTTGCGCAGGAAGGGCTGGACGCTACCAGCATGGATCAGGTGGCCGCCGTGGCTCAGGTTTCCAAACGCACGGTATACAACCACTTTGCCACCAAAACAGACCTTTTTGTCGCCATGTTAGAGGGTATGTTCCACAAGCTTAAGCAGGGCGATATTCTCAGCTACGACCCAGCCCGGAGCATTGCTGCACAGCTTACCGAAGTCGCGCAGCAAGAGGCAGAGCTACTGAGCTCGGAAGAATTTTTGCAACTTGCCCGGGTTACTTTTATCCAGCTTCTGCAAGATCAAACCCTGGCGCAGTCACTCAATAAATCGTCTATTGGCTGTTTGCGCTATCTGGAGCCATTACTGACAGCGGCACTGGCAGATGGCGTGCTGAAGATTGAAGACATCCCGCTGGCGGCGCGGCAGTTTGTGTATCAGCTCAAATCGCTGATTTTTTACCCGCGCCTTTATGGTGTGCAAGAGCTGAATAACGATACGCAGACGATTATCAACGAAACCGTAAAAATGTTTATGGCGCGCTACGGCGCCTAGCCTTTGAGATCAAAATACGCCCACCCATAAGATGGGCGTTTTTTTAGCGCGAAGCGGCCTCACGCATATCCATAATGGGCATGGCGCCATCGCCCATCATGGTGCTGGGCAGCTTGCCATCCCACGCCTGGGCCTCGGTGAGTTTTACAATCAACGGGTTATCGCGCAGCGCCTTGGCTTTGGCCTCAATCGCTTTTGCTTCCGCTTCACCTTTTAACGTGATGGATTGCGCTTCGGCCTCGGCCACTTTAATAATGCCCTGGGCTTTGGCATCGGCGGTGTTCACTTCGCGCAACGCCTCTAAACGCTGGCGCTCCAGCTTATGCTCTTCAGCGGCCGCCAGGTTTTTCTCGGTTTGTTTGGTTTCAATGGACTGAATGTATTTACGCGGCAGGACTATATTCTCAATTTGAATGTTATCGACAATAACCGGAAACTCCGCCATTTCCTCAATCAAGCGCTGCTCGATCCCCGTAATGGCCAGGGCACGGTCTTGAATTAACTGCTCGGCTTCAAATTTGGGAATGGTATCTTTGGTCGCAGAGCGAAAGCGCGGGTCGAGAATGCGCTGCTCAAATTGCATCAGACCACCATAGCGACGGTATAAGTCCAAGGCGGCTTCTTTATTCACGGTCCAGTTAACCGATACCTCAACAGTCACCGGCATTTGCTCGGCGGTACTGCTGGCCATTTTCTCACCGTTTTTACGCGTGCGCACCTCGATAGACTCCACCGAATCCATAAACGGCACTTTAAAATGCAGGCCGGGGTTTTCTTGATATTTCGCCTCGCCAAAGCGTTTAACAATGCCCACGTGCCCCTCTTCAACGGTATATACCGCGCTTAAAGCAACCATCAGAGCGATAAAAGCCACGACACCAATGGCTATCCATTTAACATTTAATTGTTTTTGAAACATAAGAGGTAGATTCCTTTTTGTTTTAGAGTAATTCCTGAAGTTTTCAACGAGATTTAATTCGCGTAATCGCATTAACTGAAACTGCGGCAGCAAAGGCTGTAATGCCACAGATCAAAACCAATGACCAACTAAATTTGCCAAAATACCAGGAAACCAGTGACTGACCCAAAGAAACTGCTAAGGTTACGGATAGGATGAGTGTCCATTTCATTTATTTTCCTTTTAAACCAATAATTATTTTTGTATCAGAATTATACCGCTATTCAAATAATATTTTTACCCTCTTCGGGCTCGCGTGAGTTTTGGGCCTGCTTCTGGATATTTTCGGTGTCGCTGGCCAGATCGTCCAGCAAACGCTCGGTAGCCTCTGGGTGGGTCGCGGTCTGTTCGGGTTTATGATCTTGCCGCTCGGTAACAGCAGGCGCCGGCAATTCAGGTTCTGTGGCATTAGGCTCGTCCTGCGGCTCCCAGGGTACACCCTGGGGAAAGATAATCTCGCGGGCATCGTCCGGCATGGATACATCCGCCGCTTCAAAGGCGCGCACTACCTGACGCATAAGCGCCGAGGCGACTTTAATCACACTGTATTGGGTGGCATCTACCCAGAAATACACCCGTAAGTTAATGGTGGAAGAGCCCAGGTCTTCGATTAACACTTGAGGCTCGGGGTCTGCCAACACCGCTGGGTGCTCCAGCATAACCGCCATGGCGGTTTCCTGGGCAAAACGCACCTTTGAGTCGTAGCCCACACCAATTAAAAAATTACCGCGCACATTGGGGTTGGCAGAAAAATTCTGTATCACGCTTTTATAAATGGTGGCATTGGGCACCTGTATATGATTGCCGTCAAAGTCCACCAGCGTTGTGCCCCGCGTGGTGACTTTTTGCACCACACCGCGAAAGCCACTGACCTCAATCACATCACCCAAACGAAATGGCCGCTGCATACTAATTAACAAGCTGGCAATAAAATTTTCGGCAATATCGCGAAAGGCAAAGCCCACCACCAGGCCCAAAAGGCCGGTACCGCTCATTACCGCAACGGCGAACTGAGTTAAGCCCGCAATGCGCAAAAAGAAGTACAGCCCCAGCAGAACAACTAGCACGGCGACGATACGCTGCAACACAACTTTAATAAGCGCACTGTCGGTTACGTAGCGAACCGGGCCCACTAAAAATGCCGATACAGGCCGAGAGATAAAAAAGAACACCACAAAGGTCAACGCAGCGGCCAGCAGCAAGGGTAGGGCGTGGAGAAATTTATACCAGGCTTTAAGCAGTTCGGACTTGAACACTGAGACGCTAAAGTAGTTGCCCGGGCTCTGCTCCAGGTTATTCACCACCGCCACAACACCCTGGGTATTATTGGCAATGTCACCGGCCCACTGAACAAAAGCGCGCTTGTCCGTGTAGCCTTTTAAAAAGACCAGGCCGTTATCCACCCGAACCTCCAGCTGGGTAAACTGCTCCGAGCTGGTTAAAATTGCTTGTAAGCGAGCCTGTATCTGGCTATCCGTTGCACTGGCATTCGCCTCAATCACCTGGCCGGTATTGTGAATACTACCGGCATCTATATCGGCCTCGTTGGTCGATTCTGGATCGGCAAACGCGGCTGAGGCGCTCAGCAACAGCGCAACCAGCGCGCCGATAATAATATGAACACTCAGGTCATATCGCATTGTATTATCCCTATCCGTGATTCTACCCCTTAGCCTAACGTATTCCTCTTGCACCGGCCATCTCCAGGGCCTTTGTATCTGTGATACATTGGATTAAACAATCACGGGAAACAATACACACGATAATCTTATGCAGCTGGTCTACACCCACGAAAATAAAATTCTGGTCGAGAATGCCCGCAACCTGCTGCGGGAGAACGGCATTGATAGCAGGCTAAAAAACGAGTACGCCGCAGGCGCCATGGGCGATCTTTCTCCCATTCAGACCTGGCCAGAGCTGTGGGCAGACGAGGCCGACTACGCTAAAGCCAAAGCGATTATCGACGATTTACTAAACCGCCCAGCGGGCCAGGCCTGGTACTGCCCGCAATGCGGCGAAGAGAACGACGCCAGCTTTGAGGTTTGCTGGCACTGTCAATCTGAGCGATAAGCTCAAAGTGGCCGCCAGCAAGTGGCGGTAGCCTGTAAATACTTAGCTAAGCGCACCTTATTTAAGCCAGTAAAAAACGAATACCGACCACAAACAGCAGTACCGCAAATAATTTTTTCAGCAACTTGGCGTCCAGCGAGTGAGCCAGCTTTGCGCCTATGCGCGCACAAGGCACACTGGCAATGGCGATACCCAACACCGCAGGCCAGTAAACATAGCCGGTACTCCACTGGGGTAAGTCCGGATGGTTCCACCCGGCAACGATATTGGCGAAGGTAGCCGCCACCGCAATAGGCAAACCACAGGCTGCAGACGTTGCCACGGCGTTTCGCATATTAATGCGCAGCCAGGATAAATAAGGCACAGTAAAGGTGCCGCCACCAATGCCAAACCACGACGAACCAAACCCAATCACACCACCTGCTATGCTTAACCCTCCAGCGCCCGGCTCTTTGCCTTCACCGGGTGGCTGCCAGTTAAGCAGCATTTTCAACGATAACAGCAAAGCGAATAGGCCAATCAGTTTTTGCAGTACGGGGCCAGGCACCGAGGAGATAAAAAACACCCCAATCGCGGTACCAATGATTAACCCCAACGTCATCAGCTTAACAATTCGCCAAATAACCGCCTGTTTACGGTGATGTGCCCAGACAGAACTGATGGAGGTGAAAACAATACTCGCCAGCGACGTCGCCACCGCCATATGAGTCAGTACGTCGGGGGAGAGACCGGCACCAATAAAGCTGAAAATAAGTACCGGCACAATCACCATACCGCCGCCGATGCCAAACAAACCCGCTAGCAGCCCGGCAAAGGCGCCAACCAATAAATACAAAAGAATAACGAACATGAATACCCTTAATCGCTCTAACTTTATTATTCACCAAAGCAAGAAAACCCCAGCGCATTCAAGCTGAGGTTTCTGCTACAAGAGATTTTTAGAACCTGTGAATCAACTGTGACCCGCAAGCTCTTTACGCACAATTTCCGCGCCCGCGCTTAGGGCGCTAAGCTTGCCTCTGGCAACTTGTCGCGGCAATGGCGCCATACCACAGTTGGTGCATGGGTAAAGCTTGTCCGCGTCCACAAACCTTAGGGCTTGGCGCAGGGTATCAGCAACCTCCTCGGGCGTTTCGATGTTGTGGCTTGCCACATCAATGGCCCCCACCATCACTTTTTTACCGCGAATCAGCTCCAGCAAATCCATTGGCACGCGGGAGTTTTGACACTCCAGCGAGACGATATCGATACTGGAGCTTTGCAGTTTGGGAAACACCTCTTCGTACTGGCGCCACTCAGAACCCAGAGTTTTCTTCCAATCGGTGTTCGCCTTAATGCCATAGCCGTAGCAAATATGCATCGCCGTCTCACACTGAAGCCCTTCAACCGCTTTTTCCAATGCAGCGATCCCCCAGTCGTTGACCTCATCAAAAAATACGTTAAACGCGGGTTCGTCAAATTGAATAATATCGACACCCGCCGCTTCCAGCTCTTTGGCTTCTTGGTTAAGAATTTTGGCGAACTCCCAGGCCAGCTTTTCACGGCTCTTGTAGTGGTCGTCGTACAGGGTATCAATCATGGTCATGGGACCGGGCAGGGCCCATTTAATCGGCTGCTGAGTTTGCTGGCGCAAGAACTTCGCATCGTCCACAAATACAGGTTTTTGTCTGGCCACAGCACCCACCACCACGGGCACGCTTGCCTCGTAGCGATCGCGAATTTTTACCGTTTTGCGCTGTTCAAAATCCACACCGCTTAAGTGCTCAATAAAGGTCGTGACAAAGTGCTGACGGGTCTGCTCGCCATCACTAACGATATCAATACCGGCCTGTTGCTGTTCTTGTAGGGCCACACGTAAAGCGTCTTGTATGCCTTCAATCAGTTCGTCGCCCTGCAGTTTCCAGGGGGACCACAGTTTTTCAGGTTCGGCAATCCAGCCGGGCTTGGGCAAGCTGCCCGCCGTTGAGGTGGGTAATAGTTTTTTCATTGCTATCTCAGTACTTGAATAGATGGCTGCTGAGAACCCTAAGTAGTTTTTCAACAGCCTAATAGATCAAACCGCGCAGTTAGCTGCCCAGTGTTCCAAAACGCCTTGATACGGCCTTATAAAATGTTCTTCGGCGTATTTTCCCTGTTCAACGCCCAGCTTGCTGCGCTCTTCGCGGTCGTACTCAATCCGAGTTAAGGAGTAGTCACGATGCTGCAAGCTCGGCTGGTAAAATGCACCTGCCTCGCTGTTAGCGTTGTAAATTTCCGGGCGATAAATTTTCTGGAAAGTCTCCATGGTGCTGATGGTGCTGATAAGCTCAAGGTTTGTGTAATCGCTAAGCAAATCGCCAAAAAAGTAAAATGCCAAAGGCGCCGCACTGTTGGGCGGCATAAAATAGCGCACCTGCAGCCCCATTTTTTTAAAGTACTGCTCGGTTAACGAAGGCACATTGGGCTGATACTCAACCCCCAATACCGGATGCTGATTTTCAGTTCGTGTATAAGTTTTGTTATCCGACACGCTCAAGCAAATTACAGGCGGCTTACTAAAATTCTGCTTGTAGGCCGCAGAGCTGATAAAGCTTTTAAAAATTTTGCCATGCAAGTCGCCAAAGTCTGCCGGAACGCTAAACTTCGCTTGATTTTTATTGTGCTCGCGCAGCACCACACTAAAATCATAGTCGCGCACGTAAGAGGAAAAATTATTCCCCACCACGCCTTCAATACGCCTGTTGGTTTCATGATCAACAATCTGCGTTTTTAACACCTCAATCGCTGGAAAGGCTTCATCGCTGCCTTCAATATGCAGATCGACGGAAATAATCTCCAGCTCAAGCGAGTAGCGATCACCCCTAGGGTTGTCCCAATTGGCCAAGGCGTTGAATCGGTTATCGATCATTCGCAGCGCGTTGCGCAGATTCTCCTGCCGACTTTCCCCGCGCGCCAAATTGGCAAAGTTCGTGGTAATACGCGTACTGTCCGCTGGGTGATAATTCTCATCGAAATCAATGCGTTTAATCGAAAACGTAAACTCGCTGTTCATGGTAATCCACCGTCCTTAATCTGAGGCTCAACCCAATGTAACTTTCTGGCTTACAAGGCGAATAAGCATCCTAGTCAGCGTCAACTTGCCTTAAGCCGAAAACAGGTGTGATTTATACGCGAGGGAAAGCATGAACGAAAATGGTATTAATTCATTTATACATGTATAAAATTCATATTTATAACCAAAATGCTCGATTTAAGGCATTTATAAGGGTTGATAGGCGGTCTGGGTGAGCCGGAGAACCTTCTGGATGGAGCTGTAATGGTCTGGGGTGTCAGTGCTGTTGGGGAAAAGTGCAAAACGCTTAAAATTCATGGATCTTTTGACGTTTATATGCCCGTATCGCCGGGCGTGCGAGTTCTCACATTGCAACCAATGCCAAGATTACCAGTAGCACAAAAGTAAGAAGACCAATCAGCGCGGGGGTATTTTCTTTGGCTATTTCATCCATTCTCAACTTCATCAGTTGTCGTTCGTTATCGCAAATCTCATCCCCGCAGCCTCTGCAGTACGCATCCTTGATGGCAACGTGTTCTTGGCAATGGACGCAGCGGTACACATCGCGCAAGTTCCATGGCAAGGCCCCCACCACAGACTGAATATTGTCTTTCATATGATCGATATCGGCAGCCGTAAACCGCACTCCGCACCCTCGGCAGTGCCTATTTCCATGAGCCACTACCGCTTTGCATTGGATACACTGATATATGTCGTTTAGAGTTCTCATATTGCTATCCCTGCCGCTATGCAGATAGATCGCTAGCCTGATCCCGATTTCTTATTATCCAAGCGCTAGGTTATTTCAAAGCTATGGCAAATGTAAGGCCTGATACGAATCAGCATCGCTGATCCCGTAATACCATTTCGTCGTACTGAATCCTTTGTGCTACTGGATGGAGCTTTTTTATGCGTTATTTCCTAATAACCCTTCTAACCGTCTTTTTATTAACTTCTTGCGTAAGCCAACCTGAAGGAGTAACACCCGTAGAGTCATTCGAGCTAAACCGATATTTAGGTAAGTGGTATGAAATCGCCCGGCTAGATCACAGCTTTGAAGAAGACCTAACCCACGTAACCGCCCACTACAGCTTGGACGAGGACGGAAATGTTACCGTGATCAACCGAGGCTATGACGCACAAAAATCTGAATGGAGTGAAGCAGAAGGAACCGCCAAATTCGTCGATTCGCCGGATGTCGGCTTTTTAAAAGTCTCCTTCTTTGGACCTTTCTACGGCTCCTACATCGTGTTTGAACTGGACCAAGACTACCAGCACGCATTCGTCGCAGGCCCCAATACTGATTACCTTTGGCTGCTATCCCGCCAACCAACAGTACCGGACGCCTTAACACAAAAGTTTGAGAACCAGGCCCAAACGCTGGGTTTTCACATCGACCAACTGATTTACGTTGACCAAAGCGAAAGGCCTTAACGCTATTGCTTAAACTGAGTTGTTCAAACAGCTTACTGGGGTAGGTACTTACTTTCGTTACACTAATATAAATTGTAGGCCCTGCCCCAGTGACTCGCGGACTTCAACAAATATATTCAAGTAAACCGTCCCTGGCATTCCTGTATTGACTCGCCAAACCGCTCATCGACGGTTGGCGCATGGTTTGCAGCTTTTTAAGCGATTGGCTCAGCCGCCTTTAGCTCACCCCCTCTAATCTCCCAGACATGTCGTAGCGCGGCGTTTTGCGCGCTTTGTTGATAAACAGGAGACCACTATGTGGACCATTGTGCACCCTATAAGTGCAATACTGGGTAGCGTCGCGCTATTACTGTTAGGCGGCGGACTACTGAACACTCTGTTAACAGTGTCGGGCAGCCAGGCCGGATTCTCGACGGCAACCGTCGGGTTTATCATGTCGGGCTACTTTGTTGGCTTTATGGGCGGCACATTTGTCAGTGGCCGGCTGATCGCTCAGATTGGGCATATCCGGGCTTTTGCGTTTTGCGCCGCGCTGTCTTCCTCTATCGCGTTAATGCACAGCTTGTGGCACAACCCGTACTTCTGGTTTTTGCTAAGAGTTATCTACGGGGTGTCGTTTGTCACCCTCGTGACCGTCACCGAAAGCTGGCTTAATGCGCGCGCCTCTAAAGAAGAGCGCGGCAAAGTGTTTGCTTCTTATATGGTGGTAAACTTAAGTGCCATCGCGCTGGCTCAGCAGCTACTGGGTATTCAAGCTGACGGCCCGCACTTGCTGTTTTCTCTAACGGCCATTTTTATTTGCCTGGCGGTTTTGCCCATCACGATCACCTCCCGCAGCCAACCCCAGGTACCTTCCCGCCCCAAAAGCACACTCAAAAAAGTCTTCCGCTTGTCGCCCCTGGCCGTCGCGGCTGCGGTACTGTCGGGTTTAGCCATGGGAGCGTTTTGGAGCATGGCGCCACTATTCGCCGCAAGCCGAGACTTTGACTTGTCTCAAGTGGGTTGGTTAATGAGCATAACCATCATTGGTGGTGCATTATTGCAAATGCCCATAGGGCGATATTCAGACAAACACGATCGGCGCAGAGTATTAACCGTGGTCTGTGCGGTTGCGGCTATTGCGGCGCTGGCGATGACAGTAACTACCAGCGATAAGTTACTGCTGGCTTTATTTTTTCTTTGGGGCGGAATGTCATTCTCAGTCTACCCGCTTGCCGTTGCCCTAATCATTGACCTGTTAGAGCCCGAGGACGTGGTATCTGGATCAACCGATATGCTCGTCTTACACGGCGCAGGGTCTGTATTCGCGCCCATTGTAGCGGGCAACTTAATGAACCTGACAGGCCCCAATGCCCTGCCTATTTATATTGCCATCGTATTCTTGGTGCTTGGTAGCTATGCCGTCTTCCAAGTGCGAAAACTGTCGACCATACCCGCCGGTGATCCGGCTCACTTCGAACCAATGGTCCAGACTTCTCCCGAGATATTGGAAATGACGGCAGCCCAAGAGGAGTCATCTCAGGTTCCAAATGATGAAGAAGTGAAATAGCACCTTTAGCTGCGGAAAATCTGCACGCAGAGAATGAGTTCCCGACTTCCTTCACTTTGGGATAAATTGTGTTGGCCGAATCCAGCCTTTCTTATGGTTGATTGAATCTAAATAGGTTAAGTCAAGGGAGACTCGGGGTCAGGCCTTACGTTTGACGGTTTTATGTCAATTGTAAGGCCTGACCCCGGAAGCTCGTTCGCTATGCATTGTAGTCTTCGATTGTTATTAGGTACTCAATACTTGATATAAAAATCTTGTAATCACTATTGAGCGCTTGTACTAAGCTTTCTTCAATTCGTTCGATACGCTCTTCCGGGGTTTCATTATTATTGGAAGCTGGTTTAACCATTCTTTGAACGTGCTTTTCAGCAGCATATCGCATTTGAGTTAAATGACCTACTGCTGATTTAGGAAACAATAACTTCGCTTTTGCAATATGTGCATCAAAGCTAGACAACACATCAAAATCCCAGTTTCTGTAAACAAAAAAACTCGTATCGTTGATGAAGTCGTATCGCCTGCCAAATAGTTCATGCTTAAGGCGTTCTCGATCAAGATACGCTTGCCTACCCGAAAGTTGATATTGTTTCCAAGCTACAAAAGCTACTGACGTAGCTATAAGTATTTGCGATATCGAAGCGATTAATTCCATCAACTACCCTCTAGATACAACGCCTCAATAATCGGCGCGGCTTTTTCGCGTCCGGCCCCGAAGGAGCTTAGTTAATTGACTTGTTGTGGTGAATTTAAGGCTCCAGCCTCTTGCCGTAGGCTTCTTGTAATAACTCCACAAGGAATTTTTGTAATGACTCTTTTGGATTATCAGTTTCAGCAACTATCGGCACCACCCCTCTAGCGCGAAGTATTTCTTCCTGGACCACATTTGGACGAGCTAAAAAGATATACGACTTTGGTCTTGTTTTATCGCAACCTTCTTTCTCCCACTGCTTCTGTAACCTAAAAAGAAGATAGCGGATATTGATATCAGACAAGCTGTATCCTAAAAACAAGACAGTCTTACCTAGAACATCGCTCCTTAGCTTTATATCTAGCGGAGATTCAAAGTTCATTCTTTCGAAGTAACTAGATTCCGTGAGAACAATAGACTCATCGTCGTCAAAATCTCCATGAAATTTTATTATTTGAGTCTGATCCTCTTTCGCCGATGCTATATCAGAAACATTAGCAATTTTGCTATAAGGTACTTTCCAATAATCAAAGGACCTTTCGATCCATCTGTCATAGTTTGTTGTATAGATCGCTGATAATTCAAGATCTACAATTGCCTTGTGAATAAGGGATTCAGAAATATTTACATCACCAGAGTGCCAAGTAGTATCCATCCAGCTTCTCAATGGGCCAAGCTTTCCTTTGACTTGATAGTAGTACTCAGCGAGCGTCAGGTAGTCACCCGACATACGGAAAAGCTCTGAATCAAATTCTAACTCTTCTGCCAACTTGCCAATCAGAGAATTAAAAGACGGCAGTCCAAGATTCATTGATAATCCTGCGCCGGCAAAAAGCACTGCTTTCTTATTTCGAATTGCCTCAGCTAACTCATGCATTTATACGTGGCCCCTAATTTTCAGAAACGAGGCGAATTGATCCAGCGCTTTTTTTCTCATGGATATTTCATTCTTTCTCTCTCCAAGCTCGGCGAAAGTCTTTGATTCACCCTCTGGAACGAAGACGCAATCCCATTGAAAGTCTCGGTTGCCAATGGGTTCAGTTGGGACATAGCCTTTCACACAGCCCTCAAACAAGTGGAATCTCTTTCCATCAACAAACCCTATTACGGTCTTTGCCACCAAAGTATTCTCACCACCTTTACCGAAGAGTTGCGTAAATTTATCTGCTTGTAATGTGTCCCAAAATATTTGAGTAAGACCGCCTGGGAGCCCGTTCATGTAATCAATATATAAACCAGTGTGTTCTACAAATAGTGGACGCCCAATTTTCTCAAAAGCCTTAAGCGCTTTATCTTTTACTAGCCGCGATGTGTCCTCAGTTTGCAGCTCTTCGACTTTTGCTTTAACCGGAACAACAGAAACCCCAGCACCTTTAAGAATAAGTGAGGCTTCTTTGATCTTGAATTTATTTCCAGACAGAAATCTTATTTCTAGCAACTCTATTTTCCTTGTACGATGTAAGGACTCTAACGCCCACAACACCGGGCAAATTGGAGCGCAGCGGAGATTTGATCCGAGTGATTGCGCTTGTTAGCTTTTTCGATAAGAGCTAGGCTCAATACAATCACTCACTTTAACCATGTTTCCAGCACCTAAGGTTACATAAAAAAATCCAGCTCTACTTTTCTCATCCACTATATCAACATTACAGATATGATAATGACTGCGCGCTCTGGAGTCTGAATAGAGGCGAAATCTTAGTTCTTCCGTATTTATTTCCACCACAAGACCAGAGAAGTCAAGTTCGTAGCACTTCCTCAAAACTTTTACTTTTGGAGAAGGGAATTTAATTTTGAACTTATCATTGTAGAGCGGTTGAAAATATCTAATTAGCGCGGCTTCAACGAGATCTATTTGTTGCTTTTCCGTTAGAGGGTTTTCTTGAATACTACGAAATCGATTATTTTCTACTTTATTGTCATTCTTTACGCCTGATCTACCATCCATGGTTATAAGTAGTTGGCATGGCTCAAACTTTACCATCAATACTGATATTTCACCGTCAGGATATTTGTGATGGCTATCGGCAAGTATTTTTTGCAATGTTGAGTGGCTTTTAAGCCTTTCATGAGCGGACCTTGAACCATTTCCAAATGCCTGCCCAACGTAAAGGACTTCTAATTGCTTCAGCGGGCTATCCCAATCCTGATTTATTGATATTAAATTTGCGGGTAAGCGCCTTACTTCTCTCCCATCTTTATCATATGTAATGATTTCCCTGTAAGGGTAATCACTTACAGCAAGACTAACTGCACCATCTAATAATGGGAACTTACCTTTATAGCCAAAGTTTTCTTCCTTCCCATCAATTTTGTAGGCAACATCAACTTCTAAAATTTCGCCATCATACTTCATTGTATCTTTGAGGAAGTACGTGGATGGCCTCCTGCAAATTAAATAGATATGACAGGATTTCGAAACGTTTTCTGTCTCCTCATCCATTGTTGCATCAGATTGGATCTGATCTGATGGCATCATAATCCACTTTGAGCTACAAATATGTACGCTATATTCTGAAAGATACTTCCTAGTTTTCTTCATCTACTTCTCAATCTGAAAGCTAACAGCTAATTCATAAGCATGATCAGATATAGACATTATGTGTATATCTGATCATGTATTCCTATATGTAGACATGTCTACATATGAACATGCAAGAAACTGCAGGGGCCTGTTACCCTCTATTCGTTATTTCTAGCAGGCCGCTCAAGCGGCTTTCCTGAACAACAAGCAAAAGGGGAATATAAATGAAGGGCATGCGTCAATTTCTAGATACTGCCCTGTCCTATTCCCAGCCTCCTGGCTACGCCACTGTTTTATAGTTGTGCTGCGTGACAATAAATAAACGTATATTTTGATGAGGAAAATAGTGCCATGGGCTAACCCCTTTTGCAACGGGTTGCTGTCTGATGTCTGACGTTAGACACTTCAGCAAGGACTTTGCCTTTTGACGATCCGAAGTACGTGGCCTTACTACGAAGTACCGCTTTTTGCCCCCTTTACATCTAGGCCGAATGGAAATCGGTTTTAGCGGGTAAGCGAACAGGAAGTTTGCGCAAGTATCGTTAGGCCATGGACGGCCTATCGATACAGCCCGCTAAAATCGATTGGAATGAGGGTACCCGCAGGGCCAGATGTTGGAGCGCGGCTTTTGGGTACTTTTGGCCAAGACCAAAAGTACCTCGCAACGCCCGGCGACACGGGCATACAAACCAGCCCGCCCGGGCAATCCAATTAAAAATTATGAGAGTTACCCATTCCCCGGCCACTGCTGCGAACAATGCAAAGTTCTAAGCACCTCCACCCCACTACCCCCTTCACGATAAATAACCACAAAGGGCAAACCGTCAATGACGAGTTCTCGGGTATTTCTAACTCGGCCCTGCCGACCCGCACGAGGGTGCTGGGACAGGATCAGCTCGGCGGTGTTAATAATGGACAGCACGACATCTATTGCAATACTCGGGTCGCTGTCTTCGGCGATATACTGCTCTATTATTTCTAAATCCTGCGCCGCCAGATCAGTCCACTTTAGCGGCACGCTTTGCCTCCCAGCGGGCTTTTAAATCCGCATGGTCGATCAGGCGGTTGGCATCGGCGGCGGCTACGCCTTGCTCCACCTCGCGGATAAACCATTCCTCGCGGGCGATATACTGTTTAATCGCCTCGGCCATTAACCAGGCACGCGGCCTGTCCATAGCGTCTGCCATCTGCCCGATTCGGGCGAGGGTTTCATCGTCCAGCCTTACCGACGTTGCTTTAAGAGACATGAGGTTCTCCGAGGTTCTAAAAGGTTCTTAGTATATCTGAGGGGGTTGGAGCTGTATATTATTTGTACTTTGGCTGATGAGTTTTGTATGCCCGTGTCGCCGGGCGTTGCGAGTTACTTTTTTCGGCAAAAAGTAACCAAAAACCTCGCCCAACATCTGGCCCCTTCGGGGTCCCCTCCCTCCGGCCAATTTTAGCGGTCGGTCTAAACCGCACGTCCATGTGCGCTTAGACCTTTCGCGCTCGTCCAGAGCGCTCAACCCCTAAAATCGGCCTCCGCTCGGCTCAGCTGTAAACGGGCGAAAACCCCAATTGGCTCCACGCTTATACCCCTGAAAAAAGCCAAATAAATTAATTTCAACCGACATAAAGGCAAGGGCTTGATTCTAAATTCAACTACGAAGTGCCGCTTTCGGCCCCCGTAGAGCCCGCCGAACGGAAGTCTGTTTTTGGGGGTACGCGCACAGGACGTGCGCACAAGCATCGTCAGGCCAGGGACGGCCTGTCGATGCGGCCCGCAAAAACAGGCTGGAGTGAGGGTACCCGTAGGGCGGGATCTCCGGGGAAGGGTTTTTGGTTACTTTTTACACCTAAAAAGTAACTCGCAACGCCCGGCGACACGGGCCTACAAACCTTACAGTTGCGGCAAAAAATTCAAAGTATAATTCCGTGTAGTAACAACCACATCACTACGCGCCGGGAAGGTAATCAACTTAACCCGCGCCAAAACCTTCGCCTCCAAATCCGGATCGTTCAGGCCAGAGCTGACGATGCTGACATCCGCCAAGGTACCGTCGGGATTAATCACCAGTTTTAACACCACCTTGCCCTGCAGCGCGGGGTTGCTGCGCAGGGCGCGGCGGTAGTAGCGATCCAGCGCGCTGGCGTGTTGGCTCATGATTTGGCGAATTTCTTCGTCGGTGCGCTCGGATGCAGCGCGGCTTTTGGCGGGCGCGGCTGAGGCCACGGCATCTTCACCGCCCAGCGGGCTTTCTACCTGCGTGGTTTCGCGGCCCGACAGGGCGACACCACCGGTGTCGGTGGAAAGCGCTGCAGTGTTGATACCGCCGCTGTCGGCTTCAGCATTACTAGTAATTAAATCGCGCTGGGCGCGTTCGGCTTCGGCCTGGCCACGGGTTATGTTTTCGCTGGCAACGGCTTTGGTATCGATGGCCTCGCGCATATCCGCCAGGGCGTCTTGAAACTGCAGTACGCCGGTGGTTTTGGCTTTTTCCCGCGCTTTATCCACTTCGGTGATGGGCTCTGGCTCGGGTTGTTCTTCCGGTTCGGGTTCCGGCTCCGGTTCGGGCACCTCTTCCGGCTCCGGCGGCTCTTCGGGCTCGGGTTCTTCTTCCGGTTCTGGCTCGGGCTCTGGTTCAGGCGGCGGTGGGGGCGGCTCGATTTCCTGTTTTTCTAACAGTACCCGCGCCAGTTGCGGCGGCAGCTCTTCTTTTTCGGCGCGTTCAATTTCCGGCAGTTGAATAAGCGGCACCACCACCCCGGCGATGGCAAATACGGCCACGGCGCCGATCAGGATTTTGCCAAAGCGCGAGTCGTCGGCCGCGCTGCGGGCAAAGGGCGATTGCCATTCTGGTGTCTGCCTGCGAGCCATTACTGCACGGCCCCCTCAAGCGCTTCGCCGCGTTTGTCGGCGGTTTTGTTAACCGCTAAAGCGATATCGCGGTAGCCCGCCTGGGCGCAGGTATTCATAACCTGTTTGAGCAGGGTATAGGGAATGGCTTTGTCGCCCATAATTGTGATGGGCAGGCCCTTGGCCTGTTGCTCGGGGGTGATGTTGCGGCGCGAGGCGCGGTATTCCAGCTCGGCTAGCAGGGGCTCGATTTCCGGGTCTTCGCCAATGCTGGCAATGTCGGTTACCGGGCGGCCGCCCACCAGAATGTTCTCGTCGTTTACCATGACCACCAAGGTGGTTTCGGGCACTGTGTCGGCGATAGAGGCTGGCAGCTTGATGGATTTGTCGTTGGTCAGTACCTCAACGTCAGACGAGTTGACCAACAAAAAGAACACCAGGATGGTGAAAATATCCATCAGCGATACCAGGTTCAGCTTGGGTACCTTCTGGTTGCGGCGATGGTGCTTGGCCATGCGCTTGGCGCGCAGTGATTGTTTCATGGCGCACCTCCGCTCACCGTGTCGCAGGGCACTTGATCGCGCAGCGGGTCATTGTCGGGGGCATCGCCCAGAGAGATTTGCGGAAACAGCGAGGCATCCACCACGTTGGCGGCCACCACGGCTTTAAACGAGCGCACCGCATCCATGGTACTGACAATGGTTTGGTAATCCGTGTCTGGCTGGGCCAAGAGGACAATGTCGTTTTTCTCGATCTGGTATTCGTCTTCGAGGCGGATTTTGATTTGCTTGAGCGCCTCGGTCAGCTCGGCGTAGTTGTGAGTACCGGCCATGTCGCCATCGATGTGCGGGCAGACGGAAAACGCGCGGTTGCCCGCCGGGTGATTAATACCCAGGTAATCCGGGTAGAGAACCACTTCCAGAAAGTCCATATCCTCGGAGTCTTCGGCGCTGCTGGCCGAGACGGAATCCGGCAGGTTGAGCTCCAGCACGGTAATGCGCGAGAACACCATGCTCAGCAACAGCACCGGCACCAATACGATCATCAGATTCATAAAGGAGGTGATGTTGAGCTCGGCTTCCTCGTTGTGGCGCCGTCTTCTAAAGCGCATGGGCCAGCCTTACACCCCGGCTCTGGGAGCGGGCTGACTGGCGGCGGCCGCTTTGGGCTGGGCGCTGCCGGTCAGAAGGTTAAGGCACTTCACCCCGGTCATTTCCAGCGAGTCTACAAGCTCGGTGGTTTTGGTTTGCAGCATGGCGTGAAACAGCAGCAGCGGAATGGCGGAAATAAGACCGAAGGCGGTGGTGTTCATGGCCACCGAAATACTGTTAGAGAGCAAGGTGGCTTTCTCGGCGGGGTCGGCCTCGGCCACGGCGGTAAACGCGGCAATCAGGCCGATAATGGTACCTAAAAGCCCTAAAAGGGTGGCGATATTCGCCAAAGTCGCTAAGTAAGGCGTGCGTTTCTCAAGCCGCGGCATGGCCTCTAATACGCCCTCTTCCATGGCCAGTTCGATGTCGTCGCGATTGCCCGACTGGCCCATGCGCGCCACCCCGGCGGCTACGATGCGAGCGATGGGGGCATCGTCTGAGCGGCCCAGTTGCACTACGCCCTGATAGTCGCGTTTTTTCAGCAGCGGCATCACCCGGTTAAACGCCTGGCTGTTGGCGCGGCGCGCGGCGCTGAGCACCAGATAGCGTTCTACCGCAATCACCAGGCCGATAATCAGCACCAGCGCGATGGGGTACATAAAAGGCCCACCGTTTTGGAAAAAGCGCACGATTGTGGAGAAAAAATCCATAGTTATTTACCTTGTGTGTTGCTCTGCGCCGCTGGGCGTCCCCCAAAATACCGGCGCATTATGCCTCAGTTGTCTGTCTCGGTTGATGTAGGTTGCGGCGTTTCTGTTACCTGTGTCTCATTTTTATCGCTCGCTTGCGATGCCGGCTCAATCTGATCCAGCAGGTTTAACTCGCGGTGAAGCTCAGAGCGCTCTAAATGCTCAAATACAGCGGCGGACTGATCGCGTACCACATCGTACTTAAGCGTGGGGCTGTCGGGCGTTTGCCAGGGCACAATGTACAGCACCTGGGGCTGCTCCTGATTACCGGTGATGGTACTTTCCAGGCGCTCATCCTGCGCTTGTGCCGCCAGCGGCAATAACAGCGCGGCGATTAACACTGCTGAGTTTAAAACTAAGGGTTTCACTGCACCCCCTGTGCGGCCATGCGCCGCTGTAAGTCGATAATCCAACCCGCCAGCTGCGTATCCGGCGCGCCCTGGGTTTGCTCGGTCAGGTACTGGGCGGCCTGATAGTGCAGCAGCGCCTGGGGCCAGTCGCCGGTGTAAATATCTTGCAAAATGCCCAGGTTTTTGTGGCTGGCGATTGAGTGCGGCCACACCGCCAGTGCCTGCTCGTACAGCTTTTGCGCCTCGGCAAAATTGCCTTCGCGCCGCTCTAGCGCCGCCAAATGGTTGTAGGCATCCACATTCAGCGGGTTGGCGGCCAGGGCGCGGTCAAAGGCGGCGCGGGCCTGACCCGGCTCATTCAGCTGTACCCAGACAATACCGAGGTTAAGCCAGGGGCCGGATAACTCGGGCGCCTGTACCACCAGCGCCTGTAAAGTGTGGCGCGCATCGCTCCAGCGCTGTTGCGTCATTTGCTGTTGGGCGGTGGCAAAATCGCTTTGTATGTTGGCGCTTACCTTGGGTGCGGGGCTTTGCAGGTAAGGATTAATGGTAACAGGGCCCGGCGGTAGCGCGGCGTTAAAGGCCGGCTCGCTGGCTTCCGCCTCGGCCATGTCCGCCTCGGCGGTGGCGGCATCATTAGGCTGCTCGGGGGAGCTGGCGCAGGCGCTCAGCAGCAACACACCCCATAACCCCAGCAGTGGCTTAGCGAATCTCACGGGCCACCTCCACGATTTGTTCCTGTTTGCCGTAGCGCGCGGGCAGTAACTTTGCCAGCGACTGAATGCTGGCCGCGACCCAGTCGTCGTAAAGCCCCTGCCAGCTGCGCTGGGCATTGGCTTCGTGTAAGTCGATGGCTTTTTCTTCAAAGGGGTAGGTCTGTTCTTCCAGCAGAATATCGTATTGCTCCAACTCCAGCGCGTTGAGGTTGGCGGGCCGTTCGGAGTCCATTAAATCGCGCGCCAGCGAGGTGTAAATTTCGCCGATAAAGAAATTCGCGCGGGTGGTAAAGTCCGCCACTTTAAAATCCAGCACCCGCTGTTGCGCGGCCAGGGCCGCATCCAGCGCGCTGCGCTTTTGCCCCAGGCTCTGTTTGATAGGCAGAGTGAGGGCGATATTTTTAAACCGGTGGTAGGGCGCTTCGGCCAGCGTGGTCGCCGCCTGCGCGCCCAAATAGCGACTGCGCTCGGTGGGATTTTGCTGCGCGGTTTTAACAATGCGCGCCAGCCAAAAATCCCGGCTTTCGCTATCGCCCACCTCGTTGTAAAGCTCGGACAGGCGCAGCTCTACCTCCAGCCGCTCGCTGACGGGTTCGGCGTAATTGTGGGCGTAGTCGCGGTAGTGGTCGCGGGCCTGCTCCCAGTCGCCTTCTTTGTCGTAGTACTCGGCGGCGCTTAGCAGCGACTGGCGGCCCAGCTCGGTGCCGGCGTTGGCGCTGGCCTGGGCACTCAGCAGCGTAGCGGCGGCGGCCCAGTTGCCCTGCGCCTCGTGAATCACAATCAGTTTGGCGGGCAGGCGGGCGCTCAGTTCGTGGTTGGGATAGGCGGTTTTAAACTCGCTTAAGAGCTGTTGCGCCTGGGCATAGTCACCGGCCATTTGCGCGGTGTGCCCGGCATCGAACAAGGCGGTGGCGGCAATGCTGGTGCCCGGCAGCTCGGTGTGAATGCGCAGCAGCTGGTTAATAGCGGTGGCGTTATCGCCACTGGCCAGGGCTAACTGCGCCTGCTGGTAAATACTGGCGGCAATGCGCTCGCGCAGCTCGGCGGCGGTGGGCGAGCCGGGCTTTTGGCCGTAGTTGGCGTGTAGCTCCAGCGCCTGCCAGTAGGCGGCCTCGGCCTCGGGGTAAAGCTGTTGTTCAAACTCTGAATGCCCCAGGGTCAGCCAGGCGGTGTAGAGCAAGTCGCCCTCTGGGGCGGGCTGCCAGGTAATCACCCGCCGCGCCACCTGCGAGGCGCGCGCCAGCTCGCCCTGGTACATCAGCTCGGGGGCGGCCTGGGTTAATACCGCAATGGCGCGCTCATCCTGTGGGTAGGTGTCGGCAAATTTAATGGCGTTGTCGATTTTGCGCTCTTGCCACTGCCACAGTTTGCTCTGCACCGGCTCATCGGTCAGCGAATCGGTGGGCAGGTTTTCGCCCGCCTTCGAGCGCTCAATCAGGTTTTGGCTCAGCAGTACCGCGCTGTAGCCGGCATCGGCGCCATAGGTTGGGTCTATGCGCTCAAACGCCACGGTTTCGTAGGCGCCCAGCGCCGCGATGGTGCGGCCGCTTTCGTTGTAGGCCTCGGCCATCAGGAAGTTGACCTCGCCGGCGCGTTCATCCAGCGGGAAAGTGAGCAGAAATTCTTCGTACAGCTCGGCGGCATCGGCGTAGGCACGGCGCACATCCGCGCGGGATGGGGCCAGGGCATCGGCATCGTCTTGCGCTTTGGCCAGGCGCTGCGCTTCGGCATGGTTGTGGCGCGCCAGCTCTTCCAGATACAGCTTGAGCTTACCCAAAGCCTGCGCACTCATATTGCGCGGCCGGTTGCTGCGCACCACCTGCCGCGCCGCCAGACCGGTGGCGGGGGTGGCAATACCGGCGCGGGCCTGCCAGTAGTTGCTGTAAATACCATAGTGATTCACGTAAGCGCGCTTGGCGGGCAGCACCAGGGAGGGAAAGCCGCCCGCCTGATACACCTCAATTTCGCGAATGGAAAAGTCGGGCGCGATGTCTGCACTGGGGTTATTGCTGACAAAGCGGGCGTAGGTATCGGCGCTGTCCAGGTAGCGCTCTTGGCTCAGGTACAGCTCGCCCAGCTGCTGGTAGAGCAAGTATTGATAGGGCCGGGCGCCGATGTCTTGCTGCTGTTCGGCAATAGACTGGGCGCCGTCGAGGTTGGCGTAGGTAAAGCTGAGCACCCGCAGGGTGTCGTCTACCAGATTGCGCTGATTGGGGTCCATACGCGACATCGCCGTGGCCACTTGCGAGGGCAGTACCGCGCCTGCAAAGGCGTCGTCCAACAGCTGGGTAAACTGACCCAGCGCATCGCTGTAGCGCGATTGCTTGTAAGCGGCCCAGCCCTGCATGTACAGGGCATTATCGGCAAAGGCGCTGGTGGGGCTGGTGGCAACTTCAAGGTACAGGGCCTCGGCCAGTTCGTAATCGCCTGCGGCAAAGGCGCGCTCGGCGCGGCGGAACTGCGCCTCGTGAATGTAGGGGGACTCGGGAAAGCGCTGCGCCAGCTCGTCCAGAGTGGCGGCGGCTTCGCGGTCGCGACCGTCCAGTGCGTAGGCTTTGGCGAGTTTGTAGTAAAGGGCATCCGGCGCGCTCGCCACCGATTGCGCCGGGTCTGCCTCGTAGGTGGCTACCAGCGCTTGATAGTGACTGATGGGCTCGGCGAAAAAGGCGGTTAACGTGCGAGCCTCTTGCTGGGCCTGTTCGCTGCGGGCCATTTCCAAATCCGCCAGGCGCACCTGAATGTGGTGGCGCACTTCGGGGTCGGTGGCCACCAGCAGGGCGGCGCGGTATTGGGCCTCTATCTGCTCCAGATTTTCAGCGGCCACACCTTCGTCGTGCCTAGGGATGACGGGCTCGGGCAGGTCTGCCAGGGTGCGGCTGTCCTCTACCGGGTTATGGCCGCAGGCCGACAACACCAGCAATAGCGCCAACGGCAAGATGAACGAGGACGGCGCGCGATGCCAATTCATTGCGCCACCTCAGGCAGTTGCGGGCCGTCTGTGGGGGTATCGGCGCGATAGGCATCGTCCAGCAGGCGCGCGATACTGAGGCGCGTTTGCGCCAGATAGTCGTTAAGGCGGGCGCGGTGCCCCTGTAAATGCTCGGTTAACGTAGTGGCTAAGGCCTCGGCGCGGGCGTTGATGGCGCTGCGCAACCCGGCCAGCTGCTGGCTGTTTTGCTGGCTTACTTGCGCCAAACGGGCGAGATCGGCGTCGATATCCGGGTCTTCTGCCAGCAATTGCTCAATACTTGCTGCACGGGTTTGTGACTGTTCGAGTGTGGTATCAATCTGATGCAAACGCTTTTGAATCTGCCAGGTGTTGTGGGCGAAGTTCTGCTCGGCGCGCCAACTTAAAATACCGCGATAGAGCTCGAGCTTAGCAGCGGCATCCGCTGGGGCGCGGCCACTGGCCGCCAGCCGCTGCAGGGCGGTTTCGGCGTTTTGTAAACGCTGATACAAAGCCGCGGTGTCGCCTTCGGCCAGGGCCAAAGCATCACGCTGCTGGCGCACATTGGCCAGGGTATTGGCCAGTTGATCGCGCTCTTGCATCAGTTCGGCGGGCTGTTGCAGCAGGCCGCTGTCGGCCACCTGCTGGGCGCGGGCGGCGCGGCGGCTGCGTTTTTCCTCCAGCAGTTGACTGTAAATGGCGAGCTTGTGGCTCCAATGATCGAGCTTATCCGCCAAGCCGAGTAAGTCCCGCAGGTTTTGCACCTGAGCTTGAAATTCGTCGCTGATTAACAGCCCATCCAGATAGGTTAAATCGCTGCTCATCACGCTTACGCTATCCAGCGTGAGCCAGTTTTGTTTTTGTGCGCCCGGGGCGCTGCTAAGACTGGGGTGCGGCGCATCGCCGGTTAATTGCGCCAGCAACGCCTCGCGGCTCATGGCGCTGATGGCGGTATCGAGATTCGCAAGCTCGGTGTTAAGCAGCTGCTCCGACTCGCGGTAGGCACCCAGGGCGGCGCCGGTGGCATCAATTTGCTCGTAGGCCCAGGGCACGGCGAGTAAGGATTCCTGCACCGCCGGGTCCAGCAGTGAACGCTGGCGCAGCGCCTGCCAGGGCTTTAGCGCCAGTACATAGTCGTGGTAGCTGGCGGCGGCCCAGCCATAGCCCAGCAGGGCGCGATTGGCCAGGGCGTTATCCAGCCGTACCTCGCGAAATGCGGCCTTGGCCGAGGCGTAATCGCGCTGGCCCAAGTAGCTGTAGCCGAGGGCGGTATAGGTTTTGTCGCGCACCGCGAGGTACTCTTCTACCCGGTTGTTATCCTCGGGCGGCTCGGCCTCGAGCATGGCGTTGTAATAGCTTTGCGCGCGAATGGGATCGCCTGCGCGGGCCGCGCTATTGCCCAAGTTAAGCAGCGCCAGATACAGGTTATCGCCTAGGGGTTCGAGCAAGCTCTGGGCGCTGTTTAAGCTGGGCGCGCCGCTGGATTGAATTTGTAAATGCACCGCGAGCAGCGCCGCTTCGTCTTGCAGTGACGCGGGCAAAGCGCCTTCTAACGCCTGTAGATGATTCGCCGCTGCGGGGTAGTCGCCCGCCTGATAGCTGAGCCGCGCGAGAAAGAAATGCGCGGTATCGCGTACCTCGGGGGCTTCGCCCTGGCCTAAGTGGGCGGCGAATTCGGCGCGGGCTTTGTCGGTCATGCCGAAGGCCAGGTACATACCGGCGCGCATTAATTCTGGGTAGTGCCCATGGCCGCTGATGCCGCCCTGCTGGCGGGCAAGCTCAAGGGTCGAGAGCGCCTCGGCGTAGTCGCCCTGGTAGTAGTGGTACAGGCCCTCGCCGTAGTCCAGGTTTTGCGCCGCGCTGTGCTTGTCGCTGGCACCGGGGGTTTCTGCAGCGCTCGCAACACTGCTGAGGCACATCACTAATGCCAGGCACAGGCTGTGGCTTACAGCTCCCATTGTTTGATTTCAAACACCGGTTGCAGCTTGGCGGTGGAGTCGACAATTTTTAACTCCAGCACCACGGGCGCTGTGGATTTATCAATGGTGATGGCGGCAGCGCGCTTGTAGGGCTGGCCCTGCGGGCCAATGCCGGTAAAAAAGGCGCTGATTTCGTGACTGCCGCTTTTGACGTTACCGATATACAGCTTTTGGATACCGCCGCGAATCAGGGCATCGACCTGTTTTTCGGTATAGAGCTCGGCGGCGACAAAGGTGTCGTCGATTTTGAGTTTCACCGCATCCAGGGCGAAGTACTCGGCCACATCCATGCTGAGATACACCGCCACCTGGCTGTTGGGCGGGTAGAGCAACTCTTCTTCAAGAATCAGCAAATCGCGATTGAGATTAAGCGCGCTCTGCTTCAGCGCCTCGGCATCGTCTGCGCTGGCCTGCGCGAAAGCTGGCGCCGCCCCCAAGCAAAGCGCCAGCAGTAAGAGAATTCGAATCATGGTGTCTTCCTATGAGGCGAGCCTTATTCTGTGGTTATGGCCCGCACGATCTTGCCCTATTGTAGAGACATGCGCCGCGCACGGCTGTGACTGGCGTCACCTCTTACTATTGCCTATCGGTAGCCGGCTAGTCAAACGCCTTCATCTTATGACGAATGCCGGGATTCCAGACGGTGACCCGGTTGCGCCCCCCTTGCTTGGAATAATAAAGCGCTTCGTCGGCGTGCTGGATCAAATCGTTGGGTGAATCGGCATCGGGCATTAAAAACGCTACGCCAAAACTGCAGCTCACGTTTACCCCTTCTATTGGCTCGGCGGCAATTAACTCCCGACAGCGCTCAGCGATTTTTGCGCTTTGCTCGCTGTCGCTATCGGGCAGCAAAATACAAAACTCTTCGCCGCCGAACCGGGCCAGTAAATCGCCCTGACGCACTTGCTGGCGCACCCTCTCGGCCACTTGCTGGATGACCGTATCGCCCTGGCTATGGCCGTAGGTATCGTTAATGCGTTTAAAGTGGTCGATGTCTAACATAATGCAGCACAGTGGCGTGCGCTTGGTGGTGGCGGCGGTGAATAGTCGCTCTAATTGTTCGCGCAGAGCGCGGCGGTTAAGGCAATTGGTCAGCGCGTCGTGCGCGGCCATATGTTCCAGCTCGCGATTTTTTTCTTCAATGGCGCTCTGGCTGCGAGCCAACTCCACCAGCATTTGCTCCAGCTGTTGGTTTTTATGCTCCAGCTCCGAGACATCGTCAAAGCTGGCAATGACGCCTTGTGTTGCGCCTTTGCCATCCATAATCGGCACCGCATTAACATTAAAAACCGTGGTATTGCCATTGCCCTGCACCAGGGTTAATCGCTGCGCGACCACTTTGTCGCCGCTTTGCAGTGCCTGGCTCCAGGGCAGCTGTTCGCTTTGCCCCCGCCACTGCAGCTGCCCGGCTTTGCGGCCCAGCAGTTGTTTTTCCGACACGCCCAAACGCTGCAGTAAAATGGTATTTACCAACACAATATGCTCGCGCCGATCGAGAATAAACACGCCTTCGGCGAGTACGTTTAACGCGTTGCGCACCCTGGCTGGCACCACTGCGCTGGGATCAAGATGGCGCAGCGCACGGCCGATGAACAGGCGATAGCTGACAAAGCCCGCGAGCACAATAAAACCGCCCAGCAACACTGTGCGCGGCAAGCCCCAGTAGCTGGCATCGGCTTGTACCAATGGTTGATACACCAGCTGTAACTCTCCCACTTTTCGCTCCCCGAGGGTGAGAGGCACGTTGACGTATTCAGGCGTAGAGCGGCCATTAAAATCTGCAGGCCAAAGCGACTGATGCTGCGCCGTTACCACAAAAGGATCGCGATTACCGGTAGGGTAAACAGCGGCGGATTTTAGCTCGGGCGTGGCCTGCACTGCATGTTGCAATAACTGCTCTACCAGGGCGCGGTCCGAGCGCGAGTAACCCACCAGGGTTTGAAACGCCAGCGCCTGAGACAAATTTTGCCGCCCTTCAATTTGTTTTTGCTTCGCGTCTGGGGTTAAACCTAAGGCATCAGCAAATAACAATATGGATACCGTAAGTACCACCAAACCAAAACTTAAGCGCACTGCCGGCGTTATGTTAATCATGCTTAGCCCCGGGACTTGGCACTGCTGACTGATCGAATAGGTAACCCACTTCGCCCGCGCTGGCATCTTCGCGGCGGCGATCTTTTTTCTGGCGGGCCAAGAGTTTCTTTTTCTTTTCTATGTTTTCTAAAATCGGCAGCGGATCAACCCCGCGCCAAAGCGGCAGTACCGACATCAACGCAAACAGCAAGCTGCTTGCACGCAAAGCCCATAAAATTAATCCGGTGCCCAGTGACAAGGATACGGCGGCAATCATATTTTGCTGCTGTTGTTGTTCGCGATACACCTGCTCAATTTGCTGACGTGATTCGCTCAGCGCCTGGTTAAACTCGGCAATGTCACTGACACTTAAGTGGGTGTTTAAACCTGGCTCTAAACCAATAAGTGGTAGCTCCGCAGAGGCCGTCAAATCAGTTGCGCCGGGGCTTGTTTCTTCCGTCTGCGAATCACTGACAGCTCGGTCATCGGTACTTTGCTGGTAACTGAATAGGTCGTCGCTGGCAGGCAAGTCTGTGACGGTTACGGGCACATCTATTTCAAGCGCCGGTGTGGATTCCACTGTACCGGAAATACCCGGCACCACGGGTGCAGAAGGTTCGCTGGGCACAACTGTGTCGGGCTGTGGAGGTTCAACTACCACAGGAGCGCCCGGCTCTGGTTGTAACCTAATTGTATCGTCGTTATCACCCCTAGGAGGCGGGGTATTTGGGTCGGGCGGAGCCTGCTGCACGCCCACCACTAACGTATGTTCTACCCAGCTGCCCTGGCTATCGGTGGCGCGCAGAGTAATTTCCGTAACCCCTGGGGTATCGCCACTGCTAAGCTCCAACTGACCGGTTTCACTGTCTATGGCACTGATAACGGCAACCTGCGGGTAGCTATTTGCTACCACAGAGAAATTCAAATCAAAGCCATCTTCCTGATCAAAAAAACTGCCCCAAACGCTGTGCGGAATTTGATAGCGGCCGGTTTCGGTGGTTAGCAGCTGCAACGCCGTGTCGGTCACAACAGGCGCATCGTTTACAGCGCCAACATGCACGGTTAAGTGCGCCGTAATCGCCTGCCCGTTATTGTCCACCCCGGCAAACGATAGATCAGCGCGGCCAAATTCATTGGCGTTTAATGCAATTTGCAAGTTCCCTGTTGCAGAATCAAAGGCCAAACGCGAAAAAAGCTCGGGGGCCGAATTGTCATTAAGGCGAATATCGGAAACGCCTGCGGGAAATTTTTCTTGCAAAGCTGACAGCAGCGCATGATTGTATGCCGGCGCATCTTCTTGCAAGTAGACGTCGGCTAGGCGGGCAACCTGAGAGGTGGCGTCATCCACCGTCAGCAAAAAGCTGTCAGTGACCGAGTGCTCGCCGTCGGACGCGCTAACCTCGAGCGCGTAACGCCCGGCGCTGTCCAGAGGTGCTTGGCCACTTAATAATCCGGTATTCGAGTCAAATTGCAGCCAATCGGGTAGAGCATCACCGGCAGCCAAGCGCACAGTAAAGTGCAAAGTATCTGCATCGGGATCGGAGAAACTCTGCGCTATGTTGAGCTGGACAAAATCGCCCACCGATAGCTGTTGATCGGTAAGCGGCTGTTGCACAATGGGCGCCCGATTCGATGCAATAATATTCAGCACAAAGGAATCTTGCACCTGGCCCACGCCGTCGCTTGCCAGCACTGTAATGTTTAGCTCGCCCGCAGCGTCCTGAGGCGCCATGCCGGTAAATTCACCGCTCACCGCATCAAAAGTTAACCATGCTGGCAGTGCGCTGCCATCTGCCAATCGGGCACTATAGTGCAACACGTCACCATCTGCATCCACAAAGGTATCGCTAGGCAGACGAAAACTATACGCCTGACCAATTTCTGTTTGTTGATCGGCGAGCGGCGTTTTTAATTCGGGCACCTCATTGACATTGCGCACCTCCAAATTAAAACCGGTGGTTATCGACGCGCCCTGGGCATCACTGGCGCTAACGCTAAGGCTGTAATCACCCAGATCATCGTTGCCAGGTGTACCGCTAAAAGTGCGCGTAGCAGTATCAAAATCCAACCAATCTGGCAGCGCAGCGCCATCGCTGAGCGTCACTTGAAAAGCCAAGTCGTCACCATCGGGATCGAAAAACGCATCTGTCGGCAAAGTGTAATTAAAGTCGCTGCCTTGCAATATCAACTGATCAGGCAGCGGATAATTTAAGCCGGGCGCATCATTAATATTCAGAATTTGTAGCGCTAAATTGACACCAGCGACTCCTCCCTGACCGTCGTGTGCTTGAATTAAAATTTCTTCGCTGCCGACATCATTGTTTCTGGGAGTGCCAGAAAATACTCCGGTACTGCTATCAAACCTCAACCAGGCAGGCAGAGGATCGCCATTCGTTAAAATGGCGGTATAAGTTAGCGCATCGTTATCGCTATCGGTGAAAGTGCCCTGGGGAAGTTGATAAAACCACTGGCTGTCTTGGGTAGCGGTTTGCGCCGGCAGTGCATTAACTAAAACCGGCGCGTCATTCACATTGATGACATTGATAGAAAAGTAGTCAAAGCTGGTGGCACTGGCATCACTGGCCGCCAGGCGTAGGTCGAGCAAGCCCACATCGGCGTTGCCAGGCGTACCAGAGAGCGTGCGACTTGCCGCATCAAAATTCAACCAAGCGGGCAGTTGCTCGCCTGCAGCAGTTTCTAATGCATAGGTCAGAATTTCGCCATCGTCATCCGTAAAAGTATTGGCCGGAATCTGTAAATAAAAGTCCGCGTCCTGCTCCACCGTTTGGTCCGCTATGGGATTAACCACTCGCGGTCCATCGTTGGTATTATCAACGTGCAAAATAAAAGATGTGGTTGCCGATGCGCTTTGTGGGTCGGTGGCTGTCAGCTGAATCGCTACACTGCCAACATCTTCATTAGCGGGTGTGCCGCTAAAGGTTCTTGTATCTGCAGCAAACGTTAACCAGTTGGGCAGCGATCCACCCCCCACGAGCTGGACTTGCAACGCTAGTACATCGCCATCTTCATCGCTAAAGGTATCTGACGGCAGCTGAAAACTAAAGGCAGAATCTTCAGTGGCAAACTGCTCGCCAATGGGCCTCGTCAAGGATGGCCCGTCATTAATATTGCTGACGGTGAGAGTAAACGTTTGTGTGGCTGGCGTACCGCCATTGCCGTCACTGGCCTGCACGTCAATATCAATACGGCCAACATCTGCCTGCAAGGGCGTACCGCTAAAACTGCGAGTACTGGAGTCAAATTGTAGCCAAGCCGGCAGCACGCCGCCCGAGGATAATCTGGCGGTATAACTTAGAGTATCACCATCGCTATCGGTGAAAGTATTTGCGGCAAACTGAAAATAAAAATTCGCACCTTCATCCACAAACTGATCGGCAATGGCACTATTTGGTTCGGGATTATCGTTAAGATTATTCACCGTCAAGGTGAAGGTGTCCGACGCCGACGCACCACCACTGCCATCGCTGGCTTGCACCTGAATATTCAGGCTGCCCACATTCTCTTGCAACGGAGTACCACTGAAGGTACGTGTGGCCGCATCAAACAGTAGCCAGGAAGGTAGGGCTGCACCACCGACTAATTGAGCGCTGTAACTCAGAGTGTCGCCGTCTGCATCGAAAAACGTATTGAGCGGAACCTGCCAGCTGTAAGGTGAATCTTCGTTGATGGACTGATCCGGCAAGCTATTAGCCAGTTCTGGATTGTCGTTAACGTTATTGACCGTGAGGGTAAAACTATCGCGCGCATCTGTACCGCCGTTACTGTCACTGGCGCTAACCTCTATTTGCAACTCGCCCACATCTGCCTGCGAGGGTGTTCCACTAAAGGTACGGGTAGCGGCATCAAAATTAAGCCAGGTTGGCAGCGCCGCGCCTCCCACTAAGGCCGCTTGATAACTTAGGCTGTCCCCGTCTTCATCGCTAAAGGTTGCCGCCGAAAACTGCCAGCTAAACGGAGAATCTTCATGGGCGGTTTGATCAGACAAACTGCCTGTAAGCGCAGGATCATCATTTACATGACTCACCGTTAATACAAACGAGTCGGTTGCTTCAGACCCGCCATTGCCGTCACTGGCACTTACCTCTATCTGCAAACTGCCAGCATCCGCCTGTAAAGGTGTGCCGCTGAAGGTGCGGGTGCTTGCGTCAAAGCTCAACCAGCTTGGCAAAGCCCCGCCGCCGGCCAAACGAGCCGTGTAAACGAGCGTGTCATTGTCGTAATCGGTAAAGGTATTGGCTGCGAACTGATAGCTGAAAGCCACGTCTTCACTGGCGGTTTGATCCACAAGCGCATTGCTGAGCAGCGGATCATCATTGGTATCCACAACCTGTAATTGAAAGGTATCTGAAGCCGGTGTGCCGCCGTTACCATCGTCGGCGTAAACGGTGATATCAATGCTGCCTACATCGCTGGAGCCAGGCGTACCTGAAAACGTTCGTGTGGATTCATTAAACGTAAGCCATGCAGGTAACGCACCTCCGCCTGCAAGCTCAGCGGTATACGTAAGCGTATCCAGATCAGAGTCGCCAAAAGTGTTTTCGGTGAAGGTATAGCTAAAGGCTTCATTGTCATTGGCCGACTGGTCCACTAACGGAAATTCTAAGTGTGGGTCGTCGTTGGTATTGGCGATAACCAAATCAAACGATTCGTCGGTTTGCCCACCCTTGCCATCACTGGCGAATATGTCTATTTCCCAGGTAATGGAGTCACTCTCACCCGGCGTACCATAAAAACGACGCGCCGCAGCATCAAAATTTAACCACGGCGGAAGCGAGCTTCCGTCACTGAGCTTGGCTTCATAAAAAAGTGTATCGCCATCGGCGTCGGTAAAAGTGTCGGCGGCAAAAATAAATTCAAAGTATGAGTCTTCTGCCCCGGTTTGGTCGCTGATTGGTCGGTTTAAAACAGGTGCATTGTTGGCCGTATGGCTGACAGAAAACGCTAAATCTCTGCCTGCATCCGCCACTCCATTATGATTAAAGTACTGACCATTCGCGTAAACGTCTGTGTTGTGTATGCCGATATACACAAAAGGGTCTAAATCAGAGCCCGTTGCGCTGGCCTTGATATAGTAATCTTGACCGCGGTTTAGCTCTACGCTGCCAAAAGAGAACTCGACCCATTCTAAGGAGTCACTTAACGCATCTGAGGTTTGAGCTGTACTGGCGAGAATATCGCCGCTAATGCCATCGCGCAATTCCAATGTGATGGTTTGCGTTGTTTGATCTGCAGCAAAAGGGTTAATACGAAGTTGCACCGATACAGTATCAACATAATAGGTTGAGCTGCCATCGGTTTGAGAAAAGCTCTGGTAGACATCCTGCCCGTTCGCTAAGCCGGTGCTCTCTGCTGCAGGTGGTGTGGCTTCATGCACCTGATGGGTAGAATCCGGCTCGTTGGCTATCACAATGTTAAATTGATCTTGCGCTGCCGTACCCCCATTGCCATCGTCCGCTATCACGTTGATGGCAATCGTTCCTACATCTGAATCTGTTGGCGTACCGCTAAAGGTTCTACTATTGGCATCAAAGCTTAGCCAAGCAGGTAGACTGCCCCCATCTATGAGCTGCGCGCTATAAGTTAATAAATCGCCATCGTTATCCGTAAAGGTATCAGCAGCAAACTGAAAGTTAAAAGCATCGTTCTCGGTAGCGGCTTGATCGGCAATAGGGTCATTAACGGTGGGGGGGGAATTGGGCGCAGCGCCACCGACTTTAAAAATCAGATCCCAACCACTGGGATGGGCGCTAGAGCTGTTCTCTAATAGGGCTCCGTCACTGTACTGATCAACGTCTTGATAACGGACAAAGACACTGTCCGAATCCGTGCCATTCGTACTCACCCGGATAGTATAAGTTTGCGCGTCGGTCAGGGTAACTTCAGAAAATTCGAATGTTTGTTCTGCAAACCCAGTATCACTAATTTGACTCGAAGCGACGGTGCTACTCGCCAGTATCGCCCCTCCCCAGCTGTCAAGAAGTTCAACTGTTATAAGCTGACTGTCGGCCGCTGATAGGCGCTCGAGCACAAGTGAAATTTCGCTAACTTCATAACTACCATTGCCGCTGACATAGGAAAATGTTTGTCCTACATCGTAGCCAGTGTAAATATCAAATTCCCGGTTTCCGCCAGTCGTTTCCACAAACGTAGTTTCAGCCAAGGTGCTCTTCCACGCCTGCTGCGCAATCTGGTCGATAGCTATCTCACTTTCGATAAGACCGTGCCGGTACTCTAAATCCCAATCGCCCCCCAAGGTGCTGTGGCCAGTGGTATCCGCACTGGCGGCAATGTCGGCCCCGGTAAGGTCACCCCAACGCTGCAGCAAAAGCTCTCCCGTTGGGGTTTGCGCCAGATCGCAGCCGTAAAACAGAATATCGGCGTTCTCTGACAGCACCGAGCGCCACTGCTTTAACACCTCGGAATACTGCTCGATGGTGGCATCGTTAATCTGTGTATTGCCCAGGCTGATGGCTCCGGGAGTGGCATGGGAAATTACGTGAATACTGTCGATGCCCTGCGCCCCAGCTAGGGCCTCGCTCATTTGCACCAGACCATCGTCGGTACTTTGCAAAAATACAACGCGGGTATGCGAGTCTTGCCCCAGCTCTTGCAGCAAGGTCTCTGTGTCCGCCACGCGAGAATCGACAAAAACGAAACGGGTGAGATGCTCGGCAGTGCGGGTATCGGGGTTTATGGCATCATCGGCTGCACTGACACCGGGATAGACCTGCAGCAAATCCACCTCGGCGGCAAATTGCTGCAGCTGCGCCTGTTCCAGATCACCATCATCAAACAGCAAGGCGTCAGCCGTTGCCGAGAACAAAAGCCGCGGCTCTAAAGGTTCAATGATGGGCCGACGCTTACGCCGCGATCTGTCCGACATTCAGCTTTCCCCTCGGGAGTCTGGGTAACTGCGATCCTTCAGGTTGGCCCCACAGGGCCTGGCAGGGTTCCTAACAACAACTGTTGATTCTAGCGCCAAGCGTGACAGCCTAGTAGCCATCGGTTAGATCGTATCAGCGTTAAAACCAAAGATTTATAACCGAAAAATTACACCTCAGGAAAGGTCACGCTACAGCGCTGGCCGCTAGGAACGCTCTGCTCGGCATTGGCGATTTCCAGGCGGACCCCAAAGGTATTACTGGGGCCATCGATCATGCGGTCGACACGAGCCACCGCAACCCGATACCCCTGCGCCGGGCCTATGTCTGGCTGTACTAAGGCGCGGCTGCCCGGGTGAATTTTTCCAAACAGATTTGCCGGTGCGTACACCTCTACCAGCAGGGGGTTTAACTGCGACAACTGCAAAATAGGCTCGTTATCAATGTGTTCACCCGGCTCTTTGTAGCGCTCGGTGACTACCGCATCGATAGGGCTAACAATGGTATAGCGCTTCAGATTTTCCTGGGCACGCTTGTGCTCCAATTGCGCCTGGCGTTTGCGGTCTTTGGCCTGCTCCAGCCGCTGCAAAGCCAGCGCGTGTTCGGTTTTGGCCTTGTCCAGCTCGGCAAACGAGGCCACCTTTTGGCCGTACAAATCCTCCACGCGCTTGAGGGCACGCTCGGCAAACTCCAACGCCAGTTGCTGCGAGGAAATATCGCTTTCAACCTCGGCCTGTACCCGGCGTAAATCCACCGTAGCGGCTTCAAGCCCAGACTCCAGCCGCGCCAGCACATCGCCAGCGGCAACGACATCGTTTTTCTCGACCAAGACTTCCGCAATCACACCTTCAACGGCGGTGCTCATTTCCACCTGAGTAAAGGGTTCGATGCGACAATCCAGCGTCACCCCCTGCTGGGCATATGCCCCAAGCGGCAGGCAAGCCGTCAGTAAAATGGCTGATAAAGCGCGGGTAATGGAATTCATTTGGCTGTGCATACGGTTGTACTTCGCGGTTTCTTATAATGTGTATCGGCAGCTCGGGCAGCGCCTTTATAACTGTGATACTTATCACAAAATCAGTTTAGCACAGGCATGAAATGGCTGGGCGTTATTTATACAGCTGACGGATAAATAGCTGATGCAGCTGGCGATACCAGCGCTTTATCAGCGGTTCGGGAGGATGGATGAATTTGACGTAAGCGCGCTGACCATAGTGAACCTGGCCATCGGGTTTAGGAATTTGAATGTCCAGCAAAAATATTTGCTGCTGTGTTTGCAGGCCTCTGGCGTCATCGCTTTTAACCGCCAAACGCCCTCCACCAGCGGCGCCCAGCGCAGCACTGGGCAATTGATAGCCCACCGCGGGTAGCTGAGACAACCTCTTGCCGGGCAGCACCGACTCCCTATTGCCCGCCAAGCGTACATCAATATTAACAGCGGCCTTTTGCACCAGCCCGGCTTGCTCTTGAGTGAGCGCAGTGCGCACCCGCAAATCACGCCGCGAACTCAGGCCCGAGGTGTCTACGTAGGCCAGCAAGTCGCCACGCTCTAGGTACCGGCCGGGCAAAATATCCGGGCTGGCCCAATACACCGTGCCGTCCGCAGGGCTTGCCACCTGTAGCTGCTCGACTTGCTGTTGTAAATCCGCAAGCTCCGCCCGCAGTACGGCTAAGTCTTCGCGCAGCAGGGCGGCACGCGGCCGGTCACTGCTAAAAAATTGTTCCGCCCGCAGCTGGTATTCCTGCACTTGCGCGCGCTTAACCGCCAGCTGCGAGCGTAACTGGGGATTGTGCAGCTCAAGCAAGCGCTGCCCCGCCGCGACCGTTTGACCATCGCTGACCGCCATGTGCGCGACCTGGCCCGCAGCGCCTGCGCGCAGGCGGCTGTCCTCTGGGAGCCAAATGACCCCGTCCACACGAGTACTCAGCGGCACAGGCACCACCGAGGTGAATAACGCCACCGCGATTAAAAACAGTGCCGTAACGGCGCCTATGCGGCGGCGCTCAGAGCTGTTTTCGGTATGGCCGAACAGCTGATAAAAGTAACGCACCAACGGCCAAAACAGTTGCAGGCTCAGCACCCACACAGCCAACAACAGCGCCAATGGCAAAGACACCCGGGCCAACAGCATAAAAATAAAGCCGAAGATCACAAACCGATACGCGGTGGCCGCCAGGCCATACGCCGTTAACCAGCAGGCGCCTACAGCGGTGCGTGCCTCGCCCTGGCAGGCAGTCAAACCATACCCATAACGCTCCAGTAAATAGCGCAACTGGGCGCGGGCACGCGATGCCAGGTTGGGGGTTTCAAGCCAGTCGCACAGCAGGTGATAGCCATCAAACTTTAACAGCGGGTTGCCGTTAAACAGCAAGGTCGAGACGCTGCCGAGAATCACTATATTGAGCAGCAGCGCCTGTAAAAAAGCGTTTTCTACCGCCAGCCACAGCATAAACGCCAGCGCCGCCAGCAGCATTTCCAAAGCCATACCGGCAGCGCCTACCATCAGCCGCTGGGCTTTTGAGCTAAAACCAGTAGCGGCCGTGGCATCCACGTACGGCAGTGGAACGCCCACTACAAACACTACCCCGCACTCGTACACATTGCCGCCAAAGGCTTTGGTAAACAAACCGTGGGATAGCTCGTGAAGAATTTTCATGGCCGGGTAGGTCAACCACAACAACAGCAAGTTGGTGGGGCTGAGTAAATCGCTAAAGCTAACGGCCGCCACACGGGGCCAATGCACCACAGCCAAGGCCAACGCCAGTCCCACCACCACCAGCCACAGCACGCCAACCCAGGGCTTGGCCAGCTCCAGCGCTAAAGGCTGCAAGCGATCGAGCAAAGCGTTGGGGTTACCCAGGCGGATTCGCCAGGTGAGCGGGTTTGCCCACATCCGTCGCCACCCGGCGCGACGGCTTTGCTGGCGCCGGGCGAACAGCGCCTGGGTGCTGGGGGGCATATCGCAGATTAATAAATCGGCCACCTGCAGATACTGCAGAAGCTCCAGTAAATCTTCAGCGTCGGGTAAATCGTCTGCTCCGCTGTGGCTCAGTCCTTGGCGCGCCACATGCAAAATTTGCGGCAGGGTGCGCTCGCCATTCATGGCACCCAACAACTCGTAGGCGGAGGCCGTCAGGCGATGAAAACGGGCGCCGGCTTTATCGTGTAAAACGTAGTAAAGCTCGCCGCGATAGTTCCGTGGCGTCAGCTCGGCGTGGCTGGCCAGTTGCGGCTTGAGGTTTTGTAACTGCTGCCACAGGGGACTGCGCTGAAGATCACTGTCGGCCATTTCTACCACAAGTTCACTCGCAGCCAATCGATGCCATCGCCGAATAAAATCCAGCCGATACTGGCACGGCCAACCCGCACCTTCGCGGTGCCCGTCATGCCAGGTAGCAATCGGTCAACCGGGCCGGGCAAAGCGCACTCAACGCGAAATACATTGCGCCCTTCACGCACCTCGCTAACCGGGGTAATGCGCTCCACCGAGAGAGGAATCTGGCGGTCGGGCAAGCTGGACAACACCAGCGACCCGCTTTGACCTTTGCTCAGGCGGTTGATGTGCCGCTCGTCAATATAGGCAATCACCCGATAAGCACGGGTAGAGGAAATCTCGAATAACACCTCACCGCGCTCTAAAGGCTTGCCCACGCTCTGGCGAATATCGTCAGAGACCACCACACCGCCAATGGGCGCACGAATTTGCGCACGCAACAGCTGCTGCTCCAAGAGCGCCAGCTTAGCCTCGGCCTGATCGACCTCGGCGGCAATCACGGCGGCCTGAGCACGCTCGGAGCTTGCCAGAGCGTTGTTGTACCTTTGCTGCAGCTGCTGCAATTCGGCCAGCAATTGGCGCCGCTCAAGGCGCAATTCGCGCTCTTGCATTTGTGCCAGCAGCTGTCCCTGCTTCACCGCATCCCCCGGGCCGACCAACACTTGCTCCAAATAGCCCTGGTCTGTGGCCACCACCAGGTTTTTCTCTTCGCCCTGCAGTAACGCATCGCCACTGATGCGATAGGGCACCGGTATGAGCGCAATGGCTAACACCAGCGCCGCTATTGCCGCCATGCGCAGGGCGCGTTTGCGCGCTGAAGATGTACGTAAAGTGATTGTCTCTCGGCTTTTGGCGCGCTCGGCGCTGGCGCGCAAACTTAACAACCGACCCACCGGGCGCAGTCGTTCTTGGCATTGGTTAAGTTGCGTCTTTACGACCTCAGCATCCACCGCCCCGGTCCATTGCAAAACCAACACCGCTACGGGCTCACGCCCTTGCCACAGCAAACAACTGGCCAGGGCACTGGCGCCAGTGTGTTGGCCAACATCAGCAAGATAAGGCAAGTCGGCTGAGGGCTCGCCCGAGATAAGCCAAGCGTCCCGGCGCCTTAGCAGGGCTTCATCCATCGCGCGGCGCAGGGTTTCGTTCACCTGGGTGCGCGGGTCAAAACTCGCACTGTGAGACAAAGCCTGAACCTTCACCCGGCGCCCGTCACTTAACCCCAGCGCTGCCTGGCTACAGTCCAGTTCAAACGACAGCTGATTGACCAGAGTAAGGCAGGCTTCTTCAAGAGAATGTTCGTTGAGCAAACGCAACACTAAATCAGGGTCGGCACCCTCGGCTTCATCCACCTCAATCGCGTATTGCAACCAGGGTTCGGCCAATTTGAAGCGCTTGCTACACACACTCAGGTGCTGGCGATCACGGCTATTGAGGCGCAACACCAGAGCCCAGCTCGTACTAGCACCGCAGGGGAGAGCCATTAACATATCGGAATCGCCGTGCGGTTGCAGCGCCATGCGCTGTGTACTCAGCGCCCGCGCCGCCAGCGAATGAAACTCATCATCCATCGGCGCATTGGCGGGCCAAATGACGGGGCGACGCGCGCTGTCGGCGCAATGCAGTACCCCTAACTCAACCTCGTGGTTGGCCTGACAAAACCTTTGAAGCCATAACTGAGCGCAATTGGATACGGACATAACAATATTATTATTCGCCTGCGGCTAAACCACTACTGTAATGCACTTTGCCCTTGCGGGTAATCACTACCGCATCAAAGCCAGACAGTCGATTGATAAGTGTCAGCCCTTTTTCCACACCCAGCACAAATACGCTGGTGGACAGGGCGTCGGTATCAAAACCCTCGGGGCCGATAATACTAACGCTGGCCAGCTCACCAGCACTTTTACCACTTTGCGGGTTGATGATGTGGTGCACCCACTCACCCTTGTCATCGATAAAATAGCGCTCGTAATCGCCCGAGGTGGAAATAGCGGCGTCCGTTAAAGGCAAGGTAATGGCTACACCATCGCCGCCACGGGGTTTTTTAATGCCTACCATCCAGGGGCGGCCGCGCCGGTCGCCCAGCACCCGGCTGTCGCCACCGGCGCTGACACTGGCGTGCTCGACCCCGTTTTTTCGCAGCAGCTCGATGGCCTGATCCACCGCATAGCCTTTGGCGATACCGCCTAAATCCACGTACACCGCCGGATGACGGTAGTAAACCGTGTGCGCCTCGGTATCCAGAACGACGTGTTTGTAATCGATGGCCGGTAGCAGCTCGGCACGCTGCTCGGCACTGGGCTGCTCGCCTTTGCGGTAATCGTAATAGCGCGCGAGCGACGCATAGGTAATATCGAACGCGCCTTCGGTAAGCTCACCGTAAAACAACGCTTTGTCTAGCAAGCGCGTCATTTCGCCGCTAATGGCCCAGGGGTTGGCGGCATCGGCCACAGCGGCTTCGCGGTTCATTAGCGACAGATCACTTTGGGTTTTGTAGGGGCTGTACTGATCGTCAATACGGCGCATCTGTGTGAGCACCTGGGCAGCCAGGGTTTCGCCTTGCGTCAGGTTCTCGTGCCACAGGGTAACCGTCACTTGGGTGCCCATTATCTCGGCCTGACGGTAAATCCATTCAGCCCGCACGACAGTGCTCAGTAGTGGCAGCACTAGCCACAAAATAATCAGTATTAACGGTCTCATGAGTAAGGCTCCGACGCAGGTGGAGCTATCTTAGCGGAGCCTTGGGTGCCTAAGCTACCGGCTCGGTGTTTGTGTCTTTCAGCAGCTCGAGAAAACAGGCGGGTTTGTGCAAGCCATAGCCCTGGGCGGCGTCGACGCCCATGGTTTTTAGTACCTGCAGGCTCGCGTCGTTTTCGACAAACTCGGCAATGGTGTACTTGCCCAACGTTTGCCCCACTTCGTTAATCGCGCGCACCATAGCCAAATCGGTTTTGTCCGCGACGATATCGCGCACAAATACGCCGTCTATTTTTAAAGTATCGACCGGCAAACGCCGCAAGTAGCTAAACGACGACAGCCCAGTGCCAAAATCATCCAACGCGAAGCTGCAGCCGATTTTGCCCAGACTTTCCATCAGCGCGATAGCATCCAGCAAATTATTGACCGCCGCAGTCTCGGTAATTTCAAAACAGATTTTCTCTGGCGGCACGGCGTAGCGCTGAAAACACTCGGCCACGTAGGTGTAAAAATCTGGTTGATCCAAAGACACGCCCGACAAATTGATATGGCATTTATACAGGCGCTGCACATGCAGTGGGTGAGCCGCCAATAGCGAAAGAGTTTTATCAATTACCCAGCGATCAATTTGATTGGCCACGCCAAATCTCTCGGCGGCGGGCAAAAAAGCCGAGGGCGGAACCACCTTTCCCGTCTCGTCTTTTAAGCGCACCAGCACCTCGTAGGAAATACTGTCGTCCTGTTGCTGGATAGGTATAATTTTTTGCGCATCGAGAAACAGTCGGTCGGAGTTCATCGCATCGCGGATGCGCCCCAGCCAGTTCATTTCGCCCTCGCGCTGACGCTGATGCTGATCGTCATCGCGCGACACATACACCCGGTTGCGCCCTTTTTCTTTCGCGAGATAACAGGCAATATCCGCCGCCCGCATAATCGATTCGGTATCTTTATCATTGGCGGATATCGACACCACCCCCACACTGCAACTGATGTTGTAACTGTTGCCGTCCCAGGCGAAGTGAAACTCTTCGAGCGCTGCGCGCAGTTTTTCGGTAATGCGCCCCGCCACATCCAAAGGGCAGTTTTCTAAAATCATGGCAAACTCGTCGCCCCCCAGGCGGGCGAGCATATCGCAATCGCGCAGCTCGCGGCGAAATACATCCACCACCTGTTGCAACAAGCGGTCGCCGGCAAAATGGCCGGAGGTGTCATTCACCACTTTAAACTGATCCAGGTCGATAAAGCACAGCGAGTGCTGTGTCGACTCAGCGCGCGCCCGTTTCAGTGAATCGGTGAGGCGCCGTTCAAAAGCGCGACGGTTGTACAAGCCTGTAAGGGCATCGTGGGTGGCCTGAAAACTCAACTCTTTAGACAGACGTCGCGATTCGGAAATATCCTCGACAATCACCACGCTCTCGCGGGCGTCGTGCGCGCGCGAATAAGTCAATCTGGCCCATAGCACTCGATTTTGCGAGCGCATTAAACGCTGCTCGACCGTAAAGCGCGACAATTCCCCCTGCGCCAGAGCGTCGCGCTGGGATTTATCCAGACTCCAATCTTCCGGATGAATAAGATTCTGCAAACTGTGGCCTTTTAAATCTGGGCTCTCGCGATGCAGAATCTCGGCAATAGCGGGGTTGGCGCGGGTGATTACCCCCTTATTATCGAGATGTAAAATGCCGACCGCAGCCTGTTCAAAAATTGCCTGAAACTGACGCTGCGCGCCCTGCAGCAAATTCACCAAGCGCCAGATAAGCCAGCTGGCAAGCAGGGCAAAAACAATAAAAAAGATAATGCTGGCCAGCGTTAGTGTTTCGGTCAGCCAGCGGCTGGTGTCGGTCATTACCCGACGAAAATCGGCCGCCAGTTGTTGTAACTCGATGTTGGTTTGATTGAGATTTTGATCCAACTGCTGCAGGTACTGGTCGTCGGTGGGGTTTTGCCAGTGGCCTTCCAGCTGATCGGCGATGTCAGTGAGAGTGAGAATGTACCGATCTGAATCGCGCCAGACAGAAAAGGCTCGCTGCAGAGCGCCCAGCTCACCAAAATCTTCGTACAGCCAGACCATCAGTGCGACATCGTCGGGGTGATTGCCACCGCGCACAAAAGCCTGGGTGATTTGATCGCCGGGGGCCTGCGCCTCCATATACAAACGACCTTCGCGATCGGACAGAGGTATCACCAAGTACTCGCGCGCGCGCAGCAAATCGGCTTCATCGCCGTATTGGGCGTAGCGGCTTAAACTGTGCACTGCGCCTATCTGTGCCTGGTTCCAAACACTTAGACCACTTAAATAGGCGCTGGCTGCAGCCTGCAATTGCACCATGTTAACCGTAAGGCTGGTAGCCAAACCCAACAACGCCACCAGGCCCGCCACCAAGAGGGTCACCTTAAAAGGGTAAGTTAAGTTTGGCTGCGAACTATCCTTGGCCATGGTCCTTGCTTAGTTCGATGTAAGATTCAGAGCTCATTGGTTACTCAGTTAAGCAGTCTTGCATTAAAATTTCCATTTTAGTGGAACCTTGATTTACAGCTTCCCCTACCGCTTCGAGAGGAAGGAAACAACCATTATCTGCCCTGCCCACTTACAAAACACCTTACGCAGAAGCGATACAATTGACAAGTTAGCACCGACCAGCAGCGAAAACTCCCAAGCTAAAGCCACCACTTGCCTCTTGCGGTTACTTTCACGAACATTCAAACCATAGCCTACCGCTCCTGCTTTAGGTCAAAACGTCTCATCGCGCCGGCAGCCAAATCGATACTTCAGCCAATGTATAGCTTATAGCTCTTGCTTCGATATACAGACCCACGGCGGAGCCAGATCGATGATGGCAGGGCCCTAAACAGATGCCGAATTTCTTCTTCGTTGTAGCGGGGCAGGATCACGAACAAGAAGGCTGCATCCTGGTTAGAGCATCGTTTAACTCGGCGCTAGCAGATACGCCGACTGTTATTTAACTCTCTTTATCCGCAACAGATATGACCCGGCATCACACATCCACTGTGTAATCTAGGCCAGAAAAAGTAACCCATCATTCCTAACAGGCCAACAAGCCCTTGTCGATCGTATTCTCATGCCTTTTACAGTCTATTTTTTCCCTCGCTCTTTTACCAAACGCACATAGCTGTACCAGCAAAATACTACGGTGCCTATAAACAACGCATAAAACACACTCGATAGAGTCAGCGCAATTTCTAACGAACCGGGAGCTTCATTGATAAAAGCCATCGTACCTAAAGATAGGTCCGCTAGTGCTTCCAGCTCGGCGACAAAGCCTTTAACCACATCGCCATTAAATCGTATAAGCCGGGCAGTAAAAAAGGAAAAATCAATATATAGAAAAGTAATTATAATTAGAAAACCGGCATTTAAATGTCGTATAGCTAATTGTGCTATCGCCAGTAGACCGAACGTGATACTGACCCAAAACTGAAGAATATTCCAACTTCGATTGATGTATTCACTGGCCAGATACACATACTCGTACTCCTGCATAAATCTATTCACTCCCTTCGTAAAAACTGACTACAGCACTGAATCGGATAGCCGATTAGCTCGCTATTTATATCGGTCAACACAGCAATAACGTAGCCGCCCGTGGAAGCTTAGGGTGGTAACGATCGCTTACAAATTTATCAAGCACTCGCACAATATAGCGCGCTTAAAATTATGTTAGGACACCCAATTAACTGTGAGTTTTCGGCTAATGATTAATGGCACGATCGGCAACTTTCGCAGAAGGTTTAGCCAAGGGGCGCTTTCTCAACTTTCTGCAATATTCACATAGATCTCACAAAACGGACCGCAATGGTTTCATTCCTATAACTTCAAGCCTTAACGAGAATTAGAAAGCCCGGCGATACCGGGCTTGGAGAGCTTACAAGTACTTAATGTAAAATCTTTCGATATCGCTGTTGAACTTAAACGGCGCTCTATCAAAGTAGGCCATAGAGACGGGGGAATAGCTGTCCATACCTACATCGAAGGAATCGTTTGCGGTAAACGCAAGCGCCGCGGTTCTGGGAACCTTCGTGCTTGCCACTTCTTTACCGTTAATCGATATAGAAATGTTCGCCTCGCCGCGCACTTTAGGAATTAAGGTTTTCACCTGAATATTGACTTTGCCTTGCGGCAGTTTTTCGTCAATGACCAGCGAGGTTCGCTCAATTTCAAAAAGGTTGTATTCGTAATTGAGTTTGCCTTTATCAAGCCATAACGACACACCGCCAGAGAAAGCGCCCAGGGCGTAGAGAACACCTTCGGAATCTTTGTTTAAGTTTACGTCTATATCCACCAGGTTACTGCGCGAGCCCACTTTAGGCCCGGCAAATTCAGGCACGCCGGTAACGTCTTGGGTATAGTGAAACTCGGTAGCGGGATTGCTTGGCGCAGATTGCGGGCTCCAGATAATAGACCACAAGCCGCCGCCAATGGGGTAGACGTTATTGGCCTTGGCTTCTTTATCAAACAGCTTTTGCATTTGCTGCAGTTTTTTCGGGTTTTTCGCGGCTAAATCATTAGCCTGGGAAAAGTCTTCCTGCAAGTTATAAAGCTGCCAAGTGTCGTTTTCAGGTGTCCACTTTAATGCTTCTGGTGAAATTCCCGGCACCCATGGCACGCGAGGCCCCCAGGCGGAGGCAAACCAGCCGTCGGCGTAAATGCCTCGATCCCCCATCACCTCAAAGTACTGCGCTTTTTTCTGGCCTTTGGCGTCTGCCTTATCGAAGGTGTACGCCATGCTGATACCATCCATGGGCTGCTGTGATACGCCATCCACCAACTTGGGCGGTTCAATGCCAATCACGTCGTAAATCGTGGGGACGATGTCGTTAACGTGGTGAAATTGCGCACGGGGTTTGTTATCAGGCTTGATGTGCCCGGGCCAAGACACCACCAAGGGGGTGCGGGTGCCGCCAAAGTGCGAGGCATTTAGCTTAGTGCCCTGAAACGGGGTTGACCCGGCCCAGGCCCAACCGGCGTGGTACATATTGTCGGTTTTGTTGCTGCCCAAAACATCCAAACCGCCCAGCTCATTTAGGGCCTTGATGTGATCTTTAATTTCCGTGGCGATACCATTTTGCGCTAACAGCTCGCTGATAGAGCCGTACTGGCCCTCCGAGCTGGAGCCGTTGTCGCCCCAGATATAAAATATTAACGTGTTTTCGCGCAGGCCCAGTTTTTCAACTTCGTCCACTAACTTGCCAGCGTGAACATCGGCGTGCTCAGTGTAGCCCGCAAACACTTCCATTAGACGGCGCTGAAACGCGCGCTCATCTTCCGGAATGCTATCCCACGCGGCCATGGTATCGGCCCTTGGGGTTAGCTGGGTATTTTCAGGTATCCAACCCAGCTCTTTTTGTTGCGCAAAAATGTCTTTGCGCAGTTCATCCCAGCCTTCATCAAACTGGCCTTTGTACTTGTCTGCCCACTCTTTAAAAATATGGTGCGGACCGTGGGATGCACCGGGTGCCCAGTACATTAAAAAGGGTTTGTCGGGCTGTAAGGCTGTATGGTTGCGCAGCCAGGATATAGCCTTGTCGGTCATATCTTCGGTGAAGTGGTAGCCCTCTTCGTGTACCGCAGGTAAACGCACGGTGTTTTCAACAATCGCTGGCTCCCACTGAGACGATTCACCCGCTAAGAAGCCGTAAAAATAGTCAAAGCCTACCAGCCGGCCCGTGGGCCAGCGCTCGTAGGGGCCCTGGCTGGTGGTCTGCTCGGCTGGGGTGTTGTGCCATTTGCCAAAGGCCGAAGTGGCATAACCGTAATACCCCAACACTTTCGCCACCGAGGCGGTTGTCGCGGGCCAGTGGCCGCTATAACCATCCCAATCATTAGCCAGTTCGGCAATTTGGCCAAAGCCTGAGCGGTGATGATTGCGCCCGGTTAACACCGATGCCCGGGTAGGAGAACACATGGCCGCATTGTGAAAGCTGTTGTAGGCAATACCTTCATTGGCTAGACGGCTCACGGTAGGGGTATTGATTGGCCCACCAAAGGTACTGGGCAAAGCGGGGCCCACATCATCGAGCATGATGATGAGAATATTTGGTGAGTTGTCGGGTAAATGTTGTTTCGGTTTTTGCGGGGAGTAAACAGAATCGGCAATGGTGGGGCCGGCTTTACTGCCCGAAGGGGTGGGCGAAAATGGCAGAGACTCTTGGGCGACTGCGGTCCCGCCAAACATTAACAATGCCGCCAGGCAGGCGGTGCGTCTGAGTTTTTGTAACATCGTCCTTCTCCTTGTTAGCTATGCCTGCCACGTAAGTACCCTGCAGCACGCGGTAAAAACCCTAAGTTTAGTTAGGGTTAGGGTGTTTAAAAGTGAGCATTACCCGTCGCACGGGAATTGTCGTCTAACTAATCCATTCCCGTGGGCAAGCCATCAATACTTTGCCGGTTTTTCTGCTGCCAGTATTCCTTGATACCTTCTTCGCCTTTATTTTCAGCCCACTGATTTAATTGCTCGCGCTCGCCACGGTAATCGAAAAAGGGCACCGCCATACCGCAGGAGGTTTGCACCAGATCGACCGCAACATCAAATATTTGCCGCGCACCCGGCAGCGGGTTGAAGTGGGCGTAAAGAGTCGCCCAATCGGCATCGTCCGGGTGTATAACTCGCGCGCTTCCGTACAGGCGCAAAATCATCGGCGCACCTTCAAAAGCACAAAACATTATGGTCATGCGAGGGTTTACACGAATGTGGGCGGCGGTTTCATTACCCGAGCCAGTAACGTTGAGCCAAATGACCCGGTTGGCATCCAACACGCGCAGTGAATCCATACCCTTGGGTGAAACATTGACCCGGCTGTCATCGCTCGCGGTGGCGACAAAAAAGAGTTGTTGACGATCGATAAAATTCGCCAGTTCTGTACTTATTGTTTGGTATTGGCGTCCCACTTGCCACTCCTGCTTGCAGAAATTTTTACTTATAAAGCGCTGAGGTTTTTTAATCCTTTTTGCCACTGGGCGGTAATATCAAAGTACCAGGTAAATTCTCGCCCGGTGACCGGCTCTTTGACCTCCATAATATCGAAGGCGCGACCATTGTCGCCCTCGCTTAACGCCTGACCGATGATCTCCAGCCCCTGAATTTGAATAAACGCCTGCAGCTCGGGGGTACTGGTGCAAAAGAAGGCCTCGGCCTCGCTGGTACCATTGCCCGAGGACCAGATGGCCTCCATCAGGCCGTCTAGTAATATCTGATGAAAACTGCTGGCATCGCTGTCGCCCAGCATTTCTTCGCACACCATGGCGGCATAGTGTGCGGAGAGGCTAATAAAGTTGCTGTCCAGAATGGTTTGGGCGTGGCGTTGGCAAGTGTCCCAATCCTCGGTACCCATAGCTTCAAACATCACCTGCGACAACACCAGTTCGGGCCCCGTGTAGGGCTGGTAGTAACTGGTTTGTACATAAATTTCCCGCAGGCTGATTAAATCCGGCAGGGTAGTGTGTGTGCTGACACTATCGACCAGCTCATGGTAGGTGACATCTGCCTGGGTGCGACTGTGATCTTCTGTTGGAGTGCTACTGCAAGCCGCCACTAACAAAAATACTACCGCCAATCCTATTGCGCGCATCGTCCGACTTTGGCCTCTTCCTTTTCGTTAATGCCGTGAAGCGGCCAGCATAGCACGAGCGCCGGGAAAAAAGCTGACTCAGCTCGCGTTAACACAGCCACAAAGAGCAAGAGATATGCATTGCACAAGTAAATAAGAATAGTTTGTATTACAATGCGCCATCGAGTGAACAAATCAACACAGTGGTAACTGACATGCGTTCTTTTATGCTGCGCCTGCACCGGTATATGGGGCTGACCATTGCGGTCTTTCTGGTAATTACCGGCCTGACAGGGGCAATTATTTCCTGGGATCACGAGCTGGACGAATGGCTCAACCCCCACCTGAACGAGACGCACACGGAAGGCACCCCCATTGCGGCCACCGAGCTGGCCGCAATGGTTGAAAAGGAATTTCCCAAGGTAGAAGTCACCTATTTTGAGCTAGACCCAGAGCCCGGCCACTCGCAATACTTTTGGGTGGCGCCCCGGGTCAACCCGCAAACCGGGCACTTGTACAAACCTGAGTTTAACCAGGTGTATGTGGACCCGGTCAGCGGCGAAATTATGGGCAAGCGCCTGTGGGGCCAGGTGTGGCCTATTACCGGCGAGACGTTTATGTCTTTCCTGTACAAGCTGCACTTCAGTCTGCACATCCCCGAGTTTTTCGACATAGACCACTGGGGTATTTGGCTACTGGGCGTAATCGCACTGATTTGGACCTTTGACTGTTTTGTGGGTTTTTACCTCACCTTGCCGCGCAACAAAGGTCGCGAGCGCAAAAACGGCCGCGGCTGGATGAGCCGCTGGGCACCAGCGTGGAAAATCCGCCGCACCGCAGGGCCCATACGTTTTAACTTTGATTTGCACCGCGCCCTGGGCCTGTGGACCTGGCTGCTGCTGTTTATCATTGCCTTTACCGCCTTCTCGCTCAACCTGTATCGCGAGGTGTTTTTTCCGGTGATGTCCATGGTGTCGGATGTAACGCCATCGCCGCTGGAGGAGCGCGTGCCCAACGACCACGACGAGCCCATTACACCGACACTGACTTTCAGCGATATCGAGACTCTGGCACGCACCGAGGGTGATGCCATCGGCTGGACTCAGCCCGTGGGCTCTATTTGGTACGCCCGCGAGTGGGGTATGTACCGGGTAGAGTATTTCGCCGGTGGTGACAGCCACGGCTCGGGCGGCGTGGGCCACGAAGCCCTGTTCTTTGATGGCCATACCGGCGAAGTACTGGGCGATTTTGTGCCCTGGGAAGGCACGGCCGCCGATATTTTTGTGCAGGCGCAATTCCCCTTGCACTCGGGCCGTATTCTCGGCTTACCCGGTCGCATTTTAATTTCCATTATGGGTATCGTGGTGGCCGCACTCAGCATCACCGGGGTGATTATCTGGTGGCGCAAAGTGAAGGCAAAAGAAAAGCGCATTGCACAAATGCAAGCCGAGGCGCAGCCTGCTACCGCCTCTTAAACACCGATAAAGGCCAGCTTAGCTGGCCTTTTTTGTGGGCATAGACAAGCGGACTTTCAAACGCAAAGTTTACGCGCTATTTTTACTGTTCACCCGCGCGGCAAAGGAACTTAGCCATGCCATATAGCCCAGGTACTAACCTTTTACGTCGTCTCGCCATGGGCGTAGCCTTTAGCATGAGCACCTCACTCGCCTGCGCCCAAACCACCGGCGACGCGAGTACCGAGGCAAATAAAGAATCCCCCTGGCTGCTGGTACCCAAAATCAGCAGCAACCCCAAAATTGGCACTTCGGTGGGCGGCGTGGGCGGTTACCTGTTTCAGCTCGATAAAGAGTCCACCGCCTCAATGGCGGCGCTGATGGCCAACTACAGCGATACCGACTCGGTGACCGCCTCGGGATTTTTTAAAGGCTTTTGGGACGGCGACAGCAAACGTTTGATTGCCGGCGTGGCCGGAGGAAAAATTCGCAACGATTACGAAGATTACCTGGGCACCGGTCAGGAAGTCTCCACCACCGATGACATGAAATTTGCGTTTGTGCGCTACCTGCAAGAGGTACACAAAAACTGGTTTTTGGGCGGTCAGGCGGTCTACACCAATTACTACATCGACGGCGAAGGTTTACTCACCAATGAAATTTTCTCGCTGCTGGGTCTTACCGGTTATACCTCGGGTGGGGTGGGCTTAACCGCTATGTACGATAGCCGCGACAATCAGAACTCACCCCTTCGGGGGATGAACCTGAACCTTAGCAACATCGCCTACCGGGAAAATTTAGGGGGTGATCAGGACTTCGACACCTACCGGTTGCAGTTTAAACACTACTTACCCGTGGGCGCCAAATCGGTCTTTGCCTACCGCGCGGTGGGCCGCTGGAGCGATGATGCCCCAACAGGCGCTTACTCAAGCGTGACCCTGCGCGGCTACACTCGAGGCCAATACCTGGCGCCTAACTCGGTGATGGCCGAGGGCGAACTGCGCTGGAACCTCACCGGCAAATGGGGGCTGCACCTGTTTGGCGGTGTGTCTTGCCTGTATGGCGACGACAAAAGCTGCGGCGACAGTGAGAATATTTACACCAGTGGCGGTGTGGGTGGCGAGTATATGCTTAAGCCCTCGCAGCGCATGGTAGTCTCGGCTGACTATGCCGTGGGCGAGGGGGATAACCAGGGGTTTTATTTACGCTTTGGTCAGGCGTTTTAACGTTTTACGTTAGTTTACCTGCCCACATTCAACTGCCAACACAATTCACTGGTCTACACAGGCAACTTTTCATTAGGAGTTGTCTATGCCTCGTTTATTGCTTTGCAGCCTTACCGTGCTTCTTACCGCCTGCGCCAACGGCCCGGATCGCGAGCCACCGCCCATGGAACATAAGCTTCATACCAGTATTTACGACAACGGCTCGAAGCTGTTTGTGTTCCAGATGTTACGTGCCTCTGGGCCGGATGGGGCTAGAGAAGGCGCCGGGCCGAGGGGCGGCGGCCATGGCGGGCCGCCACCGGGCGGTGGCCGCGGAGGTAAACCCGGCAAGGGGCCAGCCCCGGACAAAATGCTCACGCAAGCCCACGAGGCCTTAGCACTTACGCTGGCAGAAACCGGCTACTGCCGCGAGGGCTATATGACGCTGGAAGAAAAAACCGACCGCGGCCAGCTGGCCATTCGCGGTGAGTGCACCGAAACCGCGACCGAGGCGGATAGAGAAGAATTCGGCAAGAGCAAACTGCCCCTGTGGTACTAAAGCCGCCGAGTTGCTCCAACGCAAAATCGTACTCAATCGAAAAGATGTGCTTATTCGGGCGGTCTAATAAAGTGTTTTTTCGGCATTAACCTGCCATTCGTTAAACGGCCGCTCGCTCTGGGGCGCCTCAATATGCTGAAAGGGAATCTGCCGCTGTGCTAAAGGCTGGGAGACCTCGCGGTAGATAAGCGAGTCATCAAAACCCGCCGCGGCTGCCTGATCGCGGGTTGCGGCGAAGTAAACGGCATCGAGCCGCGCCCAGTATATGGCGCCCAGGCACATGGGGCAGGGTTCGCAACTGCTGTAGAGCGTACAGCCCGTCAGTTGGTGATCGCCCAGGCGCTCGCAGGCTAAACGAATGGCTGCCACTTCGGCGTGGGCCGTCGGGTCACAGCTGCCGGTAACCTGATTACTGGCCTCGGCCAGCACCTGCCCGTCTTTAACAATCACCGCGCCAAAGGGACCGCCGCCACTGGCAGCAGACGCCGCCGCCAGTTCGATACTGCGGGCTATAAAATCATTGTGATTCATCAGCGGCCTATTAAGTGAGACAGCTGCTCGGCTTTGGCGCCGTCGTTATCCACAAAGCGCAGCTGGATTTTTACCAATCGGCTATCGGGGCGCGCCTCGGCGGCCTGCAGGCTGTGGGTGTAAGCGTTAAGTTGCACCGTCTCGCTGCCGTCCTCAGTGCCAATATCCACCACCACCTGGTCGAATAACCCCGGCAAACCATTGTCTTTGGCAATAGCCGCCGACAGCACCTGTAAATTTACATCGCGAATTACGCAGGCGACGGGCGGCTTGTTGCTGTCAAAGCGCAATTGCGCGCGCAATTTTTTCGCCTTGGTTTTCACCTCGGGAGCAGAGGCGGGCACTTCGGCACTGCCGCTGGTCAGCACATCTACCGAGCCGAAGGCGTGACCTTTTGCCTGGGCTTGTGCCTGGCCCGCCCCCTTGCCCGGCGGGCCGGGGAGCTTGCCGATTTTTTGCAGTTGCTTAAACACTTTGCGAATCAGCTCTTCAGGGGTGAAGGGCTTGGTGATGTAGTCCGTCACCCCCGCCTGCACGGCTTTAACCACGTGAGCGCGATCGCCCCGGCTGGAAATCATAATAAATGGGGTGGCCTGGTAGCGGGCATCTTCGCGCAGGCTGCGCAGCAACTCTTCACCACTGAGGTTGGGCATTTCCCAGTCGGACAAAATTAAGTCCATGGTTTGCCCCTTGGAAGCGGCCAGTGCCCGGCTGCCATCGGGCGCTTCGTATATCTCTACACCGGGCAGTTTGTCGCGCAGGTGCTTTTTCACCATATCGCGGATAAAGCTGGCGTCATCGGCCACAAGTATTCGCAGTGCCATTGCCGGCCCTCTGTTGATATTGCGTCAAATTTCTCCCTAACAGAATAGCCGACTTTGGCGCGTCATTTATTCTTTACGGGTAAATACCCATTCTCGCTCTTTGGACAGCTCGGGCGCAAAGCCGTAGCCATCTACATCAAAGCCTTTTAGGTCTTCGGCCGATGTGAGGCGATTTTTAATAATATAGGCGCTCATTAAACCGCGCGCTTTTTTGGCGTAAAAGCTGATGATTTTGTACTGACCATTTTTCCAGTCTTTAAACACCGGGGTAATAATATCGGCATTCACCTGCTTGGGTTTAACCGCTTTAAAGTATTCATTGGAGGCCAAATTCACCAGGGTTTTGCTTTTGTTCGTGGCCAGTTGGTCGTTCACCGCGTTGGTAATAATGTCGCCCCAAAACTGGTACAGATTATCGCCGCGCTGGTTATTAAACTTGGTGCCCATCTCCAGCCGGTAAGGCTGAATCAAATCCAGCGGCCGCAGCAAACCATAAAGACCCGAGAGAATGCGCAGGTGCTTTTGCGCAAAGTCAAAATCCCGCGCTTTGAAAGTCTCGGCAGCCAGCCCCGTATAAACATCGCCCTGAAACGCCAGCGCCGCTTGTTTGGCATTGGCCTGGGTGAAAGGTGTTTTAAAGGCGTGGTAGCGATCGAAATTCAGCACCCCCAGCTTATCGGAGATTTTCATCAGCCCGGAGACATCCGCCGGCGACAGCTCGCGCAGCTCTTTAATTAGGGCGCGCGAGTCTTTGAGAAAATCCGGCTGGGTAAACTTGTCGGTGACCGCCGGGGTGTCAAAATCCAGCGTTTTCGCCGGAGAAATCAATATCAGCATAGGTAAAAACTCGGTTTACTCGGGTTTGAGAATGTCCTGCCACCAGTTAAGCGGGGTGACACCGTCGGCCGGATCATAGACATTGCCGTACAGCCACATGGCGTTATCGCCGTTGATGGGATTAAACACCTCTTCAATGGCGCTAAAACCGCAGCTGACGTGAATGGTGTAAATCAACATGCGCGGGGTTTCAAAATCCAGCTCACCGCCCAGTTTGGCCACCGGGCCGTTCAGTTGATCGGCCAGTGCGGTGGTGTCGGTTTTACTGTAAACCCGCACGCTCAGGTTGCCGCTGTGCTTTACTATTTCAAATTCGCGCTTGTCGTTGTCGGCCTTGATTACATCGCCACCGGCCAGGCCTTTGACAAACGCCGGTGAACGCACCAGCTGTACCGTGTTGTCGGGCAGGACTTTAACCGGCAGTCGCTCTACCATGGGCTGACCATCGGGTTTAAGGCCGGCGAACAGTTCTATCGCTTGCAGTGATTCCATGTATCCTCTGTGCGGGTAAAATGCGGCATTATAAATGCTTAAGCTATCGCTTGAATAATCTTAGCGAGAGCGTCAAGAGTTATAACAACATAAGGAGTCGGTTGTGAAATTGCTTCATTCAATAGCGTTTATTGTACTGGCGGCCGCGCTGGCCACAGGCTGCAGCGTCAACCCGGTTACCGGCAGCAGCGAACTGTCGCTGATGTCGCCCGAGCAAGAGGTCGCCATTGGCGAACAGCAGTACGAGCCCAGCCAGCAGTCACAGGGCGGGCGCTATGTGGTGGACCCGGACTTAAATGTCTACGTCAATAACGTGGGGCAAAAGCTTGCCCGAGTAAGCGACCGGCCCGATTTGCCCTACGAGTTTGTGGTACTCAACAACAATGTGCCCAACGCCTGGGCGTTGCCCGGTGGCAAGATTGCCATTAACCGCGGCTTGCTGGTACTGCTGGATGACGAGTCTGAGCTGGCAGCGGTGCTGGGGCACGAAATTGTCCACGCAGCCGCCCGCCACGGTGCCCAACAGCAAACCCAGGGCACCCTGCTGAACGTGGGCCTGATGGCCGCCGGGGTAGCCCTGGCCACCCAGGACCACGAAGCCGCCGGCCTCGCCGTAGGCGCTTTAGGTGTGGGCGCCCAGGCCTGGCAGGCCCAGTATGGTCAGCGCCAGGAATTGCAGGCGGATAAATACGGCATTGAGTACATGGTACGCGCCGGTTACGACCCCCAGGGCGCGGTAGAATTGCAAAAAACTTTTGTAAAATTGTCCGAAGGTCAAAGCGCTAACTGGATGGAAAGCTTCTTTGCCAGTCACCCGCCTTCGCAAAAACGGGTTGAAGCCAACCGCGAAATGGCCGCCGAGAACCCCGGCGGGGTACGCAACCGGGCCGAATACCAAGCCGCTATTGCGCAACTGAAAGAAGACCAGAGCGCCTACAAAGACTATCAGCAAGCGCTTAAAGCCATGAGCGAGGAAAACTACAGCGAGGCGCGCCGTCTGGCGGACAAGGCCGTAAAAGCCCAACCCAAAGAACCTCTGTTTTGGGAGCTGCAGGGGCGCCTGGAAGCCCAGCAAAAAGATATGGACGGCGCCGCCAACGCCTTTAGTCGTGCCATCAGCGCCAACCCCGAGTACTTCCGGCCCTATGTCTATCGCGGCATGGCCTACAAACAGCTGGACAAGCCGCAAGAGGCCGCCGCTGACTTCCAACAGAGCATGAATTTGCTGCCCACCCAAATCAGCGCCTATTACTTGGGCGAGTACGCCATGGAAAACGGTGATCGACAAAAAGCCATTCAATATTTTCAAATGGCCGCCCAGGGCGATGGCGAAATCGCCAAAGCGGCTCAGGCTAAGTTGCAACAATTGCAGCAGCAGGGGGGCTGACCCTGCAATTCAGCGCAAGCGCCCGTTATAATGGGCGCTTTGCTTTTCGAGCCGATAATAATAACCCCATGACTGAACACCCCAGCAAGTCCCTTACTCCCGCCATAGTTCGCCACTTGGATGTCATTACCGAATGGACCGGTCGCGGCTGCGCGTGGCTGACGTTACTTATGGTGCTCGCCACCCTTGCCGTAGTGCTAGTGCGCCGCTTTCTCGGTCTGGGCTCTATTGGCCTGCAAGAGTCGGTTATTTATATGCACGCGGCGGTGTTTTTGCTGGGGGCGGGTTATGCGCTTAAACACTCTGAACAAGTGCGCGTGGATATTTTCTACCGCCGTTTTACGCCCCGCACCCGCGCCTGGGTAGACGCCCTGGGCACCTTGCTATTTTTACTGCCGCTGTGCGTATTTACCGCCGCTATCAGCTGGTCTTACGTGCTGGGCTCTTGGCAGGTGGGAGAAATTTCCACCGACGCGGGCGGCTTGCCGTTTGTCTATTTGCTTAAATCGCTGCTGCTGTTGTTCTCAGCCAGTTTACTGCTCGCGGGGCTGGCGGAATTTGGCCGCGCCCTGGCGACCTTGGTCTACGGCGAGCAAAGTAAAGGAGCAGCCCGTGATTGAATTGCTGCCCATCATTATGTTCGCGGTGGTATGCCTGGCGCTGATGCTGGGCTATCCGGTGGCCTTTACCCTGGCTGGGGTAGCGCTACTGTTTGCCGGCGGCGGTATTATCGGCGGGGTGTTCGACCCGGCGCTGATGCTCACCTTCCCCAGCCGGCTGTACGGCATTATGAGCAATTACACCCTGGTAGCGGTACCACTGTTTGTATTTATGGGCGTAATGCTGGAAAAATCCCGCCTGGCCGAAGAGCTGTTGGGCAATATGGCAAAGGTTTGCGGCCGGTTACCGGGCGGCTTAGGGCTGTCGGTGATTCTAGTGGGTGCACTGCTGGCCGCCAGCACCGGTATTGTGGGCGCAACAGTGGTCACCATGGGGCTGATGTCACTGCCCACCATGCTGCGTCACGGCTACAACCCCTCTTTGGCAACGGGCACCATTTGCGCCACCGGCACCCTGGGGCAAATTATTCCACCCTCCATTGCGCTGGTACTGCTAGGCGATGTGATCTCCAGTGCCTACCAACAGGCGCAGCTGCGTTTGGGTGTGCTCAACCTGGATACCGTATCGGTGGGCGATTTATTCGTCGGCGCGGTGGTGCCGGGTTTGCTGCTGGTGTGCCTGTATATGTGCTATGTGCTCGGTAGCGCCTGGCTCAAACCCGAGCAGGCGCCTCGGGTGACGATAAGTGAAGAAGACGAAGCGGTATCGCGCACCCGCCTGCTGCTGTCGCTGGTGCCGGTGCTGGTGCTTATTACCCTCGTCTTGGGCTCGATCTTAGGCGGCATTGCCACCCCCACTGAGGCCGCTGGCGTGGGCGCCGCCGGTGCGATGGTGTTGGCCGCGCTGAAGAAGCAGCTGACTCTGGCACGGCTGCGCGAGGTAATGACAGCCACGGTGCGCATTAGCGCGATGATTTTTACCATCTTGATCGGCGCCTCGCTGTTTTCGTTGGTGTTTCGCGGTTTTGGCGGTGAAGAGCTGGTACACCATTTGTTCTCCCAGCTGCCCGGCGGCGTGGTGGGCGCGGTGTTGGTGGTGATGCTAGTGATATTTCTGCTGGGCTTTATTCTCGACTTTATCGAAATTACTTTTGTGGTAGTGCCCATTGTTGGGCCGGTGCTACTGGCCATGGGAGTGGACCCGGTATGGCTGGGCATTATGATCGCCATCAACCTACAGACCTCGTTTTTAACCCCGCCGTTTGGCTTTGCCCTGTTTTACCTGCGCGGCGTCGCCCCGGACTCTGTGCCCACCGGCGCAATTTATCGCGGCGTGGCGCCGTTTATTGTCTTACAATTACTGCTACTACTGGCGCTGGCAATCTGGCCGGGACTGGTAACCTGGTTATAACGTCCATTCGCTATAACCGGAACTGGCTTCGTATTTGCCTGTCGTTACTGCGGTAGCATTGATACGCCACTCATTCAGATAGATAGAAGGTAAGCACACACATGGCCATGCACGGTCTGGACGACGACCCCACGCCCAACGGCGAATTAACCCTGCAAACACTTTCCATGCCCGCCGACACCAACCCCTATGGCGATATTTTTGGCGGCTGGTTGATGTCGCAAATGGACATCGGCGGCGCCATTCTGGCGCAGGACATAGCCCGTGGCCGCGTTACCACCGTCGCCGTAGGCAGTATGGTGTTTCTGCGCCCAGTACCTATTGGCGCCACTGTGAGCGTCTACGCCGAGCAAGTGGAAGTCGGACGGTCATCTATCCGCATAATGATTGAGGTGTGGATTAAGGATCACCGCAACGGTGAAGTGGCGAAAGTTACCGAAGGCGAATTTGTCTATGTTGCCATTGACGACAATGGTCGCACCCGCCCGGTGCAGCGTTAACCCTTCGGCACAAAGACAGTGACAAAAAACGCGCATTTAGCGGCGCGTTTCTCACAGTTCTTAACCGCGCGGGCGGGCTTTCTCTGGTAGCTTATACTCACGTTTACCGGTAAGCGACAGGACGACACTTTATGCTGCAGGACAACCGCCAGGGCTACGGCCTGGTAAGCATTACCATTCACTGGGTCAGCGCTCTCGCCATTGTTTTTCTGTTTGGCCTCGGCCTGTATATGACCAGCCTTAGCTACTACGAACCCTGGTACCACAAAGGCCCGACGCTGCACGTCAGTATCGGCCTGCTGCTGTTTGCACTGACGCTGCTGCGCGTTTTGTGGCGCCTTGTTAGCCCCAAGCCGGCCGCACTACCCAACCACACCCCGCTGATGCGTCTGGGCGCTAGCGCCATCAAAATTCTGCTGTATGCACTGCTTTTCACCCTGCTGATTACCGGCTATTTAATCAACACCGCCGAGGGCAAAGGCGCAGAAATCTTTGGCCTGGTTACCATACCCGCCGTGATCGAACTGGGCGCCGACAGCGTAGATCTCGCAGGCACAGTGCACCTTGTTTTTGCCTGGGCAATTATTGTTCTGGCATCTATACACGGCGCGGCGGCACTGCTGCATCATTTTGTGCACCGCGATAAAACTTTAGTACGTATGTTAAAACCCACTGGGGCTCGTTCAAACTAGCAAGCCCATCAAGGAGATAGATATGCAAGCGATTAAAACTCTGAGCAAAACCTTTGCCGCCGCTGCGGTATTAACTGGCGCGAGCTTAACCGCAAGCCAAGCTCTGGCAGACGAGTATGTCATTGACACCAAAGGCGCCCACGCCGCCATCAACTTTAAAATTAAGCATTTGGGTTACAGCTGGTTAACCGGCCGCTTCAACACATTTAGCGGTGACTTCAGCTACGACCCCGCCGATGTTGCCGCCAGTAAAATATCGGTTACCATCGACACCACCAGCATCGACAGTAACCACGCCGAGCGCGACAAACACCTGCGCGGCGGCGACTTTTTAGAAGTGAGCAAATACCCGGAAGCCAAATTTGTCAGTAAAAGCATTACCGACATTGACGATGACGGCGAAGAGTTCGACGTAGTGGGCGACTTAACCCTGCACGGGGTGACCAAAGAAATCACCATTGAAGTCGAAAAAGTCGGTGAAGGTAAAGACCCCTGGGGCGGCTACCGCGTCGGCTTTGAAGGCGAAACCACCATTATGCTGAAAGACTTTGGTATCGACTATGACCTGGGCCCGGCCTCACGCTCGGTTGAGCTGGAACTGCATGTGGAAGGTATTAAGCAGTAGGTTAGAGAGTCTGACGTCGGATGTCTGAGGTCAGATGCGGCTGTACGGTGAACGGTGAACGGTGAACGGTTCAGCTTAAAACTCAGCCAGCCTTCGGGCTGGCTTTTTTGTGTCCGCTGTAGACAATAGCGCCATAATGTTAAATATCCCACCCCGCTTTCTTGCGCCTACTCCGAGCGTCTTCTACTATACTCCCGCAAGGCTTATGTTGACACGACTGCGCCAGGGACCCACGCAATTCATCTCAGAAACAATATCCCCCCGAGGGATTTCCCTTCGCGTCATAGACTGACGACCCATTCCAAAACCTTGCCATAGGTAGCACAGCCGTTTGTTTACCCAAAGACAGCTTGAAACTAAAGCCATTTATAAATCGATGCGATTTTATTAGGTGACGCTCTAAACAGACCAGTAGGAAGGAACTCTATGATCTCTTTAATCTCGCTGCGAATTAACCCTCGCATTATTGCCACCTCCATACTCACCGCCGCACTGACCTTGCCCTTAACTTTGCAGGCCAATGACACAGTCCCCGTCACCGATGAAAACTTTGCCTACGCCATGACTGACTTGGCGATGCAGAAAGAGTTTGTACAGGGCGCCGACAACGCCTGGAACCACCATCGCAAACCCATGCCGCTGGACGAGCAGCCCGCCCCGCTGATGAACCGCGACACTCTGTACTCGTTTGCCATTCTCGACGGCCGTGGCGATGTGGCCATCACCCTGCCGGAAAACGATGGTCGCTATATGTCGCTGCACGTTATGAACCACGACCATGTCACCAACCGTGTGCTCTACGGCCCCGGCCGCTATGTGCTGCCGGCCGACGAGACCTCCAACTTTTACTACGCCAATGTGCGTATGCAACTGGACGCCAGCGACCCGGCCGATGTGGCCAAGGTCAACGGCTACCAGGATCAACTCAAAGTCGAACATTTAAGCGGCTACCAACCCGAATCCTTCCAGGTAACCAACTGGAACATGGAAGACTTTACGAAGGTGCGCAATAAGTATGTAGAAATTGCGCAGAAGGAAGGTGTTCTCGGCACCATGGGCACGGTGGAGCACCCGGTATCACTGGAAGATCGCAATCGCGGCGTCTCCATTGCCACGGGACTGCTGCCCGATAAAGACGCGGTTTATTTTACCGAAAAACACGAAGTGGAGATGGGCAAAGTCTATAAAGCCACCTTTAAGGTGCCGGAAATGGCCAACCCCGATCTCGGCTTTTTCTCCATCACCATTTACGGTGAAGACCAGCACCTGAAAACCGACCAGGGTTCTATCATCAACAACAAAACCATTGAGCTGAACCCCGACGGCAAAACCTTTGATGTGTGGTTTGTCCCCGAAAGTGAATTTGGCAAAGGCACGTACAAAAACGAATTTATTATTCCCACTGCACCTTTTTGGACTTGCTTCCGGGTTTATATGCCGGGCGGCCAGGTGCAAGAGGGTAAGTACCCGCTTCCCGAGTTGATCGAGCAAGCGCACTAAGTCGCTCTTGGTTCTACCACCCGGAAAATTGAATGGATTAACGTAAAAGGGGATTTCATTATGAAAATACGTCACTTATCTAAAATCAGCCTAGCGCTGCTCACGGGCCTGATGTCCGTCGACGCGCTGGCAGAGGAAGAGCGCGCCGGGGTAACCGCGCCGCAATTATCTTTGCCCTATTCAGAGCAAAAATACCGGGGCGATATCGGCACCACCTACCTGAACTCAGACCCGGCCCAGTTTCCTAAACAAGTCGCCGCGCCAGAAGGTGCCCCCAATGTTCTGGTAGTGCTATTAGATGACGTGGGCTTTGGTCAGTTTTCGGTTTCCGGGGGCGGCGTGCCCGCACCCAGTATGGAAGAGCTGGCCGAAAAAGGCTTCTTTTTCAACCGCTTTCACACCACTGCCGTATGTACCTCTACCCGCGCCGCGTTGTTGACCGGACGCAATCATCACGTGTCAGGCAGCGGTAACATTACCGAGGTAGCCACGGGTTACGATGGCTATACCGGTATTATTCCCAAGGATACCGCCACCTTCGCCGAGATCATGCGCCTAAACGGCTATATCACTTCGTGGATTGGTAAAAACCACAACACCCCCACCTACGAAACCAGTGAAATGGGGCCTTTCGATCACTGGCCTAACAACCTGGGCTTTGATTATTTTTACGGCTTTATGGCCGGCGATACCAACCAGGTACGCCCCTGGCTGTATGAAAACCAAACCCCGGTGGGGCATCAAACCGATGACGATTACTACTTAAGCGTCGACCTTGCCGACAAGTCGATTGAGTGGCTGCAACAGGCCGAGGCTATTCAACCCAACAAACCCTGGATGATGTACCTGGCCCCAGCGGCGACTCACTCGCCCCACCAAGCGCCCCGTGAACTGATTGAAAAGCACAAGGGTCGTTTTGACGGCGGCTGGGACAAATACCGTGAAGAGACGTTTGCGCGGCAGAAAAAAATGGGCATCATTCCCAAAAACACCCAGCTGACCGAACGCCCCGACAGCTTGCCCGCCTGGGACAGCTTAAACGCCGACGAGCAAAGACTGGCCGCCCGCATGATGGAAGTGTTTGCCGCCTATGGCGAGCATGTCGACCAAGAGGTGGGCCGCGTATTGGATTTTGTTGAGTCCATGCCGGATTCCGACAACACTTTGATTGTCTACATTATTGGTGACAATGGCGCCTCTTCGGAAGGCGGTATCCCCGGTACCCTGAACGAAAACGCATTTTTCAATGGCGTGCAAATGCAGACCGAAGACATGATGCCCTACATCGATGAAATCGGCACCGAGAAACACTTTAACCACTTCCCTGCCGCCTGGGCCCATGCAGTGGATACCCCGTTCAAGTGGGTGAAGCAGGTAGCCAGTCACCTGGGCGGTACCCGCAACGGCATGATTGTCAGCTGGCCGGAAAAATTCGACGACGGCGGTGAAGTGCGCAGCCAATTCACCCATGTGATTGATGTGGCCGCCACCATTCTCGATGCCGCCGGTATCGAAGAGCCTCGCAGTGTAAACGGTATTGCGCAAAAACCCATTCAAGGGCGCAGCTTCTTAAGTGTGTTGGAAGACGAGGATGCCGAAGAGATTCGCACCAGTCAGTACTTTGAAATGTTCGTTAACCGCGGCATGTACAAAGACGGCTGGTGGGCCGGTTCACGCTCGTTCGATCCCTGGAACCCGATCCGCAACCAGTTCAATCCTCTTGAGGCCGAGTGGGAACTCTACAATCTGGACGAAGATTTCTCTCAGGCCAACAACCTGGCGGACGAAAACCCCGAAAAACTCGATGAGATGATCAAACTCTGGTGGGCCACTGCTGCCTCCAATCAGGTTCTGCCGCTGGACTGGCGCGGTTCGGAACGCTTTAGCGCCGAGCTGATGGGCAAACCCAATCTGGCCGCCGGTCGTTCCGAATTTGTTTATCCCAAACCTTTAGTTGGGCTACCTGAAGCATCAGCGCCTGATCTTAAAGGCAAGTCATTTACCATTACCGCCGAGGTCTCAATTAAAGATAATGCCAGCGGCATGATCTTTACCCAGGGCGGCAACACCGGCGGCTGGGGCTTTTACATGCTCAACGGCAAGCTTGCGGCAACTCACAATTACATTGATATCGCCCGCTACACTGCCACGAGCGACGAGCCCATTTCTGCCGGTGATCACAAACTGATGCTGAAGTTTGAATACGACGGCAAAAAAGGTGAAGTGGGTAAAGGCGGTTTCTTGACCCTCTTCGTCGATGGTAAAAGAGTCGCCACGGCCGAGGTAAAGAAGACGGCACCCATGAAATACTCACTGTCGGAAAACCAGGACATTGGTACCGACACGGGCACTCCGGTTACCTACGACTACCGCACACCGTTTGATTTTGAAGGTGAGCTGAAAGAGGTTGTGGTGAAACTGGACAGCTGATAACTGTTTGCCCATTAAGCCAGCCTGCGGGCTGGCTTTTGGTATCCGTGAAAACAAATATTTTATTTAGTCTCAGGCTTTGGCAAAAGCTTGCGCTTTAACCACACCTGCGCAGGCTTTTCTACCCAGCGCCAAATCAGCCACGAGACCAGCAACATAAACGCCAGCACTCCGGCTATCAGAACCCAAGCTGGCACATAGGTATGCCAGGCGTTAAACATCATAAACCCAACGTTTTCGTGCAATAAATATAAAGGGTAGGTGAGCACACCCAGGTAATAAAACCGTGGGTCGCGCAGCAGACCGTTTTTACGTAAAGCCACCAGCGCTAAAAATGCGTAAAACAGTAAGGTGGCGCCAGCGACAATCCAGGCTTTAAATTCTACCTGATAAAAGTCCGTTAAAATCTGCGCAAACACCTGGTTCTGGCGCACACAAAAAATAATGCTGAGCAGTACCAGTAAGCCATAGCCCCAGTTAAAACCGTGTAGTCGAATTAAATAGAGTACGCAGCCGCAGGCAAAGTAGCCCGCCCAATGCGGAAAGCCCGCAACAAAGGTTGCTACGCTTGTCGCCAGCGAAGTGCTCAAGCCAACAATAGACCCCGCTAACACCACGCCACAAAACCAGGGTAAAAAGCGAATCCAACGCAGCCAGACCATAATCAGCACCAGCGCGTAGAATTTAAGCTCCATCCACAGCGTCCAGTAAACCCCATCCACCAAAGGGACATCCAGCCCACTTTGCAGCATAGTCAGGTTAATGAGCACATCGGTCCAGGGTAGCTGAAACGCCTCTTGGGAAAACATCACCGCCGCTCCAGCGGTTAGCAAAACGCACAGCCAATAAGCTGGGTAAAGTCGGATAAAGCGCGACAAAACAAACTTGCGCGGTTCTCCATCCTTGGCGCTGAGCAAAATGACAAAGCCGCTGATAATAAAAAAGAAGTTAATACCCAAGTACATATAGCGGCTGTACTCGCCAAAGCATTCGGTGCGTGGCTGCGGGGCAAAGTCGAGCATCCAGCCCACAAAGGTGTAGTGGAATAACACCACTAAAACAGCCGAAATAAGACGCAGCAAGTCTATTTCGTAAAATCGGTTACCTTGCATTTATTGTTCTCCAAAAGACGCGCAAAGGCAAAGTGTAGAGATACTTATCCCGGCCAGATAGTTAATATCAGTAAAACAGCGTTAATTTTGTAACTTTATATTTCTACATCGCCTGGAGCCTAGGTAAATCGACGTATAGACAGCAACTTTCCCTGTACCTATGCTCCTTCCATGTATCTGGCAACGAGACCGCTATGAGAATCGGCACCATACAGTCCATTTGGCGTTATCCCGTAAAAGGTATGGCCGGTGAATCAGTATCCCAGTGCCGGCTTGATGCCACCGGCCTGCAAGGTGACCGGCAGTGGGCGGTGCAAGATATCAAGCGCCGAGAGATCCAAAGCTGCAAGTTTCGCCCCGAGCTACTGCGCTGTCGCGCGCAGACTGACGTGAACGGTGAAATCAATATTACCTTTCCCAGCGGCGAAGTTTTAACGTGTGACGACCCACAAACGAGCCAGCTTATTTCCCAACTGGTTGGTTACGACAGCCAGCTGCAAGCGCTTCGCCCGGCGGCCGATAGAGACTTTTATCGCCGTTTTAAAAAAGACGATCACACTTGGCTGAAAGAGTTAAAATCCACCTTCGAGCGCGAAGACGGTGAGCCACTGCCAGATCTCGATAACCTGCCGCCAACCATGCAGGAGTTTGTCTCCTTACTCGGTACATTCTTTTTAGTCTCGCCTTTTCACTTGCTCACCACCGCCAGCTTGAATCATATGGCCTCTCTCAACCCAAACGCCGATTGGCACATCGAGCGCTTTCGCCCCAACCTTGTTGTGGCGACAGAAGCGGGAATAGAAGGCTTAGCCGAACAAAACTGGGTTGGTCATAAGGTGCAGATTGGCGCGTGCACCATCGAATGCAACGCCGAGGCGCCTCGCTGCGGCGCAGTGATAAGACAACAGAGCGAGCTGGAAGCGGACAGCCAAGTGCTGCGCAGTATTGTGCGCGATGCTAATCAAAACCTTGGTGTTTACGGTGAGATCATTAAACCCGGCCACATTCGTTGCGGCGATACTGTCACTCTACTGGAAAAATCATAACCAGTTTCATCTGTATGTGGCATGCAGCGCCAACACTTTAATATAGTTTCTTCACTATTGCCGACCCTCCACCCTTAGCCTAGTATGTACCCAAGGCAAACGTTAGGACGACGACGCCAGGGAATTCGCTTCGCACAAAAAGTTCAAGTGTAAGCGAGAAACACCTCCATATGCGTAGTCCTACGTGTTCAGTAATCAACCTGGTTTTTGCAAACCCGGTCAGCGCCTCAAAGCAGGTAGCGACATGCACACCCTGGGCATTAATACTCAGCGCAGGCAATAATTCGCTCACCCCTATGACTACCGAAGGATTATGCAGTACGGGATCTTTGGTAATTGCGCAGTCGAATAATAGCTAACAGAATCAAGGAAAAGGGAACTTGGATGAAGTTATCGACAATACTTTGCACACTCTCCGTGTCGCTATGGTCCGTGGCTGTAACAGCTCAAACAACCGTACCGAATATATTTGTTAACGGTACAGTCGCCGATGCTGACGAAGTCAACGAGAATTTCGAGGCTCTGGCCAATGCAATAGATGGCATTCCGACTGGGGTAAGCGGGCCTGCAGGGCCAGAGGGACCAGAAGGGCCGGAAGGACCGCAGGGACCAGAAGGACCGCAGGGGCCAGAAGGTCCACAGGGGCCAGAAGGACCGCAGGGACCAGAAGGGCCGCAGGGAGCCGCTGGGGCAACAGGCGCCACTGGCCCAATTGGACCACCTGGACCGACGGGGCCCGCAGGCCCGGCCGGAGCTGATGGAAGTGATGGAGCGCCCGGACCAACAGGACCAACAGGACCAACAGGACCAACAGGACCCTCAAATGGTTATGCTGCACGCTTGTCAATCGATCCCAGCGCTACAGTAAGCCTGCAAACCACACCCACCGCCGTAGTAGCCGTTACCCTGCCGACCGGTGAATACATAGTCTCTGGAAAATCCACAGTGCGATATTTTGGCAATATTGACGATGAAGGCACGGTGGTTTGCTACCTCACACCAGAAGCTACAATCACTGGCACCGATGACATACTCGACTGGTCCCATCTGAAATTTACCTCTACAGGTACAGGCGCCGAACAGACCACAGTACCTGTAATGGCGGCAATCTCAATTACCGCCGATACAACGATCACCTTAGGGTGTTTACAACAGGGCTCGACCGGATCTAGCCAGGCACTTTATGCCTACCTGACGGCGATAAGAGTGGGTGATCTTGATGTCCAGTAGTGTCAGCTCTGTGTTAACGAAAATACCGCCCATTCGGCGTTACTTCTGCTTCACCAAACGTCGTTTATGTGGCTTAAGGCTTTTACTAATAATTTCGCTAACTGTGCCTTTGCGCGTTAGTGCCGGCAACTGGGGCGAACCTTGGGGCGGGTTTCTATGGGGCCCAGAAGTTAGAGCGGCGATAAAGTCTTTGCCCATCGACAATCCCTTGATGCTGATCAGTGTCGCTGTTTTTCTTGTTTTAATCGGCCTGCGAAAAATTCGCAAAAATATGCCCGAGAAAAATAAACGGTAAGCCGTGGAACAGTGCGAGCCGTCTCTTACCTATTGCAAAAAACGAGACTTAATGGATTAATCAGGGAGTTAGCTCCATGAGCAAAATCATTTTAGGCCCTCTGCTGGGTTTGGAGGGAAACCATCACTACAGCGTCTGTGTACTTACCGAAACGGATGTAGAACAGCTAGACATTCTATGCGATGGGCAAACGGTATCCGCGCATTACATTGACTGCAAAGCCGGACGTTTCTGGCGTGCCGAATTAAACCCTATTAATGCGAATAAAGGCACATCCGGACATTTTGCCGCATACCAGGTTTTGCTGGACGGCCAGCGCAGTGGCAATTTCACCCAACAGGACCAGTGGCAGTTTTATGTGCCGGGCAAAAAAGAAGCGCCGAAGATCGCCTATACATCCTGCAATGGTGTCTCAAAGCAGGATCAGTTTAATAAATTGGATGAACCTTTTTCCCTCTGGCAGAAAATGCAACAGCAGCACCAGGAGGAACCCTATTCGCTGCTACTGATGGGGGGCGATCAACTGTATGCCGACGCCCTCTGGGAACAGTCACCGGAGTTAAAACACTGGTCATCTCTGAGTCGCAGCGAGCAAGTTAAGCGCAGCTTCACCAAGGCCATGGCAGCACAAACCGAACGTTTCTACGCCGACCTCTACGCTCAACGCTGGCGCGAACCTCACATGGCCTTCATGCTGGCGTCGGTACCCAGCATAATGATGTGGGATGACCATGATATTTTTGACGGCTGGGGCAGCTTTCCCGAAGACTTGCAACAATGCAATGTGTACCAAGGAGTGTTTAAAATCGCGCAGCGCTACTTTGAGCTGTTTCAAATACGCAGCTGTGGTAATCGTGCGCTACTTAATAATCAAGGCTTGTACTATTCACAGTGCGTAGAATTTCGCGATTACACTATTATCGCTCTGGATCATCGCAGCGAGCGCTCAATCAAGCAGGTGATGAGTCGCGAGCACTGGAATGACTGGCTTTCCAGGCTGGATAAAATAACAAAAGGCAAGCTGCTGCTAATGTCAGCCGTTCCCGTGGTGTACCGCGACTTTGCATTTGTTGAATGTGGCTTTGATATCACCCCCTGGCAGGAAGAGTTAACCGACGACTTAAAAGACCATTGGCGAGCCCGCGAACACGAAGGTGAACGCAGCCGCTTGATTATGCGCTTGCTGCAAAATGCCAAAATTCGCCACAACCAAAACGACGGCCCCGCCGCGCGCACCATTATTCTCTCGGGCGATGTGCATGTTGGCTGCCTGGGCGTTATTACCGAGCGGCACAAAAAACACACCCTGCGAGTGCATCAGGTTGTCTCTTCGGGGATCGTGCATCCAGCCCCCAGTTATATTCAGTGGCTGGGCATTACTTCGGTGACCAATGATAAAATTGAATACTTAAATGAAGATCGCACGATCAGCGCGGAAATACTGAAACCCGTGGGGTCCGATAAATACATTCGCGCGCGTAACTTTGTCAGCATTCAATGCGGCAGCGACGGCAAGGAGTGGGTCAACTGGATTGTTGAAGGAAAGGACACCCCCGAGTTTCCCATTGACTAGCCCTAGTAATGAAATTTCTCAGGTATAAAAAAGGCCGACAAAACTATTGTCGGCCTTTTTTGTTGCATAACTAATGTAGTCCTGTTCGTCGCAAATTATTGACGCAACATCAGCCACTGCTGATTGTGACCACCAGCGCCCTGCCACTGAACTATATTGCCACCATTTTCGGTACTAAAGCCATAAACATCCAGAAGCTTATTGCTTAGGTTCGACTCAATTTCAACAATATTGCCGCTGACATGGTTCAGGCGCCATTTCTGACCGGGCCCACCCCAGTACTCCCACTGTGCGATATTGGCACCGTCTGCCGAGCTCTGCTCCCACACATCCAGGCTCTTTTGGCTCCAGGCGTTAATCAGACTGTAGGTACCGGTACCGTGATCCACCAGATACCACTTTTGATGCAACCAGTCGTTAAAATCATACTGCACAACACTGGTGCCATTGTCAGTCACAGCGCCTTCAATTTCCATTGCCTTACCGCTGTGACGCGACTGCAGCTGATATAAACCTTCACTGTAGCCACCGCAACTGTGGATAGAATTAAAGTTGCTGGTCATAGTGGGCCAGCCATTTACAAAATCCATACGCTGAATATCCAGCTTGGCGGCGCCATTATCGTTCAGATCATAGTAGTGAGTGGTGGTGTAGTTGCAGCCATCTTGTTTAATAATACCAACGTGCCCGGGGCCTTTACGGTTACCGCTGACATTGGGCATTAAATTGCGCTCACCGGTATAGGGGCCAAACACGCTGCTTGAGCGCGCCACCTGTACCTGATAGGTACTGTTCACGCCCTGGCAACAGTTGCCACGGGTGAAAAACAGGTAGTAGTAATCGCCATTACGAGTGATGTAGGGCGCTTCAATGGATTGATGTCCGCCGCCAAAAATATGCTGTACCGAAGAGGCCAGCTTACCGGTACTGGGGTTAATTTCGGCAACGCCAAGACCGCCAAACCAAGAGCCGTAAGACATATACACACGGCCGTCGTGATCGCGAAACAATGCCGCATCGATAGCGTTGATTTCATTGTTGCCGCCGTAGGACTGAACTACCGGCCCCAGATCCTGCCAATTGGGATTTTTCAACGACTCAGTGCGCGCGACACCAATCGCAGAGCGCGAGCTACCGAAGGTAGATACCGAGTAGTACAGATAATAGTGATCGCCCATCTGAATAATATCGGGCGCCCAGAAATGGCCGTCAAAGCCGGGCACCGCATCGTTAATCCAGCTGGGCCAGCCACTGCCAAAAACAGTTCCCGGGTTACCCCAGTTCACCATATCGGTCGAGCGGGAAAACCAAACGCCATTACCGGTCGTGAAATGGAAATAGGTGTCGTCATCTTTGACCAGAGTAGAAGGATCGTGAGAGTTGGTAATACCGCCCAGATTGAGGGCACTGGCAATACTGCTGCAACCGATCAGACTGAAGATACCCACACGCAAGGTTTTACGTGCGATATCACGCATAGAGTGGAACATAAACAAACCCTTTTATGATTATTGGTGGTTTTGTCGTCCATAACATTTTGTATTATTGTCCTACAATTAACCATAACAGGTATTTACGTTTCTGCCTAGCCGGGTATACCTGTTCCCCGGACCGGCAAAGCGGTTACCAGCCCGGGTTTAAGCGCGAACAGGTGACTTAAAGCTCCTCCCAGTAGAACACCTCTTCCAGTGACACCCCGAACTCGCGAGCAATACGAAAAGCGGTTTCCAGGGTGGGTGAATAGCGGCGCTGCTCGATAGCCGCCACGGTTTGCCGGGTAACGCCCACAGCGTCACCCAATTGCGACTGCGTCATCGGCCCGCGCGCTTCACGCAACTCGCGCACCCGATTGCCTATAGGTAATTTCTTCGCCATTACAGACTCGCGTAGCGGAAGTAAAAAATTTGCAGCAGGTATTCCGCCACCTGGCCGATAATCAAACTGGCAAAAACGCTGTAAAACAACAAATGTCCGCTGTAGGTAAACAAATACACCAGCAGCGACAGCATCAACAAAAACCCCATGACCCGTCCGGCCTGGCTCTCTGCGCGGTCGGCTATTTGTTTCTCGCGCTCATCCACTGCGGCATTGGCCTCTTTCGGCGCCATCAGCGCCGCTGCGATATGACCGACGATTGCGATAACTACCAGCACCACGGTGTAAACCACCAATGTTGGTAGCAGCGGAGGGGCCAAGCCCTCGGCGGTGGAGAGTGTTAATACACTGTAAAAATACAGTGCAGCTGTAAGCATCAATGCCAGCAGCATGACCCAGGCGGACTTTTCTTGAAATGACATACTCTTTCCTCATGTTAAGTATTCTTAACATCGAAGAGTAGAGCGATTTTTAGCCAATGTCAAACATTTTTAACATTTGGCGTTTGTAATGCTTACAGGTTTTTCGCCAGCTTAAGAATACGGCGCGGGTCGTAACCTCGTACCACCTCGCCGTTTATTACCATCAGCGGCACGCCGCGCCCCTCCAGCGCCTGATAATCGCGCTCGCCCTTCACAGACTTTTCAATATCGTATTCGGTGTAGGGGATATTGTGCTCGCGCAACAGCTCACGGGTTTTCTTGCAGTAGCCACACCAGCTGGTGGCGTAGAGAATGGTTTCACCGCCGTAGCCTTCAACCTTCTCGCCCTCGGGCGCAAAAGGGTTGGGCACCCAGCCCACTTTCATTAAGACGGCAGCGGTCAAAATCAAAAAGAAGAGTTGTTTCATATCTTTCCCTGATTGTTATTGGAAGTTCAGTTAAGTAAAAAACCAGTAGCCCAGCAAGGTGGCGGCAATAATGCCAGCGCCATCGGCGAGCAGAGCACAGGCCAGTGCGTAGCGAGTGTGGGTAATGGCCACTGCCCCGCAGTATACCGCTAATACGTAAAAGGTCGTTTCGGTACTGCCTTGGTAGGCCGAAGCCAAGCGACCGGCAAAAGAGTCAGCGCCATAGGTTTCCATGGCTTCGATCATCAGCGCACGCGAACCCGAGCCGGAAAAAGGCTTCATTATCGCAGTGGGCAGGGCATCGACAAAACGGGTATCGCCGCCGCAGTAAGCCACCAAAAAGCGCAAACGCTCTAGCAGTAAATCCAGTAGACCCGAGGCGCGTAACAACCCCAGCGCAAACAGCATAGCAACCAGATAGGGAATAATACCGACGGCGATAGCAAAACCGTTTTTCGCTCCGTCGATAAACGCATCGTACATTTTGACGCGGCGTTTAAAACCGTAAGCGAATAGGCCCGCGATTAATGCCAGCAGGGTTAGATTGCCCACCAGTGCCGATCGTTTGCCAATTTCGCCATCGTCCACACTGGCGGCCAGCAGGCCACCCAAAATCACGGCAGCGCCAACAAAATAGGCCAGTACCACCGGCGACCAGAGCCTTAGTTTTTGTATCCAGGCGACGGTTAACAAACCCACCAAGGTGGAGCAGCTGGTGGCCAATAAAATGGGTAGAAACACATCCGTGGGTGCAGCCGCCCCCAGCTGGGCGCGATACACAAATACCGTGGTGGGTATTAGCGTCACCGAAGATGTGTTGATCACCAAAAATAAAATTTGCGCGTTGCTGAGTACTGCGGGAGTTTTGTTGTGCACCTGCAAATCGCGCATGGCCTGAATACCGGCCGGTGTGGCGGCGTTATCCAACCCCAGCATATTGGCCGCCATGTTCATGCTGATACTGCTAATGGCTTTGTCGCCTCTGGGGACCTCGGGCATCAGGCGGCTAAACAGCGGCGCCAGGGCGCGCGCCAGTTTTTCGCTCAGGCCGCTGACATTGGCAATTTCCATCAGCCCCAGCCAAAAACACATGACGCCAATCAGGCCCAGGCAGATTTTAGTGGCAAGCTCGGCCATATCAAATAGTGAGGCCACCAGTGCCTCGGCCACATCGGCCTGGCCCAACAGGCTAGCGCCTATGCCCCACAGCAGAGAAATAAAAATCAGCCCCGCCCAGATTTTATTTAGCAAAATCGTCCCTTACAGCGTTAACGGTTATGGCGATCAGTATACAACGGCGGCATGGGCGGGAAAGCACCGCCGCCCGCAGAACACGGGGGCGGTTTACGTTTTACCAACTAGTTAAACCTGCGAACGCACACTGGCGCCGCAGGCGCAGCACTGCTTAGCAGTCGAGATTGCTGCCCGGCGTTACACCCAAAATCTGAGTGAAATCCAGGTACAAGTTAATCCGGCTTTGCACCTGGGCCGGGTGGCCACCATTACACTCAAGCGAACCATTAATGGTACGAATGGTTTCGCCAAAGCCCTGGCCATTTACCATAGACTGATGCGCCGGACGGTAGCCCGCGCCACTTTGGGTCATCCAAAACCAGAGTGCGGTACGCCAAGCAGTCGTGGCATTTTGCGCGACTTGATCGGGGTTGGACCACAAGTCCAAGCCAAGCGCCTGGCCTGCGGTGCAGTAGTTGTAATTCCAGCTCAGCTGAATCGGCCCACGCCCGTAGTAGCGTTTACCCGGCGCGCAAACACCACAGGCCGTAGCGCCACCGGAGCAGTATTCACCTTTGGCGATTTCCTCAATGTAATACAAACCGCCGGTTTCGTGAGAAAAGTTCGCCAGCGCCGCGGCCGCTTCACGTTTTTGTGTGGTGAGGTTGCCCGTGGTCGCAAAGGCCGGAAAGGTAGCCGCCGCATTCACCAAACCCGCATAAGTGTAAAAGCCGTTGCGGTTGGGAAACATCTGATTGAACTGCGCTTCACTCACGATAGAGGAGAAACCGTTACCACCGCCCACGCTTGATGAAGAGCTACTACCATTGTCGCCGGGGCACGAGGGTGTTGGCTCCCAAAACCAGGTACTGATGGTTGGGTCGTAACCCGGGTTATCGTGCTCGGCCAAATAGTAAGAGCCCTGATACAACACCACGTCACCAGCGTAATAAACTTCATTTGATGACCACACTGGGCAGTTTCCACCGCCAGCGGAAGAACTGCTGGAGCTAACAGATGAGCTGCTAGAACTGATAGATGAAACACTGGAACTGACCGATGAGCTGGACGAACTCACAGAAGAAGAACTGCCCGAGCCATCGCAGCCGCCAAGGTCATTCCAGGCGTTGCTCCAGGCCCAACCTTCGCCCGGGGCGTAGGGTCCGCCGATAGAACACCAGCCGCCCACGCTGCATTGATAAGCCGCGTTATTGTTTGTAACCACGGCGCCATTACTGTAGCCGCTGCCATCCACATAAGCGGGCGTGCCCGAACAATTGTAGGCCTGAGCTGAGGCGCTAAAACCTAAAGTCAGCAAAGCTGACACCCATAAAGAGCGTAATTTCATAGTGATTTCCTTTCTGTGTATTAGGAGTTGTTAACCGCTATACATCAGCGAGTTTCACCACAACGGGAGGGGTGTCTTACAGCTGCTACAGACGTGGGCATCATCTGCACAAAGACGGTGTTCTATTGTTATAGCGTTATGGACGCCTAGGCGCGCACTTAACCTAAGCGACACAGACAACGTTGTCAAATATGGCAGATCTAGACTAAGAAAGAGATCGCAAAAACAGTCTCACCACCTGATCTGGACGGATAAGCAAAGCACATCGGTGCGAGCTATTTCTCCCCTCGGTAAATACACAGCGTTATACCTGTGTATGCCGTGGGCGAATCCGCTATAATCCGCCCACTTTTCACCTGATTAAAATTTGGCCAATGACAGTAGAAACCTATACCCCCGGTAAAACCCCCAGCAGCAACCCCACCACCACTCTGGACGCCCCCAAAAAAGCACTGCAAGAGGGTGCGAGCGCTGGCGGCAACCGCATAGGTTTTGTCAGCCTGGGTTGCCCTAAAAACCTGGTGGACTCCGAGCGCATTCTCACGCAGCTGCGCACCGAGGGTTACGACATTGTGCCCAGTTACAACGATGCCGATATGGTGATTGTGAACACCTGCGGCTTTATCGACAGCGCGGTAGAAGAGTCCCTCGCCACCATTGGCGAGGCGCTGCAAGAAAACGGCAAAGTGCTGGTCACCGGTTGTCTGGGCGCCAAGGAAGAGTCCATCCGCGAGATACACCCGGGGGTGCTGGGCATTACCGGCGCCCACGCGTACGAGCAGGTGCTGGAGCAGGTGCACGCGCATATTCCCCCTGCCGCCAAGCACAACCCGTTTACCGATCTGGTGCCGCCACAGGGTATTAAGTTAACCCCGCGCCACTACGCCTATTTAAAAATTTCCGAGGGCTGTAACCACAGCTGCAGCTTCTGCATTATCCCCTCCATGCGCGGCAAACTGGTCAGCCGCCCTGTAGGGCAGGTAATGAGCGAAGCAGAGCGCTTGGTGAAAGCGGGGGTGCAAGAGTTACTGGTTATCTCACAAGACACCTCTGCCTATGGGGTAGATGCCCGCTATCGCACCGACTTTTGGGACGGCCGGCCGATGAAAACCGACCTGTACAATCTGTGCAAAGGTCTGGGCGAGCTGGGCGTGTGGGTGCGCCTGCATTACGTGTACCCCTACCCGAACGTGGACAATCTGATTCCACTGATGGCGGAGGGAAAAATTCTGCCCTATTTGGATATCCCGTTCCAGCACGCCAGCCCCAAAATTCTCAAGGCCATGCGCCGCCCGGGGCAGGTAGAAAAAACCCTAGAGCGCATCGCCAACTGGCGTGCTCAGGTGCCTGAGTTAACCATTCGCTCGACGTTTATTGTCGGCTTTCCAGGCGAAACCGAAGAAGACTTTCAAATGCTGCTGGACTTTCTGCAACAAGCGCAGCTCGATCGCGTAGGCTGTTTTAAATACTCGCCGGTAGACGGCGCCACCGCCAACGACCTGCCTGATTCTGTACCAGAGGATATTAAGCAAGAGCGCTTTGATCGGTTTATGCAATTGCAGCAAGAAATATCCACCGCCAAACTACAGCAGAAAATCGGTCAAACCATGGAAATTCTGATCGATGAAATTGATGAAGAGGGCGCCATTGGCCGAACCCAGGGCGATGCCCCGGAAATTGACGGCATGGTGTACCTGCCCGCCGAGGGTTTAAGCGTAGGCCAGCGCATTCACGCAGTTATTGAGCACGCCGACGAGTACGACCTGTGGGCAACGCCTGTGTAGTAACCCGCAGCAAATACCCCATGGCGCGTAAAATAGGGTAGGATTTGCCTATGACTTTACGCGCTAGAAACCAACAAGGCTTTACCTTAGTCGAACTCATCGCTGTGATTGTGGTGCTCGGTATACTCGCCGCTACCGCCGTACCGCGTTTTCTCGATCTGCGCAAAAGCACCATCGAGGCGACCATGGATGCTATGACCGGCGCAATGCTAAGCGCCGCCAACCTGGTGTACGCCAAGGCCATTACCGAGGGCGTGGACGGCGAAGCCAATGCCAGCGTTACCATTGAAGGCACCACGGTAGCCACAGTTTATGGCTACCCGGCCGGCACGGCGGCCGGTATCGACGCAGTAGTCGATAAACAGGGCTGGAAAAAGCGCGCCAGTATTTTCAGCGGCGCCTGGGTTTACTGGCAGGGGGTTATTGCTGAAGACGCCGGGGTTGCCCAATGCTATTTACGCTATCGCCAGCCAACGGCGGCGAATAGTGCTCCGGTGGTGGATGTGGAAAAATCCGGTTGTTAAAAGTAAAAACGGCAGAAAACATGTAACTGTCACTTTGAATATAACAACAGCATGATAAAGATCACAAATAAGAAACCGATCTGTTAAGTACGACCGGTTTTACGTTTCTTTCATATCGAACAGAAATAATTTCTCCTTTTTCATATTCTCCAAACAAATAATATCTTGCGAGCTTCGCCTCTTCCCTATGTTACATATGCTTCAAAAAGTAACGCTTCAAGAAACACAAAAGTCAATTTATTCAGAGAATGTTCTACTACCAAAAAAAATGGTGTAGGCTCCTCTCCCGACGTTGCATGAGGATGATTTAGGACTAAACCCAAGATTAATAAATGGGTAATCACACGAGTAAATCTTTCATTCATTTCAGATGGTTGATTGATATTTTTACTCTTAAAAAAATAATTTAAAGTCCTGCAGTTATCATCCACTTCGACCAGTGCCTTGTATTCGTCTGCAATAGATGATCAATTTTCATCTGCACGCCACAATGGCCCGTGCTGACGTATCTGCTTGTTACGAAAATTGATCGACTGTTTCTTAAAATAGCGAATAGTAGGTCTACACATCATGAAACTAAATAGATTCATTCTCGCCGCCTCAATAGCGACCGCTGGTGTTTCCACCCAAGCGGCAACTTTTGTCATTGAAAAATATGGTACAGGCCACTCTATTGACGGCAATGGTGGTGCTCAGGTTGGGCAACAGCTCTATTTGTGGGGCACAAACCTCAATAACGTCAATCAGCAGTGGGTTCAGCTGGATCGTGGCAATGGCTTTTACTCGTACAAAAAAGAAGATACCAACTTATGCTGGGATGCCGGCGGTGGTGGCACTCGCAATCAGGCGGTCACCTTACAAGAGTGCAACGCTGGCAATTACAATCAACACTTTGCCAAAGTAAAAATTTATGACGGCACCGAAGTGTACCGCTTCGAAAAGCGCAATGCTTCAGGCTTTTCACTGGATGGCAATAATGGCGCGGCCGAACGCCAATCCATTTATCTTTGGAACTCCAATGATGACAACATCAATCAGCAGTGGGAACTGTTCCGCGTCGATAACGGTGATGGTGGCTCAAGCGCCAACGATAGCCAGCTTGCGGTCGATACTGCATTCGACGATGGCAGCAGCCACTCCAGCTATCCAGCTTCTAAGGCCGTAGACGGTGATACCTCTTGGGCATCTCGCTGGGCGGCATCTGGCTCACCGGTTAATTTAACCATTCAGTTAGAAGAGGTGAGCGAAGTGACCGAGGTGGGCATTGCCTGGGGTCGAGGCGACTCGCGCGCTTACACTTTCGAAATTTACGCGCGCCCTGGTACCAGCGGATCGTGGACCAAGGTGTACGATGATGTCAGCAGCGGCTCTACCGCCGGTATTGAAGTGTTTGACATTACCGATATAGAAGCGCAACAGATTCGTGTTAAAACCTTTGAGAATACCTCAGGCAGCACCTGGACAAACATTACTGAAGTCGAGGTGTACGGAGCAGAGGGAAGCGGCTCTGGCGGCGGCGATAACGGTGGTGGAGACAATGGTGGTGGCAACGTCCCCCCGGGTTCAGCAAATGTTCCCTCTGACTTAATGAACAACTGCAACCAGTGGAAAATTACTTACCCTGACGGCGTTGAAGACAAAACTCTGTGTGGTGAAGATAATAACGAGTACTTCTATGTAAACGACGCTGGCAACGGTATTGTCTTCTTCGCTCCGGTACGCGATGGCAACGGCACTACACCTAACTCCAGCTATATTCGCTCTGAGCTGCGCGAACGCGAAGCCGATGGCAGTAAAGATATTTACTGGACTACGTCGGGTCAGCATGTCGTCTATGTTAAGCAAGCCATTACGCACCTTCCCATTGTCAAAAGCCACCTGGTTGCCACGCAAATTCACGGCAACAAGGACGAGGGTATTGATGACGCACTGGTGCTGCGCTTAGAAGATTCACACTTATTCCTGAGCTTTAACGGCGGTAAATTGCGCAGCGATGTCACCGTTACCAACAACTATAGCCTGGGTACCAACCACGAGGTTATTTTTGAAGTAATCGATGGCAAACACTACGTCTATTACAGTGAAGACGGCAACCTGGAAAGTGCTTATAACTCGGGCAATGCCGACCAGTACCTGGTGCGCGACGGTTCTAATGATTATGTGATGGACCGCAGCTACGGCGATGCCTATTTCAAAATTGGTAATTACACGCAAAGTAATGCCGACCACGAGGGTAGCGCAACCGGCGATCCTGACAACTATGGTGAAGTGGTTGTTTACGACTTCTGGGTAGATCATCAGTAATTAAGTTCCGGCCCACGGGCCGGACGATTATCTTCTCACCCGATCATACTCGCCTGTGATCGGGTGATTTTCTCCCTAATTCTTTTAAACCCTGCGCGCAGGCAGACAGCCCTGTGCGCCCTTTTTATGGGTTTTGATCGGCTAAATATAACAATAGGTACTGACTACGATGACACTGTATAAATTTATGCTCGCCGCTTCTCTCGCCGTTACTGGCAGCCTGGCCCAGGCAGCTACTTTTGTTATGGAAAAACACGGCACCGGACACGCTATCGATGGTAATGGCGGCGCCCAAATGGACCAGCAATTGTATTTATGGGAAACCAACCTCACTAACCTTAACCAGCATTGGGTTCAACTAGACAAAGGCAATGGCTACTACGCCTACAAAAAAGAGAACACAAATCTCTGTTGGGATGCCGGTAGCGGCGCCTCACGTCAACAAGCCGTAACCTTACAAGAATGCGATGAAAGTAATTACGACCAACACTTTGCCAAAATAAAAGTTTACTCCGGTAGTGAGGTTTACCGTTTCGCTAAGCGTAATGCCGATGACTTTTCGCTTGATGGCAATCGCGATGCGGCAAACCGACAATCCATTTACCTCTGGAACTCTAATAGTGACAACATCAATCAACAGTGGGAATTAATTCGCGTCGACGACGGCAGCGACAACTCCGAGGATAATAATGACACTGACAACCGTCTCGCGGTAGTAAATGCCTTCGACGACGACAGCAGTCACGCCAGCTACCCGGCAAGTCACGTTATTGACGATGACACTAGCTGGGCGTCGCGCTGGGCCGCCTCCGGTTCTCCGGTAAACCTCACCCTTGAGCTCGAAGAGTTGAGCGACGTCACCAAGCTGGGTATCGCCTGGGGCCGCGGCGATGAACGCGCCTATACCTTTGAGGTGTATGCCCGCACCGATACCAGTGACCCCAATAGCTGGACTAAAATTTTTGACGGCGTCAGCAGTGGCGCAAACAGCGGTATTGAAGTCGTGGACGTAACCGACATCGCTGCCAAGCAGGTGCGTATTAAAACCTTTGCCAACACCTCGGGTAGCAACTGGACTAACATCACTGAGGTAGAGCTATATGGTAATAGCAACGACAGTCCGGGCGTAGGCACGGAAATTCCAGCGAACATTACCGACGGCAGTATTTTCGACTTGGAAGGAGCCAGCCCACATCCGCTGGTAAACGCCTCCACCTTGGAGTTTGTTCCTCTTGAGGCCCGTTATGTGTCACCGAACGGCAACGGCTGGCGTCAGGAATACAAAGTTAAGCAAAGCCTGCGTGTTGCCATGACCGACGTGTATGAAGTGTTTGAGGCAGACGTAAAGGTAGAAATGTCCGATGCCGGAAAAACCATTATCGCTCAGCATCATGCCGGGGATTTAGGCACCATTATGAAACTGTACGTGTCCGACTCCTCCGAGTCTGGCTTTGATGACAGTGTGGCCGGAAACGGCATTTTTGATGTCTACGTACGTTTGCGCAATACCGATGGGGAAGAAGAAAAGTACGCCCTGGGCACCATTCGCAGCGGCGATAGCTTCGATTTTAAAATGGTGAACGATTACGGCTATGTCACCGTCTACGGTATGGGGCGTGCGTTTGGTATTCCGGTGGAGGATGATGCGGACTCTTACTTTAAGTTTGGCAACTACCTGCAATCGCAAAATACCTACACGCGGAAAAACTGCGGCGAGCCCGGAGATTCTGAATCCTTTGCCCAGTGTTTTGCCGATTTAGGCATTACCGAATCTACCGTCACCATGACCAACGTAAGCTACACGCGTATCGCAGATTAACTGTCACTGCATAAAATAAGCCGTGAGCATATCGCTCACGGCTTATTAAGTAATGTGTGCCCGCAATTGGCTTTACGGATTTTCAATGGCCGCTGAAGATGCTTGAATATTGTTCGGTTTCACTTCCAGCGCAAAAGGCATTAACGGCAAGCCAGCACTGTTGTACACATTCGCGCGCTCTGGATAATCCGCCCAGGCGTACCGAACCTGCACAGGTTCTTTTACTTCGTCGCTCCAAACTCGAATTAAATCACCATCCAGCTCAGCCTCAGCCCAAACAAACTCACCGTCTTTACCGGCTATCGCAAAACCATCCGGCTTGCCGCCTTTACTTTTTAAACCACGATACGCGTGCACGGTGCTGATAAACGCTTTGCCATCATTCACCTGCATAACATAAGGCGCAGGCGCTTCGGACTGTAGACGAGTTTCGCCGTACACCTGCTGGCGCGCTAACAGAGCCAAACGCTCACCCACGGGCTTTTTATTCAGCGGGTGTATGTCGTTCCACTCGCCCAAATCGATGGTCACGGCCATGGCGGTATTGGGCTCGGACAATACTTTGGTTTGCGCCTGGCGCATCTCGGCCCAACCGCTTTGTACCGGCGCATCAACCGGGTCGCCAAAACCTGGCAGCTGAGCGTAAATAAACGGCAGCTTTGGCTGACCAAACTCGGCGCGCCACTGGCGAATCATAGTGGGCAACAATGTCGCATATTCATCGGGCTTACCGGCATTGCTCTCACCCTGATACCAAATAACGCCCTTGAGCGGTATTGGGGTAATAGGCGCGAGCATGGCGTTATAAATTCCCACCGGCTGGCTCATATCCCAAAACTCACGCGAAGGTGCCGGGCTGACACTGGCGCCTACGCGCGCGCGCCAGCTTCCTTCCAGTGAAATCTGGGTATCGCCCACCTCAAGGCGGTAGGGCTTGTCTTTAACAAAACCGCCATTACCCGCGTTTGTCACAGCGCGTACAACAATGGTGTTGTCCCCGGCTTTTAACACATTTGCGGGCACCTCATAGCGGCGCTGAGGGTACATATACGTCGTGTTGCCCACCTGCTCGCCATTGATAAACGCGGTATCGGCATCCACTATCCGGCCCAGGCGCAACATGCCGGGCTTGCCTGCGGCTTCTGCAGGCAAAGTGATGGTTTTGCGCAGCCAGAGCACACCGTTTAAATCCTCTATGCCGCTATCGGCCCACTGACCGGGCAGGCTTACTTCTCGCCAATCGCTGTCGTCAATGGCTTCGGCTGACCAGGCAGGGTTCGCGTGAGTGCCCTCATCAGCTTTGTGTAAGCTTTCATACCAGGGGGTGGTAGTGGCGTTGTCTTTTGCTTTGGCGTTTTCCACATAACCAGGGGCGGCATTGCGCTCGGCCTGCTGCACATAGTGGGGAAAATGCTTTAACGCCTCCGGGCTCATCCACGCCTGGGCGCCTGAGCCGCCGTAAGCATTCATAATAATCCCCACGGGCACGTCTTGAGTACGCTCTATCTGACGGGCAAAAAAGTAACCTACGGCGGTAAAATTCAGAGCGTTGTCAGGGGTCGCGGCCAGCCACTCCCCGCCGTTTAAATCGTATTGCGGGCCGTCATAAACAGCATTTTTAGGCACCTGAAAATGGCGAATACGCGGGTTTTCCGCATCGGCTAAAACATCGGCGTAGCCTTCCTTGATGTTGGACATTTTCATTTCCATATTGGACTGCCCGGCGGCCAGCCAGACATCGCCAAAGTAGATGTCCGTTAACTCAATGCGGTTATCGCCCTCAATCACCAACTTATGGGGCCCGCCAGCGGAGTAGGCCTCGCCCTCCCAGTACCAGTGACCGTCTGCATCCGCTTTAAAGCGGCCAATGGCTTCGCCATTTAACTGCACCCGAATATCTTCGCCGGCATCGGCGCTACCCCAGAGCGTAAGCGGCAGATCGCGCTGCAACACGGCGCCGGAGGTGAGTAAGCGATTGGGGGTTACATCGGCAAAAGTCTGCGCGGCCAGCATGCTGGCGCCGACGACAGAGGTAAGTAGCGGAATCAGTTTCATAACGTGCTCTTATGGTTTTATGGTCGTTTTGACCATAATAAAACAAAAATACGCTGATGAAAACTTGCGCTATTCGCTAAACATGAAGGAAGGATACGAAGCTTGGCAAGGACCTATTAATTGATACTCAGTACGAGTTTGATCAGGCCAGGCTTCCATATACACCGTTTGTGCACTTCGCTTATCTTTGCGTTTCGATTTCTCATCCGCAAAAACCCAAACCTCATAAAATACTAACGCCTCATGACTCACGACACGAGTCTCAACTAATTCATCAAGACCATAGCCACACTTTTTCTCGATGTTGGTAATAATACCTTCGAACAAAACATCGGATCTGAAAGCTGCGCTTGGCGCTACTTCTCCTGCCCATACCGTATCCCAGATTTCCGTTGTTTCAGTCTTTTCCAAGGTATAGCGTACGGGAAACTTGGCTTCTGCAAACTGACGGTTAAATTCTGCGAAATTTTGCTGATTCGAGGCGCAAGCGCTCAGCGCCATACAAATAGCAATTAGAAGCCCTCGATTGAACATATCAACCTCCCTGTAAATTTCGTTATTAATTATGGGCTTTTGTTTTTCTTATCCGCCAAAGAAAACAGTCCGGTCCAAAACAGCGCTTCGAATATAAGCCCTATGCCCAAAAAGATCGCGCCTCCCGCCGGTATGCCGAAAACATAGCAGGCGATAGCGCCGAAAAAACAGCCGATTAAAATCAGCAAACGGGTCATGAGTTTCATTGCAGGAATCTCCTTAGCAGTGCTTTATACTATGCCGCCAGACACCAAGGCGCAAGCAATCTGAATGTTTATAACCCTGCTGACTCACAGCGAAGAACTTAAAAAAAGTACCAACACCGGCAGGCTGGTTATAGAGCAGGCGTGTTTTTTCAATATAGAATGTGCACAAGTGGTTTGGCAGCGCAAAGCGCCCGATGCCAACCTAATAGAGCGATTACAAACTAGAAGCAGCGCGCTCCTTTACCCAGCCAAAAATGCCACAGAGCTGAATACCGGCATTGCCCCGGAACACTGGGTGCTAATAGACAGCACCTGGCAACAGGCGCGAAAAATTTATAATCACAGCCCCTATTTGCACTCACTGCCCCACGTAAGGCTGGCGCCAAGTGAGAGTTCGGCATTTACCTTACGGCGCAATCAAGTGCCGGGTGGCCTGTGTACCAGCGAGAGTGTGGCTGCAATTGCAGCCACCAATGGGCTATATGACTTTGCCCGTAATTTAACAAACGCGCTTGAGGCAATGCAGTCTTAAGCGGGGTTAGCGCAAGCGTCGCCAGTGCTCTTGCTCGACTGTTTTACCGTTTTCCGTGCGTTCGGTATACCAGTTGTCGCCCTCAAGGCGGAAGGTAAAGTTATAGCGGGTACCCTCAGCAACGGTGTAGGACAACAGCTCGGGGGTTTCGCTGTATTGATCTCCCTCAATTATGTAGGGCCCGGTGCTCGCGGCCCAAAACTCACCGCCCTTGCGCGATACAAACGCATAGTCTGTGGCGGTAAGCACTTTGCGCGACACCATTGCCTCCAGATCATAGGCAATTTTTTCCCCCTCGGCGTCGATCATAAAACCGCTTACCAGCTCCCAGGTGCCGGTCAAATCCGGTGTATCGGCCGCTTGGACTGGCAGATAAAAACATGACAATAACAATAAAAGTAAGGCGTGCTTGTGCATAAATAATCCTTAAAAGTTACATTGTTATCATCCATCATGGTTGGGCCTTGGCCCTTATTTTTGTGCGCTGATTATGACATAAAAAAGCCGGGCAATGCCCGGCAACCTGGGGGAGGATCAAACTCAGGGTGGGTCAGTAGGCCTTTACATTACTGGCGCCGGAGGTATTCACATTCAACTTGGGCGAGCCACCATAACGAAGGTTAGAGGCACCTGAGAGGCTCGCTTTTAACTGCTCGGAGACTTCCAGCTCAATATTCGATGCGCCCGTGGCCTCGGCAATAACCGACTGGCCGACAAGAGACGCGGCCTCGAAATTACTGGCTCCGGTTAGCTCCAGCGCCAATTTTGCGATGCTGCCCGAGCCAGAGACGACCACATTGGACGCCCCGGTTAGCTCTATTTTAGCGGCCTCGGCATTGAGACTGTGAGCCTCAAACTTGCTCGCCCCGGTTATATCCAAGTCCAAGTTGTCAGCATTAAGAGAGTCGGAAAAACCCGCATAACTGGCGCCGACCATTTCAATTTCCAGATTGCCCACGTTGAGACTTTTGCCATGGAAATCCACCTCGCCCACCATTTCAAGACGGCTTAACTGTGGCACAGAAATTTTTATCTCAAGCTCGGCATTGGCGCTGCCCCAAAAATTCCAAAAGCCTGTTTTGCCTGAGACTTTAAAAAGGGCTTTGGTCTGCTTAATCTCCACATCATCCCAATCGCCTTTAACCAGGGTAACCATGGCCTGGGCATTATCGGCCTGCGTAAATTTCACGGTTATATCACCGTCAAACACTAATTCCGTTACGCCATTAAGATCAAAAGAACGCGCCTGCGTTTCAGCCGAGGTCCAGTTGGCCGACGCTAAAAGAAGCATACATAGAAATAGACGAGTAACCATGGCTTATCTCCTGTTTTGGTTACTCGTAAGACGCAAACAATAATGTTTTGGATGCAGCTAAGCGGAGACTTTTTCCCGCTTGCGGGTACTGGCCTCAAAAATCAAATACAGCGGGGTCGCCACCGCCAGCGGCAACAGATAAAACACACAGCGGTAGGCAAACAAGCCCGCCAGAATATCGGTTTTATCCACCTGTCCCGACAGCAGGGCGATAAAAACGGCTTCAAGTACACCCAGGCCACCGGGAATATGCGTAATAACACCCGCCAGGGCGCTGACCAACAAGACCGCAAACACCGTGGCGAAGGCGATCTCGTCCGGCATAAACTGATAAATAACACTGGCCATTAACGTCCAGTGGGCGCAGGCCATGACAAGTTGGAGCAGGGCAATGCTGACTGGAGGTAGAGTAATAGTCGTGGATTTAAAACGATATTCGCGCTTGCGCGCGCCCCAACAAACACCCACATAAGCGGCTATCACTAATATAAAAACGGCGCCGATCACCTGTAGGCTGATCTGGCCCACCGGCCAAGAGTCGGGTGGGTTAATCTGCCCCGATACAAACAAGCCGCCGGCTAATAAAATATAGCCCGACCAGTTGGTGACCACACTGATGCCCAAAATACGGGTGACATCGGCGGCTTTAATGCCCAAGCGAGAATACAACCGATAGCGAAACGCAACTCCGCCCACCAGCGCACTCAAATTCAAATTAAACGCGTAGCAAAGCCCGGCCGCAAACCAGGTTTTAGGCCATGAGACCTTGAGTTTTAACAGGTAGCGGCCCAGCAAGTCGTAACTGGCGTAAACGCAATAACAGAGAAACCCCAACCCCGCCCCGATACCGAGAGTGAGCACCGAGGTATCTTTTAAGGTTTGCCATACCTTTGCCCATTCAATGGTGGCGCCTTGCTTAACCAGTAAGGTCGCCACCAAGACGAAAAATACAACCGTTAATACCTTTTTGATGATGGGCCAGGGCAACTTTTCACGGGCCCAGTCATAGCCGTTAGTCCAGGTGTTTTTTAACCCTTCGGTCGCCGACATTGTTTATACCTCCGCCGAGTGGTAATCGGTCTTGCGCACTCGACGGGCACCGCGCGATTCCGGGTAACGTTTGCTTAAATCATCATTCTCGGTTTTACCCGGATCGGTTTGCCATTCGCGCTTCAGTTCGCGAATAGTAGGGGTGTGTGCCGGGAATAACCCGTTCAGACGCGGGAAATAACGCAGCGCGTGGTACATAAAGAAATCCTTTACCACCAAATACCAGGCGCGGCGTTTTATCCAGCTATTCTCAATCAACTCGCTTCCGGCAATAAGTTCATCGATTTTCTCGCCAATTTGTGCGTTAAAGTTTTTATCTTTAATCACAATATTCGCCTCGAGATTAAACGCCAGGCTGAGCGGGTCGAGATTACTGGAGCCTATGGTTGACCACTCATCGTCTATCAGAGCAATTTTGGCGTGCAGGGGCCGATCGCGATACTCGTAAACCTCCACTCCCGAGCGCACCAGCACCTCGTACAGGGTGCGCGCAAGCGTCAATGCAAACGGGATATCCGGGTCGCCCTGCAGAATCAGCTTAACCTCTACCCCGCGCTTACGCGCCTGACGGATGGCGCGCATAAAACGGTAACCCGGAAAGAAATAGGCATTGGCAATCCAAATGCGTTTTTTTGCCTGGCGCATGGCCGCCAAATAGGATTTTTCAATATTGCTGCGATTGCGACGGTTATCGCGCGAGACAAAGGCAATTTCACTGTCGCCAGTGCGCGGCGGATTTTTAATGTAGTCGATACTGTCTTGTAAATGACTGTCGCGAGCGTCGCGCACATAACTTTTGCACAGTTCGCGAATCTCGGGCACCACCGGGCCTTCCACTTCTACCATGTAGTCGGTTTTACCGTGGGGGCCGCAGCCGATCAAGTGGTCGTGACACAGGTTAATCCCGCCAATAAATGCATAATGACCATCGATAACCGCAAGTTTACGATGCAGACGACGAAACAGTTTGGGGCGGCCGTTGTACCACTGTGGTTGCGGGTCGTATATCTGAAACACAATGCCCGCCTCGGTCAGCTCTTCAATATATTCTTTTTCCAAAAAGTGACTGCCCCAGCTGTCGGCGGTCACGCCAATCCATACCCCTCGTTTGGCCGCACGCAACAGCGCCTTTTTGATATTGCCGCCCACCCGGTCGTCTTCCAGAATAAACGTTTCCAGAAAAATCTCGTGCTTTGCAGCGCGAAGGCGGCGCAGCAGTTGTGGAAAAAACTCTTCGCCGTTTTGCATCAGCGTGAGTTTGTTACCTTGCGAGAATCGACCTTTAAAATTGCGAAATCCAAACATCTACGGCTCCGGGTTTAAAATTCAACTTCTGCCAGCAAAGGGGCGTGATCCGACAAGCGCGACCACGGCTTGCGCGACAGGACTATCGGCATATGCGACTTTGCCGAGCGCACGTAAATCCGGTCCAGTCTCAGCAGCGGGCAAAGCGCCGGAAAGGTACGTGGCGGCTTGCCATAGGCTTCGGTAAATACTTCTTGCATCCCCGCATCGCGGGCGAGAATAGGGCGCGACTTCTGGCGCCAGTCATTAAAATCGCCCGCCACCACCACGGCTTCATCGCGGGGAATTTGATTGACGTGCTCGGTCAGCTTTTTCAGCTGAATCTGACGGTGTGGCTCACGCAGACTCAGGTGCACACAAATTGCGTGGACAATTTTTCCCTCTACATCGATTTTGCAATGCAGTAGGCCGCGCTTTTCGATCCCGTTTAACGAAATATCCCAGTTGTCCCAACTGACTATGGGGTATTTGCTCAAAATAGCGTTGCCGTGGTGACCATCGTCGTAAACGGCGTTGCGACCGTAGGCAAAGTCCTGCCAAATACTGTCCGCCATAAATTCGTACTGTGGTGTATCTGGCCACAGCTCGGCATGGCGATCCGACAGGCGTGCATGCTCGCCCAATACCTCCTGCATAAAAACCAAATCGGCCGATACAATACGCACAGCGTCGCGCAGCTCGTGCAACATAAATCGTTGGTTGAACGAGGTCAGGCCCTTATGGGTGTTTACGGTTAGTACTTTTAAGCAGGTCACAACTCCCCCAATAGCAGCAAAAATTACACGTCTATTGCAAAAATAGACGCGAATTTCACTATTTACCGTCCGTAAAAGGGGTTATTGCAGATTTAATGCCGATTTTTAAAACCGGGCGCAAAAAGAAAAGTTATACGCGGTTAAACGCGTAAGCCCCCGCACTGATAGCAGCGGCGGTAAACAGCCCCGCCAGGATTACCGCAGCGGATAGTAAACTGTCAAAGCTCATGCTGCTAAGCAGAGGCAAGGTTGTAGACCAGGGAAACACACTGCCCGCCACCGCGGCTGCCGCCAGCCCAGCACCCCAGTTAAACAACTTCACCCGCCGGGGGTTAATCGCAGGCTGGGGGAGCCTGGCCATCACCTGGTCGGTAAAACCATCATCGTGCAAATACTGGTCTTGGAGCAGGGCTTCTTCCAGCCACTGGTCGAGCTTATCTTGTTGCATGGGTAAGATTCCCCTGACGATTCTGGAGTAAGGTTTTGAGTTTAGCCTTACCGCGTAATACGTGTGATTTAACAGTACCCACAGGTACTTGCATAAGACGGGCCGCTTCTTCGTTGCTGTGCCCAAGCTGATAAGTTAAGTGCAATGCCTCGCGCTGGGCGCTGCTCAGTTCGGCCATAGCGCGGTGTAAATCCCGCCGGGTGAGCTCACAGGCATCCTCCACCGCTGTCTCGCGCCCAAGGCTCTCTACTTTTTCGCTATCGGGTTCGGGGAGTTTTTTGCGATAGTGGCTCATCAGCTGGTTGCGTGCAATCTGGTACAGCCAGGTAAAAAACTGCGCCTGGCCCTTAAACCCAGCCAGGGCTTTATAGGCTTTAATAAACGCCTCTTGCGCCATATCATCGGCCAGCGCATCGTCGCCATTGCACAGCGCGCGCAAGGCTTGGCGCAAGCGCGACTGGTAGCGCCGCACAAGCTGGCTGTAGGCATGTCGGTCCTGACGCTGTACCGTGCGCTCAATCAGAACCTGATCGGATACTTCCATGGCTATTTTACTCGGACTTGTCCGCCCGGGTTTTGCTCTCCTGCCAGAGTTTGTAATTCACCGCACCAATAGCCAGTGGTATGAGAGCCAAGGCCGCCACATCCAGCCCGGCAAGAAAGAACAGGGCGAGAAACACCGCGCCACCTACCCATAGTAAATACAGACTGCGGCGGTACAGGGCCCTGGGGTCGGTACCATCTTCACCACCGTTAAACAGGCTATCGGGTACCGGCTGACCCGCCTCTATCAGGCGGTTGACGATATCCAGCTGCAACTTTTTGCGCTTGTGCAGGCTGTACATCAGTATGGCCAGACAGGCCACGGGGGTAGAAAACACCATCAGAATGGCGACGATAGGAACCAGATGGTGCATGGCTCGCTCCTTATTGCATGATTGCGATGTTGGCGCTTGTTAACAGTTACCCCATAGACGCCCCAGAGCGCAATTTGGATGCAGCCACAAAAAAGCCACCCGCAGGTGGCTTTAATGCAGAGCGACGTAAAGGCTGCTTAGCCCTCCATCTGTTCCAGCTCTTTGCCTTTGGTCTCTTGCACCATAAAGATCACAAAGAACACCGACAGCAGGGCAAAGAAGGCGTAAATGCTGTAAGCCGCTGACAGACCAATACCGGCCAGCATAATCGGGAAGCTCCAGGTCACCAGGAAGTTCGCCAGCCACTGGGCCAAACCAGCCACCGCCAGGCCAGAGCCGCGAATCTGGTTGGGGAACATCTCGCCCAGCATCACCCACATCACCGGGCCCCAGGACATATTGAACAAAAATACATAGGTATTGGCGCCATACAGCGCCAGCAGGCCGGATTCTTGCGACAGGTTCAAATTCCCCGCCGCATCTACCGGCGCACCGGCAAAGGCGTAAGCCACCACTGCCAGGCTGATGGCCATACCGGCCGAGCCAAACCACAGCAGTGGCTTGCGGCCGATTTTATCCACCAAAAAGAAGGTAATCAGGCAGGCGGCGATACTGATGGTGCCAGACAGCACGTTGGTTTGCAGCGCCTCGCTCTCGGTGAAGCCGGCGGCCTCCCATAGCACCGCGCCGTAGTAAAACACCACGTTGATACCCACAAACTGCTGCAGTACCGCCAGGCCAATACCGACCCAAACGATGGGACGCACCCGGTTTTTCACTTTATCGAACAGGTCTGACAGACGCGGCTTGTGGTGGTCCGAGGCCAGCGAATTGCTGATCTCGGTCAGCTTAGCGCTGCCGTCAACCTCGCCGTACAGCTTCACCAGTACCTGGCGGGCTTTATCGTCTTTACCCGAGGCCACCAAAAAGCGCGGGCTTTCAGGGATAATCAACAGCGCCAAAAAGAAAATACTGGCGGGGATCAGCTCAACCCAGAACATCCAGCGCCAGGTTTCATAGTCGGCCCAGTGCATGGCGGTAGAGCCGCCTGCGGTTTCGGCGAGAAAGTAGTTGGAAAAGAAAGACGCGGTCAAACCGCAGATAATCGCAATCTGCTGCACCGAAGTCAGCATCCCCCGATACCTGGCCGGGGCCACTTCGCTGATATACGCCGGCGCCATCACCGACGCGGCGCCCACCGCCATACCACCCAAAATGCGGTAAACCACAAACTCAAAGGTTGAGGTGGCGATACCCGAGCCCCAGGCAGAGACAATAAAAAAGATAGAGGCGACAATCAGCAACGCCTTACGGCCGTATTTATCGGCCAGACGACCGGCGAAAAACGCGCCCACCGCACAGCCAAGCAGCATCGACGACACACTAAACCCCGTGCCTGCGGCTTCGGAATTAAAAGCCTGCTGCAGGCCCTTCACGGTGCCATTAATCACACCACTGTCATAGCCAAATAAAAAGCCGCCAATGGTAGCGATAACGCTGATAAAAATAATAAACCCAGTGCTGCCCTGATCGGGGCTGGAGGAATTGCTCATGGATCTTGCCCTGTTATTAATATGAGTAGAGAAAGAAGCGGGTGATCATAGCGGTAAAAAGGGCACCCTCACAAGTGAAGGCGCCCTGTCGGATCATGGCTCTCCCGACTTATAGTTAATATTACACTTTGGTAGGCAAATTAAACAGTCACTAACGAGGGCATTTACAAATCAAAAACAAAACGCCGCCCCAGGGTAAAGTTACTCACAGCCACCGCCGCCATAGCGCCGAGCTTTGCCGTTAGGGGTAAAAACGACAGCGCCAGCAGCCCGGTAAAAACCCCCGATCCCAACATCAGGCTTAGAGAAAATATGAGCAAATACTTCTGCGCTGCGGCCCAGTTTAGTGGCGCTTCGCAGCGGAAGGTAAAGCTGTGATGGAGCACCAGCCCCAGGGCATAACCCACCACCAACCCAGCAACATTGGCCCACTGCACGGGTACCCCCAACCACGCCAGGGCAGCAAACAGGCTGAGGTCTGTCGCGCCCAGCAACGCACCGGTAACGGCGAAACGGGACAGCTGCGGCAGACTGTGTGTAAAAGACTGCAGCGAAGGCATAAGCAATTGGATGTTAGTGAATGGCCCCAGAGATTGGGGTATGCTGCATCCAGCATAAAAGCTCGCTATGACAGGACAATGACAAAAAATATCACCGTAACCCTCACGTTATTATTGCTAACCAACATCAGCAACGCGCAGCAGCTCACCCCTTTTACCAGCGACGGTTGCAGCCGTTTTCCCAATGGCACTCCAGCGCAGCAAGACTTGTGGCTGGAGTGTTGTGAAAGGCACGACTTTGCTTACTGGCGCGGGGGGACCTACGCCGAGCGGCTAAGCGCCGACGAGGCTTTGGAGGCCTGCGTTGCTGATCTTAACGAGCCCATAATTGCGAGTTTGATGTACATGGGCGTGCGAGTGGGTGGCACTCCATTTGCGCCCACAGATTTTCGCTGGGGTTATGGCTGGACTGAGTACCGAGGTTATCGCGCGCTCTCCGAGGCAGAGCGGCGCGAGGTAGCGCGAGCGATAGACGCGATGGACCCGCTTGAATCTGCTCGTTTGTTGCAGCCGTCCGTTTTAAAACACTCAGCCACGCCAAAAGAGCAACACACAGAAGAACAACTTGATTCGCCGCCGCAAGACGGACCGGCTAATAATCAGAACAAACCATAAACTTGTCTTATACGTTAAAACCAAGCCTTACACCCTAATCGGCATTAGCTACTGATTGTGCTGGCCGCAATTGCGGGCACGACGGCCGCAACAATAACGGCCGACTGGCAGGCGGCAATAACCTGTTGAGTCGCTTTGCCCGTTAACTCTCCTTGCTGAATTTTCTCTACCCGCTGTTGGTAGGGCTTTAGCTCTTTGCGTGCGAAGGTTTCTTGCAGTATTCCCGACCCGTTGGCCAGCGAAACTAATACCACTGTGCGGGGGTCTAGCACTTCCGTTTCGGTAAAAATAGCGGTTTTTAGCCTGGCGATAATCTCGCGCTCCGGCGCGGGATCTATTTCGGGGTAGACACGTCTTTTGAACAGAAAAAGGATTGTCTGTTCGTCCGCGCGCAAAATGTCCCGCTCGCACAGCTGCTGTGCTGCTTTGTGTTTTAACTCTTTTACGCCTGCCAAGCGCGAAATCCAATTTTTTAGAGACGACCTTCTTTTAGCTTTGGTCATTTTTGCAAGACATTCGTCGACCACCGGATCGCCGATAGGAGCAGAGCTTTCTATATCAACTAATTGCTTTTTTGAGTTTTCTACGCTGATCTTATTCGCAAGCAGAAGCTCCGCCAAAACCGCGCCTGCAATTACCTGCTCAATAAAACCAAAGCCGGTGGCGATGGTTCCCTTTTCATCGCGCAGCGCCAGCAGAATAATTTCTTGGTAAAGATAGAGTGATTTATCGCTTTTGATGCACTTGCCTCATATTCAAGACGAGCTTTTGCTTGGGTAAACGACAACTATCCGCCTTATCCGCTGTAAGCTAACGACCCAGCTTGGCTAGGCCTATCGCGGCTTTTACACTGGCCAGCGCCTTGGGGTTATTTTTCCAGCAGCTGGAATGCAACATTGCAGCGACCATTTGCGCAATTTCCTGCGGCTCGTGCTGGGCCAGTAGGGAAAATGAATCGATTCCCACCTCTTCAAAACGTTTTACCACCGTCGGCCCCACGCCTTTTAAGGCCAGTAACGCTTGTCTTTCTGCTGCGCTAAACGCCATGGCTGCGCCTCTAATACCAGAAAGAAAAGTACAACCGAATTACGTTTGCATCAAAGCTGTATAAGGGTTCTTCGCCGGGCGCTGCGTCTGTGTCCAGAACATTGCGAAAATTATCGTAGCTGAAATCAAAGTAATCCCAGTATAAATTGACGGTGCTTTTGTCGAATAACCACAGCCATTTCTGCGGCACATCGTAAGTCACACCCAAACCGAAATTGTCCGATTGATATTCACTGAGCTCTTTATCCCGCGCCATAAAGTTCTGCGCATTCTGATAGGGGAATAAATCCGAATAAAAATCCGCTTCGCTCTGTTGATAATTGCGGTACTTCAGCTCAAACAGCCAGCGCTCGCGCCATGGGTGGGTGTAGCGCAACTCCCAGTTGCTGGCCTGAATACCCCAGCTGTCTTCGTAATAGCGATAGTCGGCGCGCAGGCTGGCGCGATAGGGCAAGAAATACATAGCGCGAATACTGGCGGCATCCGAGTTGCGGGTTTCGGGGTAAACTTCGGCCTGGTAGCTGTAGCCCTGGGTGGCGTCTGGGTCCAGGTAGCGCACCTGACGGTAGGGATTATTTAAATAACCTTGATCAATGGCCGATTCAATATTAAAAGCCGCAATTAATGACTTGGTAAGAATCTGCGAGATATTTAACTGGTAGCGACGGCGCTGTACCTCTTCTTCAAATTCAGGGTTGCCGTTTTTACCCACCACATCTTGGCCGTAGCTAAAGCCGAAACTCAGCGTGGTCAAATCGCCAAAAAAACTTTGGCTGATGCCAATGCTGCCGGTTTGCGCGCTGTAGTCGTTTTCTTCGCTGCTGGTGTAACCCAGGCTGATAATGGTGCGGTCGTGCAAGTACTCCGTACCCAGTGAGTACTCGGTGCGTTTTTCCGAGTATTCACTGGCCGTTGCCAACACATCAATCGACGCCGACGACACCATATCCACATAGTAGTTGGCCGAGACCGCAACGTTAGTGCCGATATTTTTACGCACCAGAATCGAAGGGCCATCAATAGTCGCGCCGCCGCCATCGTAACTGTGATACATCACATCCAAACGATCCGGGTCCAATACCTCGGCTTGAATGGACATGCTCGCCAGCAGTAGCAAAAGCCCCAACGCTGCGACTTGAGCAATTGGCGTTCTGCGTTTCGCGTTCTGCGTTCTGCGTTCCGCGTTCCGCGTTCTACGAACTAAGTCAGTTACACCCACAGCCACCTCCACTGGCACCGTCGGCACCGCGCGCCGCTTCACGCGCTTCATACACGTGGTGCAGGTAATTACTGGCAATGGGGTCGCGATCAAAACTCATAATCGGGTCGGCCAGGTTTTCCCGCTCATAGGGTTTTACCCAGGGACTGCATCCGCTGGCGAGTAATAACGCTATCGCCACTACCAGTAAACGACTCATTCGCGAATCAGCTCTTTAATTTGTGTGCGGTATTTTTCTTCATCGCCCGAGCGATAGCCGCGGTTTACATAACGGATGCTGCCATCGCGATCGATCAAAATGGTGGTAGGCATGGCATCCACATTATAAAGCTTGCTCACTTTGCTGGTGGGGTCATACAGCACCGGAAAACTCACCGGAATATCTTCCAGTAATTTATCGGCAGCTGCGGTATCCGACTCGACATTAACGCCGTACAACACAAAGCCCGCGTCTTTATAACGCTGGTAGAGTTCATCCAGCAGCGGCATTTCTTTACGGCAGGGTGCGCACCAGCTGGCCCAAAAATTTAGCATTACGACGGTGCCGCGCTGCTCGGCCAAGCGCAGGTTTTCACCGGTAGTACTTTTAAGAGTAAAGTCCGGTGCGGCTTCGTTTGCCTGGGCGCTCGCCGTCCCAACCAGCAACGCCAGCGCGGCCAGCAACATTTGCCATATTTTCATAATTCAATCCTTCCAGTTTAAAAGAATACCGACAGGCCCAAACGGCCTTCAAAATTATTGGTATCGCGTGGCTCGCCAAATAATTCATGGGTAAACAAGTAATCGCGCAGGCCAATATCTATTGCAAACCAATCGGTAAAATAAATTTTATAACCTGCACCCAGCGAATAAGTCGCGTAACGATTGCTGGCAAATTCGGTATTGCCACCCCCAGCGGTTAGATAAAAGTGGGTATTAAACGCTGTGTTTTCGCCCCAAAAAACCTGCCCCGGAAACAGTTTGTAGCCAATGGACAAGTTGTAATAAGTGTATTCGCGTTCGTCATCGGTTAAAAACTCGACCGCACCGCTGAGTAATTCGTAGCTGGTTTTCTGCGCTTCACTAGTGCCGTAAATGGCCTCGACAAAAAAGTCTTCGGTGATGTGGTAGGCAAGGCTCACCCCCAGCACCGCGTTGCTGCCAAAATCTTCAATGCCGAGCGCGCCGCCGTAAATACCGATTTCAAAGTTTTCCGTATCCAGCATGTCTTCTTTGATTTCTCGTCGCTCGATATCGGCACCGACAATCGGTTCGAGCGGATCATCCTGCTGCGCGCTAACCAATAGCGGTAAACCAGCCAGGGCGGCTAGAAAAATACGTTGAATCCGACTCGCCATTCGTTAACCTCGTCGTTGTTTTCGCGGCTCGTTAAAAGGTAGTGATTGGTGTAGTCCAGGCGCAGAAAAAAGCGGCGCGATAAATACACATAAGTGCCCAGGCTTGCCTGCAGCACAGAGTCTTCCCGATCGACGGTATCCACCAGCGTGGCGCTGGGGTGAATGTTAATTTGCCCGGCGCCAAGACCTAAATAGGGCGACACCCGCCACTCTGGGAAGGGCTGATGCGTGAGCCCAGCGGCGAGAATTTCACTGTCGGAAAAACTGCCCGCCTGCTGCGCGTAACGCGCCTCGATGGTCAAATTGCGGGTAAAGCGATAGCCCAGAGTTAAGGTTGTGGAATCGGCGCCGCCAAAATCGCCAAAGCCTGCACCCAACTCAAACCGGCCCACTACGGCATCGGAGCGATAGTCGTCGGTAAAATCGGGTGGGTTGCCGGTGGCGTCCAAGGTGCTTGCCATGGCATCGCGTTTGACCCAGCCCTCTTGGCCGCGCTCGGTGCTAATTTTTATCCAACTGGTGCGACTTTTAATAAGCGTAATGCGCTCGCCTTTTTCCAGCGCGTGAAATATCGGGTAGCCGCGACCGGGGCCGGAGTACACATCAATATAGGCGCTATTTACCGTCACCTGCAGTGGCGCCTCATCCTCAAACCAGTTTAACCAACCGGCATGCAGGGGTGCGCTAAACAGCAGCAGTAATAGGCAACTTGAACTAAAAACCTTTGGCATTAATCGGGCACATCGAATGGATTGTTATAGTACTGGGCCCCGATATCGAGCCACTCGCTTAACAGCTTTTGTTCGCTGGCGTTTAAAAAACCGCGATGATCAACGGTATCTTGCTCGGCATCAAAGTTATTCATGCGGTTAAAGAAGGCGCCACTGGCCCAGGCCCCGGCCGGCGACATGGTGCGACCAATGGGCACCCGCACTAAAATCGGAATGGGGTTGCCTTCGGCATCGAGAATCAGCTCGCCGTCTTCATCCACTTCGTACTCGCCGCTTTCAATCAATACATCCTGTAGCACGCCTTCGACCACTTCCTGCTCAAAGCGGGTGGCAAGCAGCTCGCGATACGACGTGACATGGGGCGTGTTGTTTTCACTGGCGCTTAAGTCTAACTGGCCCGCCGGAATCTGCACAAGACCGTCGGCGTCCACCGGGCTGTGGCAGCTGGTGCAGGTATTATCGCTAATCACGCTGCCATCTTCCGCCAGCACCTGGCGCGGCTTATCCCACAGCGGCTGAATATGCGCGGGGTAGTTAATCACAATGCGGCACTGGGCGCTCCAGGCCTCAAGGCAGGCCTCGCTGGTGGGTAGCGCTTCGGGCTCGGTGGCCACCTCTGCGTAACGCCAAGCGAAGCTATCGTCTTTCTCGCGCACCGCCGGGTCGGTCCAGTCATCGTCAAATTGAATATCCACACTGGGGCGGCGAATACCGGCAATACGCGCGTACACCTCGGCCATGGTTTCGCCCATATCGGCAAACAGCGCGGGTTCGGTATTGGCGAAGGGCGCGCCGGTGGTTTCAGCGCCCTGGTTTATTGTCTCTGGCCCCGCGTTTAAGCGGCCGTGGGGAATTTCGGTGTCGCCATCGTGACAGCCCTGGCACTCGAAGGTCTCGCCCGGGCGCACTTGCAGCCAGTGCTCGTGGCGCGATGATATTCGCCGGCCATTGCCATCCAGTACCGACAGGGTAAAGGCCACATCGGCAGGCACCAGGGTTTTCACCGAACCGTCGGGCTCGATGGGCACATAGCCCAGTATCTCTTTAAAGCGCTGCGCGCTACTGACACCAAAGGCACTTCCGGGAAAGTTTAAAATCTCATCCGGCGGTTCAGACACGGCTTTTACCAGGCGCAGAAAACGCGCGGGGCGCTCGGCGGCGGTAAACTGCGCCGGGTCGCGTAGGTTTTCTATTCCGGCGGTGGTGCTGTCCACGCCATCTATATCGTAAACGCTACGAACGTGCAGCACCCCCAGGCCTTCGGCGGCCAGGTCCGTATCGGTAGTGGGGGCCAAGTAATCGGCTGGGGTGCGCGGCTCCAGGGTGACGATATCGGTGTAATAGACATCTTCGGCGGGCACTATCACCGGCTGCTGAGTGTTGTCGTCTAGGTTGTAAATCCACAGGCCGTACACCGGCGGGGCGGCTTCCAGCTCGCGCGCCAAATTATCTTCAGTGCAGGGCACGGTGCGGTTTTCGCTGTCCGGGTTTTTCGGCTCAACCGGGTCCAGCAGGCGGCACTGGCTCCAGCTCACCAGCAGGCGGTTGGTGCCATCGTACAGTGGTGTGAGTGCCGAGAATTCGCCGTGGCGGGAGATACTGCCGTCGATCATTACCGGCAGCACCGTCAGGGTATCCAGCGCGGCATCATCCGCAAGGCTGGTGTCCTCTTCGCTGGAGGTAACCGCGCGGTTATCCTCCACATAATCGACGTGGTTAATGGCCACCATATCGCCACCGAGCAGCGTATCGCGGGGTTTGTAAATACCCACCAACCGGCCATCTGGCAGCAGTTCTGGATTAAACAGCCAGGGGGTCTCATCACCCAGGCGGGTGTGATAGCCGTAATGCACCCGCAAGTTAGTGCCATCCGGGTGGGCGGTGTAGTAGCTGATGCGGTTATTGCGGTAGTTATCGGCGCGGGTAAACAGCAACCGGCCGTCTTCCAACAGCAGCGGCTCCCACTCGTGGCTTTGGTTGTAGCTTAACTGGCGAATATCGCTGCCATCGTCGTTCATGGAGTGCAGCACAAAAGCCGGGCCGTCGCCGCTTTCACTTTCGGCGGCGTACTGGGGCTTGTTGTCGTCCAGCAAAATGGCGCGGCTGCGCACCTGGCGGGTGGAGGAAAATACAATCCGATCGTCGGGCAGGTAGCGGGGGTTAATGTCGTCGGCCTGCTCGGCGACTATGTCCGATTCAATCACCCGGCGCAGGCTGTCCAGCTCTACGTTGTATTCCCAAATATTCCAGCTGGGCTGATCGTCTTCGTCTACATCTTCCAGCTCGGGCGCGCGCATGGCGAACAGCAAGCGGTCGCCACTGGGGTGAGCGCTTAAATCTTTTACATCGTATTCGGCTCCCTCGCCAAAGGCGCGGTCAGTGATGTTAATCGTCAGGGCCGAATCGGTGGCGCGGTCTTTTAAATACAATCGCGCGCCCGGGGCGAACTCATCACGCGCGAAAGGCTCCGGGGCCTCCAGCTCGCCCTCGTCATCGCGGGGCAGAGCGCGCTCGATATAGGCAATAGGCAAATCCACCACCACCGGGTCCGGCTCCTGGCCGCCGCCGGAAATACCACCGCCGCCTCCGCCACAGGCACTAAAACCGGCGGCTGCCAGCAGGCTCGCGGCCAGGCGGGCACGCTGAAAAGGTACAAACGGCGATAATTTCATGGATTGTTTCAATATCGTTGTCGTTATCGGACGGGCAGTGGCCGGATTAGCTCACCACTGCAACGGGTGTGAATCCGATTTAACCCTATTATTTGCACGCGCCACTTACGGTCGGTTCGCGCACCCCCAAAACGTTTATTCTATCGCCACAGTTCGACGGCATCTGGCGCAATCTACCACTAATTGGCCGTTTTGTGATTGGGTAGACAAGCGGCCGGCCCTTAAACACTGAAGTTCCCGCACCCGCTGGGCCTATAATAGACGGCTAAAAAGCATGCAAGCATAAACCGTGGAGCCGGGGGATGTCCCTTAACAAACAACTAAAGCGCGCCGGACTGGCCGCTGCACTGCTGTGCGCCTTTGCGCAGGCCTCGGCCGGGCCGCGCGAGCAGGCGCTGCAAATTCACTCGCGTATTGCCGGGGTACCACCCAGCGAAACCGTACTGCTGCAAATGGCCGAGCATATAGAAAGCGGCGATGTAGCCGCGGCGGCGAACTTGGCCATGGAGCACGACGGTTTCTACCGCGCCACCTTAAAAACCCTGGCCACCCCCTGGACCAACCGCGACATGACGCCCTTCGCGCCACTTAACGATTACACCGCCACGGTGATGGGTTTAGTACGCGATGGCGAGGACTTTCGCCAGCTGCTGTATGGCGATGTGCTTTATACCGGCAGTGGCAATCTGCCCGCCTATAGCACCGACAACAACGATCACTACCGCGCCCTGGAGGCGAGCGGCGCCAGCTTAAAAGACGCGCTGCAGCGGAAAAGTCAGTCCTCACTTACTGGCCTTCCCAGCGAGGCCACCGCCGGGGTAATGACCAGCCGCGCCGCCGCCAAAGCGTTTTTTTACGCGGGCACCAATCGCGCGATGTTCCGCTTTACCCTGCTCAACCATTTGTGCCGCGATTTAGAACAGGTACACGACACCACGGGTATTCCCGATCGCATCCGCCAGGATGTAAGCCGTAGCCCCGGCGGCGACAGCCGGGTGTTTTTAAATAACTGCGTGGGCTGCCACACGGGCATGGACCCCATGGCCCAGGCCTTTGCTTATTACGACTACGAATACGATGCCGCCACCGACCCGGACGCCGAGTTTGGCGCCATCCACTACAACCGTGAGGGTGAAACTGACCCCGCCACCGGCACCCGGGTAGAGGCCAAATACCACATTAATGCCGGCACCTTTGCCCCCGGTTACGTCACCCCCGACGACCACTGGGACAATTACTGGCGCCGCGGCCCCAACGTGGTGCTGGCCTGGGACCCAAGCCTTGAGGGCAGCGGCAGTGGAGCCAAAAGCTTAGGGATGGAGCTGGCCCACTCCGGTGCCTTTGCCAGCTGCCAGGTGGAAAAGGTGTTTAACGCCGTGTGCCTGCGCAAACCCGGCAATAGCGAAGATCGCGCCCTGATCGCTACCGCTACCGGCAACTTCGCCGCCAGTGGCTACAACTTAAAGCAGGTGTTTATCGACACCGCCGACTACTGCAAGGGTGAATAATATGGCGGCGATAAAAAACATCCTGCAGGCGATAGCATCTTTCACCCAGGCTCCAATGCGAAGGGCGGGAAGCGGCGCTGAAAGTCAGAACCTTCTCCAGCATGGAGGCTGGAGCAGAGCTACAAGGACGTATTCACCGCGTGTTCTGAATTTCAGCGCCGGTTACCGCCCGCCCCACAAATTGGAAAAGCACTCAAAACACCAGGCACCACTGAGTTTCGCCGCATTGGCCTTTAGCGCAGCTTTACTGGCGGGCTGCGGCTCAGACAGTGGCGAAGCCACCACCCCCAACGTTAACCCCGACACTGGCGGAGGCGGCGGCAACGGCCTGGAATACAACGGCCCGGCACCGCAAACCGACGATATCCAGCTGTACAAGCTGAACATTTGGGACAACCTGGCCACCCAGGAGCGCTGCGGCAGCTGCCACGGCACCGGCGGGCAATTGCCGCGCTTTGTGCGCAGCGACGATATTAATCAGGCCTACAGCGCGGGCGAGCAGTTGGTGGACTTGGGCACACCGCAGTTATCCACCCTGGTTACCAAGGTGGCGGGCGGCCACAACTGCTGGCTGGACAGCGCCACCGCCTGCGCCGATATTATTGAAGGCTACATTACCGACTGGGCCAGCAGCACCGGCTCGCTCACCAACGAAATCGTGCTGATTCCGCCGGTAGAAAAAGACGTGGGGCAAAGCAAAAACTTTACCGCCAGTCCAGGCACCTTTAGCAGCACCGTGTACCCGCTGCTTGCCCAGTACTGCAGCGGCTGCCACGCCGAAAGCGCGCCTACCCAGCAGCAACCCTATTTGGGCAGTGCCGATGTACAAGTCTCTTACGACGCTTCGCGCAGCCGCATTCGCCTGGACAGCCCCGCCGACTCGCGTTTGGTACAGCGCCTGGGGCTAGAAAGCCACAACTGCTGGAGCGGCAACTGCCAATCCGATGCCGCCGCCATGCAAAGCGCCATTCAAAGCTTTGTAAACAGCCTGCCGGTAACCGAGGTAGACCCGGACTTAGTCATCAGCAAAGCCCTGCAACTGGGTGATGGCATTATCGCCAGCTCCGGCGGCCGGGTAGAGTCAGATGTCATCGCCAAGTACGAATTTAAAGCGGGCGAGGGCAGCATCGCCTACGACACCAGCGGGGTCGAGCCCGCCGCCGATTTAACCATCAGTGGCGATGTGGATTGGATGTCCAGTTGGGGGCTGCGCATTATCGACGGCAAGGCTCAGGCTTCTACCGCCACCAGTCGCAAGCTGTTCGACTTAATCACCGCCACCGGTGAATACACCATCGAGGCCTGGGTAATACCCGATAACGTCACCCAGGAAGAGGCACGCATTGTCAGCTACTCGGGCAGCACCCAGGTGCGCAACTTTACCCTGGGGCAAACCCTGTACAACTACGACTTCTTCCACCGCAGCTCTACCACCGATGGCAACGGCATGCCCGCGCTGTCCACCGCCGATGCGGACGAACGTTTGCAGGCCAGCTTGCAACACGCCGTCATTACCTTTGACCCGGTCAACGGCCGCCGCATTTATGTTAACGGCGAGTACACCGGCGATGTGGATGAAACCGAGCCCGGCAACCTCAACGAGTGGGATTCCAGCTACGCCCTGGTGGTGGGTAACGAAGTATCATCGGATCGCTTATGGAAGGGCAGCCTGCGCTTTCTTGCCATTCACAACCGCGCCCTGCCGCCCGAGGCCATTGCCGCCAACTACGAGGTGGGCGTGGGGCAAAAGTATTATTTGCTGTTTGATGTGAGTGAAAAAGTCGGCCTAAGCCAGGCCTACGTGGTGTTTCAGGTGCAGCAGTTTGACGACTACAGCTACCTGTTCAGCGAGCCCTTCTTCGCCAGCCTGGGGGACGAACCCATTCCCACCGTTGATCTCGAAGGCATCCGCATCGGCATCAACGGCCGCGAGGCCATCGTCGGCCAAGTATTCGCCGCGCTGGATACCGAAATTAACGCCGCCGACTATGTGGATGGCAAGCAAGACTTATCCCGCCAGGGTGCAGTCATCGGGCTAGAGCAGGGCAGCGAGCTGGATACCTTCTTTTTAACCTTCGATCGCTTAGGCGAACACGAATACGTGCGAGTAGAGGCCGAACCACCCGCGCCACAACCGGCCGCCGACATCGCCGACCAACCGCGCATTGGTATCAAAACCTTCGCCGCCATTAACCAGTCCCTGGCCGCCATGACCGGCATCAGCCACAGCACAGACGCCGTGCGCGCCACCTACGAAAAAGTGGAACAGCAACTGCCGGTAGCCGCGCAAATAGACGGCTTTGTCGCCGCCCAGCAAATGGGCATAACCCAACTGGCCGTCGCCTACTGCAACGCCCTGGTCAACGACACAGACAAACGCAGCGACTTTTTCCCAGGGTTTAACTTCAGCGCCGCCCCGGCCCAAGCCTTTAACACCACCGGCCGCGCACAAATAATCGACCCGCTGTTAAACGCACTGGTTGGGGGTGAAGTAAACGGCAACAGCTTAAACAACCAGGCCGAGCCAACCGTCGTGCGCGACGAACTAAACCGCCTAATCGACACCATGGCCAACTGCGGCAATAACTGCAACGCCGAACGCACCGCTACCGCCGTAAAAGCCACCTGCGCCGCAGCACTCGGCAGCGCGATAATGTTGGTGCATTAGAAATGTTTTCCGTTGCTAGGCATAAAAAGTTTTGAGATCGAAGTGGAAAACGTGGAACCGCCGAGGGTTCGCCCGATTACAATGGAGCCGAATGGAGGTCTATTTTAGGGGGTAAGCAAACAGGACGTTTGCGCAAGTATCGTCAGGCCATGGACGGCCTGTCGATACGGCCCCCTAAAATAGACCGGAATGAGGGCACCCCGCCAGGGGCCCATTGTTGGGCAAATCTTTTGGTTACTTTTTGATTAAAAAGTAACTCGCCACGCCCGGCGACACGGGCATATGAAACGAGAATTGAAAATTCAGCAATATGTTGAATTCAGTGTTTGGCGATCAAAAACCAAACACCAAAAAATTGAAGCAACGCAATAAGGCCCAGGAGCCACCCCATGCGTAAAAACAAACAACCCCTGCACCCAGATGCACCGCTAAAGCTCAACGATCACAGCCTCCCCATCACCCGGCGCGACATGATCTGCCAGGGCTTTTACAAAGGCACGGCCACCGTGTTGGGCGGCAGCGCCTTTAGCCTGTTCGCCAACCCACGCCAGGCCGAAGCGGCACTGTCGTCGGATTTGGCTGCCATGCGCGATGCCTGTGGCATAGCCACCCAAGGCGCGGGTAAAATTCCGTTTATCTGTTTCGATTTAGCAGGCGGCGCCAATATTGCGGGCTCGAATGTATTAGTCGGTGGCCCCGGTGGGCAAATGGATTTTCTCTCTACCGCCGGTTACAGCAAACAGGGTTTGCCCGGCGATATGACGCCACAAAGCGGGCAGGGCGATTTTATTAATCAGGATTTGGGCCTGGCCTTTCATTCCGACAGCCAAATGCTGCGCGGTATTTTAGAACGCATTGGCACCGACCGCGCCGCCAGTGTAAACGGCGCGGTCATTCCCGCGCGCTCGGAAAACGACACCGGCAACAACCCCCACAACCCCATGTACGGCATTAACCGCGTGGGTGCCAACGGCTCGCTGCTGGCACTTATCGGTTCGCGCGCCAGCGACTCGGGCGGTAACTCTCTCGCCCCCGAAATGTTGATTAACCCCGAAGTGCGCCCCACCAAAGTCGACCGCCCCAGCGATGTCTCGGGCCTGGTGGATGTGGGCGATTTAGTGGGCCTGCTCAGCCAGTCGGACACAGTCGCGGTAATGGAATCCATGTACCGCATCAGCAACGCCAAGCTGGGCGCGGTGAATACCGGCAGCGTGCGCGATACGGTATTAAAAGATTTAATGCGCTGCGGCTATGTCAAAAGCGCCGATCTCGCCGACCGCTTCGGCAACCCCGCCGCCATTGACCCAGTCGCCGACCCGGACATTGTCGGCCCCGCCGGTATTTTCAGTTTTGACGAATTCGACTCGGACGGCGAATTCCGCAAGGCCGCCTCGGTCATGAAACTGGTGGTTAACGGCTACGCCGGCGCAGGCACAATCACCATGGGCGGTTACGACTACCACACCGGCGACCGCGCCACCGGCGAAATCCGCGACCTGCGCGCCGGACGCTGCATTGGCGCCTGCATTGAATACGCTGCCCGCGTGGGCGTACCGGTCATGATTTACGTCTTTTCCGATGGTTCGGTGTTCTCCAACGGCATGTTGGATAACTCCGCCGAAGGGCGCGGCAAAGGCGTTTGGACCGGCGACAACCAGCAAACCGCCGCCAGCTTCTTTTTGGTGTACAACCCCAACGGCCGCCCCGGTATCGTCGGCGGCTCGCTGGAAGAACAAGCCGTGCATCAGCAACTGGGCTACATGCGCCGCAGTGGCGACGTTGAAACCGCCTCCAGCCCCGCCGCTAATAACGTGAACTTATTGGTGGAGACTTTGGTGCTGAATTATATGGCACTGCATAACGAGCAACACCTTTTCCCCACGCTGTTTCCTCAGCATGGGTTGGGGAATGCGACCTTGATGGATCGGTTGACGGCGATGAATCCGATTGTGGATGGGGGGATTGGGAATCCGGTTTAAATCGGTTTCGCCTAAAGGCGAGTAACTTTTTAGCGGTAAAAAGTTACCAAAAACCGTCCCCCAAAAGATCCCGGCCTTCGGCTTCCCTCGCTCCGGTCTATTTTAGAGGGCCGTATCGACAGGCCGTCCCTGGCCTGACGATACTTGCGCAAACGTCCTGTTTGCTTACCCACTAAAATAGACCTCCACTCGGCTGGATCTACGGGGATTTAAGAGCGGTGCTTCGTAGCTCGGTTAGAACGTGATTCTTCTGCTATTCAAATTATAGAAATACCGCCAATTCTGGTAGTCTACAGCGCACTACTTCAAAGGAATTATTGATGCCTGAAGATCCGTTAAAAACTCTGTCCGACCAAATCACCGAAGCCCACACTAAAATCCAACAGACCCATCAAGACATTAACCCGGTGGTGGCGGTGCGGCGGGGCTTACGCGATACCGGTATTCCAGCCGATGTTATGACGGTTGACTGTTTGCGTACACGCAAACGCATTATGTTGATACTGCATGACGAAGAGCAGGGAATGCTGCTCTATCAGTTTGCCAACTTGGATGATGAAGCCAGCGATCAGTTTCAGCGTAAGCGATTCTCTGAGGTGAATGTTGAGGTGTTAGTTGAGTGGATGGAGGATTATTTTTCCGGAAAACCCTTGGCGGATAAAAAGTAAGTGTAAATGGGTCGCCTTATGTGTTGCCGAGAGAGTTTGGAGCAAGCCTTAAATTCACAATTCAAGACTTGGCCCCGATATTATTTAGACTTTAGAAGCCCGAACTCAATGCAGGATTAATTTCGTGAATCTTATCTACAATTTCCTTAATGTCCTTTTTTTGCTGAGTGGTCGCCTGCTCTACTGGCATAAGTTTCAGAGAATATAGCATCATAGCTAAATGTTCCTGCAGCTGTAGCTTTGCATTTTGATCGTTAGTGGTTTTGTAGGCTTCAAGAATCTCTCTAGCTTTGGATATAACAACGTCAAGCCCTCTAAGTTGCGCGCTGGCTAAATTACTATGAACCGATTCAGGACGAATAGTATGTTTATCCGAATAAACGCTCTCACCTCCCTGATTCGAGTCAGGGGAGGGGGTGGGGCTGTTCATACTTAGTCTTCTATCTAAAGGCTCATTCAATTTTTTCCGTTGATTTTCTGCTGCATCAAACATGGCCCCCATGATTTTTGTCATGTCTTTAGATGCCTTTTTGAATTCTTCCGAGTCAGCCATTTTTGCTGCATTCTTTGCGTAGTCTTCCTTAACCACTTGAGAAAAGGCGTCATCCGTTTGAATCTTGTGAGAGAATAGCAACGTAGAGAATGTTGGCATAAGAAAAAGCGCGATTGCTGTAATGAAAGGAACCATCATCCAAATCACAGCTTTACGTAGCCTTCTAAAGCTCTGATACCTCCGCATTCCAGATAACGGCGTACCACATATAGTAGCAGCTAACAAATCTACCGGCGTTCGTAAACCGCCCTTGGACCAGGTAATCCGGTGCTCTAAATCACCAGATGATATTATTTTTGCCATCTCCGGAGTGTATATTTCCTCCATTGGCGACACATCTTTAGGGATGAAGGCAATGATCCTAGAGGCTCGGCCAAGTTCGGAGAACTTTCGGATCTCCTCGTTAACCCATTTAGACTTCGCTGATGTTGGGGTGCATATAACCAATAAATACTTTGAATCTAGTAAAGCGGAGTTAAGTTGGCTGCCTAAATCTGAAGATGTGGGTAGCTCATCTTTATCCCTGAAAATTGGAAAAAGCTTTTTCACTCCATGCTTTCTTTTTGACAGTGGAAGCTTTTCTAAGTATTTATGAACTCTTTTTCCTATGCTTTCGTCGGTATGAGAGTAGCTAATGAACGCCCAATATTTAAAGTTCACTCGTATTCTCCTTTTCTTTCTTCTCAGTAGTTCTTCCCATCTCTTTAAACATGTAATCTATCGACTCTCTAACCTTTTCATTATCGAGTTCGCTATTCATGGGGCCTTGTCGTATCTGACCCCAGGTGATTGAAAACCACTTCAGCAACAAAAAAACAAAAGGTAATATAATTATAAAGGTGACGAAAAGTGAAATGTTTTTTCTCCTTTTTTCCCGTTGCATTAAGTCCCTATAATCGATCTTAAGAATCCCTGCTTTTATTTGTGTTATGGCATTCCGAGGCCTGTAGGCACCTTTTCTAATATCGGTATAAAGAGGCTCCGTTCGTTCATTGCTTATTGCTCCATCTGGTCCGATCTTATATAGAAGGCTTTGAGGGAAGCATTCTTCGCTTGCGCTGTTATTTTTTTCTATGCTCGAATAAGGAGATCCGTCAACAACTACAGGAAGAACTTCGTCGCTAGTTCCCTTAAATCTTTTAATTATTTGATTTGCTTTGCTATCGAGCAATAGGGACTTTGAGCAGATAACTAACATAGCCGAGTGAGTTTCAGTGTCAAAGTTGCTCGTGCTATCGGCTTCTATTATTTCGATATCGTCTAGCGAGAAAAGTGGCTTGACGCCTTTCGGTAACTTTCTTTTAAAAAACTCGGATTTTATCCACTCGAACGTTTTTCTATCCTTATCGTGGAATACGACAAAAACTATTTTTTTTAGCACAGAAAATCCTTATTTAACTTTATTTCTATCGATTTCAATGTGAAAAAAACCAGGATCACTGTCTATATTTTGGCAGGAGGAAGATTCAATCGTAGGAGGTGGTTTATGGTTGATCCACTTATCAACAACTTCGGAAGTGCCGCCTTGGCCTTTAGCTTCTTTTCCGTCCCATAGCGCTATAAGGTCATCGCCAGCTTGACATAAAAATTCGCCCAGTGCGCTATATTGACTCAGTCGCCCTTTGCTGTCTGGTGTCTCTAGATCCATAGGGTCGTGATATACTGGTGGAAGTTCACAATGCCACGACGCTTTTTTGAATATTTTTAGAAACTCTAATTCGCTCCTTTCATCTACTATACTATCTTTTCCTGAAAAATCCTGTCGGTAGTATGAATATGGCATGGGTAATATCACTATTAATTTAGCCCCCAATACCTCAATGCAGCGTTCCGCTACCAGCCGGTCCGCGCCTTCTGCGAGAGCGCTTACTACATGAAAAGTTGAATTCTCATGGGTTCTTTTCAAGTCCTTAAGGCGACTGTCTATCTTCTCGATAAGGCGAGCTTCATAAGCCTTATCTTGTATGTGAAGCCACCTATGGCCTACAACACAGATTGTCCGAACGCGGGCTAGGCCTTTAGGGGTGCCGCCCGGTAGGATGGGGTGTTCTAGTGCTTTTTGAAAAATGTTGAAGCTCTCCGAAACCCATTTTATATTGTCGTCTCTACTGGTCTTGGGAAGATTAGCCCATTGCTGTAGTAAAGGATTTTTCTTTAATATGGTTGACTTTTTCTTACCATAGCGCCAGCCTGATCGTATTCTTTCCGCGTACCATCTGCTGTGTTCGAGAGCCACTAAGTGCTCTTTTTCAGGCGCTGTTAACTCTATTTCTGAAACGCTATCAACAGTTTCTATCTTGAGCGCGCTGAGCTTGTCTTCCCAGCTTATCGAAGATTTCCTATTAGACTCTCGAAGCTCGTTAGAAAGTCTACTCCAAGGCTGCCACCCTCCTCTCTGGGATTCAGATTCTTTGATTTTCAGGTGTATTTCCTTTGCCATGTTGTTCATATCGCGTGACAAAATGGACGCGTAACTAACAAGGTGTTTCTCTGCATAAAAGTCATGAATATTGTTGGGGCCCAATGAAAATATTGATTTTACCGGGTCACTATAATAGTCATAGTCTAATCGTGCTCTGATAATTGGCGCCGAAAACAGTGCGTTCGATAGTTGACTTTTGTAGAGGGACGCGGAAAGCCTAACTTGATTTAGTTCTGGCATTCCAAAAATCACAACCTGAGTGCATTCGGACATGGAGTCTACGACGTCACTTTCAAACGATTCGTCATAGATGCTACTAAAAGTTCTAATGGTAATATTAGAAATAATACTTAAAGAAGATTTGTCTAAGCTAGATGTTTCTGCGTGAGGTCCGGCATAGATGGTTATTGTAGGGAGTTCACCCTCGGTTAACATGCATAAGTCAATAAACCGATTAACAACACTTTCTATACAGTCACCATCGCTGATAATGACTAAATTTGGACTTGGTTTCCCTTTTATTTTTGTATAACGTAAGGGAGGAAAGTTCCTAAAGAGACTTTCGACTGCAATTTGTTGAGCGCTCCAGAGACGAACGTCAATCGCCGAATCACCAGTTAGTTCAGACAGATCAATATACCCCTCCCTGATTTTAGCGTCAGAAAGGTGAAGAAAAATCTTTATTTTCTCAATCGAATCACACCGAGAATCAATGTGTTTAATCAATGATTTAGCTAAATATACACTCTGTGAGTCATCTGTAGCACAAACAAATATCGAGTCAGAATGGCTTAGTCCTATGCCACCTAAAAGGTTGCAATCTAAAGTTTCGTATTTGTAATGTGCACAATCTGAACGTATGTTCGGACTGCTTTGATTAATTCCAGCACCACATATCTCGAAGAATATACACCTTTTTCCTTTGGCAATGGCTGATTCCAGTATCGTCTGGGATACGGGCCCGCTACCGAAAATAACGACATGTCCTCTACGTGGCCGGAATATTTTAATTAGCCAGGCCCTGAACCCCGATAACAGAACTGCTAAAATAAAACCTACGGTAAAGACAGCCGACCCGAAGCGGCTTATGTTAATTATAATGCTTTCAAAAAAGCTTTTGCTCTCTTGCATTGTCCAATCTCCCTCGAAGGCAAATAGCCCGAGAGCTCGGTATACATCATTAGCAATGTTTCCCGTGGAGTAAGATGTGGTGGCAATCGCATACACATTAAAAATTAGCAAAACGGTGAAAGGAAGGTAGGCACGAATTAGGGGGCTACTGGATGCATTCATCAGAAATCACTTTCACTGTTAAAGGTTGTTTCAAAACCATAGGGGGCAGGTTGAATCTGCACCGTTCGAAGATAAACCTGATTGCTGCCCCACCAAAACTTGAGTACTTGTTTAAGTTTTTCAGACATCGCAGGCGTGAAATCTTGAATTGTAATTCAGCCTCGCTCTAAGCCTTGAAATATCAAGTTTGTAGAATATTGGCGTAATTGACTGGGGTGTGTGAAGGGAAAAACGTTGCGTCTATCTGGGCTATATCCGCTATTATCTCACCTTCCTGACTGGTTCAATCGTGCTTATCGTGGCTTGCTTAAAGTAAGCGATTCTGGAGATAAGCCTTACGCGCTATGCGGCTTAGTGTGCCACGGTGGGTTGGAGCTGACAACCGGGGAGATAGATAGAAGGCTGACTAGGGTTGGCGGTTTTGCGGAATTCTTGAGGGGCAAAAGCGAAAACGCAAAACAAAGCCCATAGGCATACTTTTACGCTTCACCGTTTGAAGCCAGGTTGCACTGACCCTGGGTTTTAGACCACAGGGTCAGTGCTTGCTGCATTGCGGTTTATTGCGGGTTTAAACCTAACTTTTCCAGTACCAAAAAGAAGTTTTCGCGGCGGTCTTCTATGCCGTCAACTTCACCGCTGATGGGGCAGGAGGAGTCGGGGCAGCCGCGGTTGACGATGCCGGAGATGTCGTCGATAAACTCGGTGCCTTGCATGCCGCCATCCACATAGGCTTTTAGCTCGGTCAGGTAGTCCCAGTCACCGTAGGGGCCGCCGTCTACGTTGTAGCCTTGAACGTCGTTCACCCAATAGAACAGGCCTGCAATCCACTTGAGCTCTTTGTGCTCTTCGGAGGTACAGATCAGCTGCGGGTTGGAGCAGAAGTCCAGGTTGGCGTACAGCGGGTCTGCTGGAGCGGGTGCTACGTTAATACCCTGTTGCACTGTGCCCACGGTGGCCGGGTCCACGTGGCTGCGGCCCAAAAAGTGGTTTAGCGTACCGAAGTTCTGGCGGCCTGTGGTTTGAATAACACCACGGCCCCACCAGCCACAGCCTTCAACAGACTTACCGGCTGCGCCATTGTGAACAAACTCACCGGCTTTTTGGCCCACATAGACTTTACAGGCATCACGCTCCCACGCTTGTTTGGAGGTGTCGATACGCTCGGGTGGTTCGGCGCACCAGCCGCCACCGAAGTTCCAGTATCCGACAGCGCCATCAACCAGCAGGCCGGCCTCTTCAAGTACTGCATCTGGCGCGGCAAACAATGGCGCAGGCGCACCATACCAACCGGCGTGGGTAGTAGCGGTTACTTCCATTTTGGGCGCACGCGGGCAAGAGTAGGGGTGGTCCTCACCGGTTACCGGGTTCACACCATAGCTGGCGTAATCTTGCTGCAGCTGCCCACAGGATGAACTCAGTGGATAGTCCACAGGGTCACCGGTACCAATCGACCAGTTGTTTTCGTCGCACGCATTGTAGCGAATGGTTTCTTTCATGCTTTGTGAAAGGAAAGCGGCGATGGCGACCTTTGCGTACTTCTCATTGGTAGCATCGTCGGCGTTTTCATCCAGCAGCCACAGCTTTTTGCCAGCAATGCCGACGTTATGCATGGAGCTTAACGCCTTCAAGTAGTCGTTCCACTTGTAGACGGTAGATGGCGCGTAGGAGCCTTGCGAAACTTCGTAGAGGAAGGCTTCGTTGTTCATGGTTTGCTCGACAGACAGAAGCGTCGCGTTTAATGAAGCGTTTGCGGTCAGCTCAAGGTTATCATCCACCGCGCTGCCCTGGCCCTCGTAGTACAGAGGAACGGTTGCCGTTGCATAGTCGGCAATTTTGTTGCTAAGGCTGGCGCTATCGGCATCGAACAGAACCGCAAATACATTGTGGTGCGCCGCGTGACGCAGTTTACGCTCGGCCGAAGTTTCGCCCAAAAAGTAAGTGCCGGCCTGAGCCGTTGGTACAGACAGCAAGGCAGGTGACTCGATAAAGTCAGACACTTGTTTTACAAATCGCAAGCCATTGTCCCACTGGTCCGCCGTCAACGCCGCCGTATCCGTTGTTTTAACGAAGGCGACTATGTCGGCCGCGTTATTGCCGCGATACAGCTCGAAAGAGTAAAGGGCATCTGCCGTCGCTTTAGAAGCGGCGTTCCAAACACTTCGATAACCCGTGTGGTATTGGTTGGCAAAGCTGCCAATGGTCAGCTCCCAGCCGAACACGGCGTTGGGGGCCAGCTCGTTAAGGATTAAGTTGTAAGCTTGCACTACGCCTTTGGCATCGTTGCTAAGCCCGCTGGCATCAATTGATGTTGTCGCCGCCGACAGTGCCGCTTGAACATCAACGGTACCTAAAGACGCGCCTTTGTCGGCAACAATTGAGTCGAGCAAGTCGCCACGGATAACCACCGTTTTAGTACCGGCGTTTTGCGCTTTGGCAATAGCGGCTTCAAAGGCGCTGGTTAAATCGGCCGTGCTGGCAACACTGGCCATAGACGCGGTGATGTCAATAATGTCAGGCGCGGTAGCGGGTGTTGCAGCGACCACCTGATTGGGCCAGCCGGCCACTTTTAAGCTAACCGGGTCTTTCGGGTTTGGCATAGAAAGCAGGGCCGGGCCACCTTCGGCGGTACCGTCACAGTTAAGCTCGTGCTGCCAGGTGTCATCGCTACCCGGAACGGTATCTGTGTAGTACTTAGCGCGGTAGGCGATATTGTCGTACACCACCACTTGGTCTTTTTCAGCGTAATCGGCTTGCGGCCAATTCGGGTACACGGGGTAGTCTGCACACAGCTCACCAACATCCACACTACTCGAGCTTGAAGACGAGCTAGAAACCACGCTGGATGAGCTGCTGCTAGAGACACTGCTCACACTGGATGATGAGCTGCTACTGGAAACGCTGCTGAGGCTAGATGACGAGCTGCTCGATGAGGACTCGCTGCCACAACTGGCGCTGCCAATCAGCTTCCAGGGGCCGTAAGCGCCTGCCGTTTGCGGGTCGTCGCCGCGCGTCCACCACTTAGCTTCATAACGAGAACCGCCGGCGGTGACCTGAGCGCCGCCGGTGTAGGCGATGCTGGCGTCCCAGGCGTTGGCACAGGCGCCGCCCGTTGACGATGACGAAGAACTTACGACGGATGAACTGCTAGAAGATACGGATGAGACCGAGCTGGAAGATACGCTCGATTGGCCGCTGCCATCGCACTGGCCCAAATCGGTCCAGGCATTTTCGTAAGCCCAGCCCGATCCCGGCTCGTAGGCGCCGCCGGTGGAGCACCAGCCGCCAACCTCGCAGCGAAAGGCCTCGCCGTTATGGCGAACCAGATCGCCGTTGGCATAAGTGGTGTTGGTGTAATCGCTAAGGTTAGCGCAGTCATAGGCCTGAGCCTGCATAGCGGTGCCTGTCCCCACGGTAAGAGACAAAGCAGCCAACAGCTTGCTCTGTTTGCATAGAGTCATTTTTTGTTCTCCCAAGTCGTTAAAGCTTTAGTCATGGACGGAGCATCGGTGCTCACCCCTATCAACACTCTGCTGGCAACGCTTGCTCCCATCGGTTACTGATATTTATTGTGTCTGAACCAAGGGACAACGTTGTCATATATGGGCAAAAAAAAGCGCTGACTACTTGTTATTAATCGGCTGTACAAGGAATAAGCGAAATCAGTATGCAAACACACGGGTCTAACAACAAGGAATTTTGGCCAAAAAACCGACAAAAACTCGTTAAATGTGTCTTAAGTCACATTGATGGGTTTATGGTTATAAAGGTCCGCTTTACCGCAACGATAAAGACAGCGTTGTCATTTTTACGGTTATTTAGGGGTTCGGAGAATTCCTCTCAAGCCAGTAAAGGCCAAGGGTTAGATTGAACAAACACGCCCCTCGTAGACCGACAAATAGTGCCACCGGTAGAGATCAGCGCAGTGATATTTTGGAGGAAGGATATTGCTTCTGCACCCGGATGTAAGCCGTCAGGCCCAGCGCCTTAATGTCTCGCTAAACCCAATTTTATTATGTCTTAAGCTCGGCAAGGATTTTTATCAACCCATGCATACCAATGGTGGCTCCCAGTATAAAAATCCAGCTAAGAAAATACCGAGGCTTAAAAGGACTTTGAGTGAAATAGTCGCTCATTACCATAAGCATCACAAGTATTGAAATCAGCCAAGCCAGGCGCACTGTCCAAATAAGCACTATGGTGAAACTGTCTTTGGTATGCGTTTTTGTCGTCATAGAAATTCCTTTTTTCAACGAGTAGAGCGAAACCAATCCTTTCAATTAAGGCTTCAAAGTAAGCTATCCAGAAATTAGCCGGCTTTACGGCCGGCTGATTGAGTATTATTCGTTAACCTCATTTTGTTCACTAAGGCGGATAAAGATAAGATTAACGGCTGGCACAAAACCCTACCGAAGTGTTGGATTGGCCCGGCTGCAAGGTGGCATTCCAACTTAACCCAGTAACGCTAAGTGTGTTGCCAGTTTGGCTCCAGCTGCCGCCCCATAAATTACTAATGTCACCGTCTACCTCAAGCTCGACGCTCCAGGTTTGCGGCTCAGCACTGGTGTTGGTCAACACAAGATTCGCGCAGTAGCCGCTGCCCCAATCTGAGTTTATATTTACACTGGCCGTCACCACAGGAACAGGCTCTGCGAGGGCCTCCTGATAGCTAAAAGTTGCAAAGGGGTAGCGCCCCGGGGCAGTAAAGCTGGTAATAAAATCAAACTCAGTTGAGTAGAGCAGGGCCGTGCTATCGTAAACACTGGAGGCCAAGAGTTTGCCCTGTTGAATATCCAAATCTCCCAAGGCGGAGCCGGTATCAACGGCTTCAAGTAGCTGGCCGGTCGAATTAAATTTGCTGATCACGCCATTCCAGGCCGCCATATAAATGTTGCCGTCAGCATCGGCGACCACTGCGCGAGACCCGGACGTATGACCGAGATCAAGGCTCGACACTACTGACATATCTTCAGGATCTATGATCAGCAAGTCACCATAGGTGTTAGTCAACCCATACAGCAGGCCATCTTCCCCTATTGTTAAGTCAATAAACTCATACGCGGGTAAAAAGCGCTCGGCAGCAGCCAAATCGGCGGTAAAGCGCACAATGCCTTGCGCTGCGCCACCGCTGCCAGTGCTCATATCGCCCACAAAAATGTAATCTTCGGTTGCCGCTATTCCGCCGAATGAAATATTGTTCGCGATTGACCAGCCTTCATACTCGGCGTTCTGCCAAACGCTACCATCAAACACACTTAAGGTCGGTGTAAAAACCCCATTGAATACGGCAATCTTCGTTTCTGATATGGCAATAATATCTCTCGCTGTAGCACCCGAGGTGATCGCGGGAATTTCTACCGTTTCTAAAAGTTCGCCAGAATACGCATAACGATTGATAGTGTTCTGCGCCGAAACAATTATCGAGTCCAGTTCCAGGGCTTTGACCGGAGCAGTAACACTGGCAGCCACAATAGCCGCGCTGAGGGTGAAAATCTTTTTCATTGTAGAATCCTTTTCTAAGTATTTTTTCATAGGAACGATTAAGCAAGACATACAGAATCGGCCGATCACTGACATATCTGAGACAAGCAAATACTTAACGCCTCGTCACACGATTAGCTGATACGGATATCGCCTGTAAGCACTTTAGAAGGAGGGATAGAACGCGAAATACTCTGAAGCGGTTCCATGCTTCCTATCAATAATCCTATGAGTCGGTAATTTGCCTAAATTTTTAACTCTTGTCTAGCGCTACGTAGCTTCTTGGCGGATTATTAAATCGGTGTTTGTTTTTCGCGTGCACTAAAAGGCCAGGGGAAACCATCGACGTAAAAAATACGTTCTTACTGAATGTGAATGAGGCTGGTTTAGGAAAATATCGCCCCTGCGATTTGAGTTTTAGTGGTAGCAAGTCGCAAAAGCGATTACTGCATGGCCGCTCTAAAATCATCTCGGTAACGGCGTGACAGTGGCAGGTTGGCGCCGCTTTTTAGGGTGATGACGTAGTCACCAAATTCGGTGGGCTGCAGGTGGTCTACGGCCGATAGATTGACAATAAACGAGCGATGAATCCGCTTAAATAGACTGCAGGGTAGCTGCCGCTCCAGTTTGGCCATGGTAATGCGCATGGGGTATACCCGGCTGCCCAGATGAAGGTTGGCGTAATTGCCAGAGGCCTCCACCCACTCGATATCCGCCACGTTAATTAAAAATTCTTTGCCCAGCTTTCTTACCAGTAGACGATCGGGCAGCGGCGCGCTGGATTGCTCGCTTTCGTCCACATAACTGGCCTCGCCCTGTAAGCGCCTGGCGATAAATTGGTACCCCGAAATAACCACCACCAGAGTTAGGTAGCTCATGGCATCTTTTCGGAATTCGTACAAGAACTCGTAGGCTGGGTCGCCAAAATCGTAATGTGAGCCCATGGCCCGGTAGCAGAGTATCCGCAAACCAACCATACCGCCCACATGAACCACCGAAAAAAGCACCAGCGCCGCGCCGTGAAAGGCCAACTGGGCGCCCAGGCTATATCTGGATTGTAGAAACCGAATCCACCAGGCGATGGGCCAGATGCAGAGCACAATCATAAAAATACTGGTGGCTTCCCAGCATATTGGCTCCCACAGCGGCAGAGGTTTACCCATTCTTTGCGCTTCCATCCACGCGGTGGTGGCGAGCAGGGCGGTATTAAGCAGCGCCCATATCAGCACCAGCGATGTTGACCACAGCCTGGGGTGGGCCAAAAAGTGGCGCTTTATGCGCTCGCGAGTTGCGGGCTGGGTTTTACCTTGGTTATTGATCACAACAGTCTGCCGCTTATCACATTTCTTATGAAATCAGTCACTTACAAAGCCCATATCAACACGCTTAAGGCAGAGTAGTGGAAGTTTACACGCTATCTCGGAGATCGCCCATGAGTATCCCCCCCGCTTGGCATCAACAACGACGCCATGAACTGGACTGGCTTAGAGTGCTCGCTTTCACGCTGCTTATTGCCTACCACATTGGTATGGCCTACGTCGCCGACTGGGGCTGGCACATTAAAAGCCAGCATCAGAGCGAAACCCTGCAGTACGCCATGTTGTGGTCCAACCAGTGGCGGATGTCGTTGTTGTTTTTAATCAGCGGCGCAGCGGTGTCTTACCAGTTACAAAAGCACTCGGGTATCCGCGTCATTGGCACCAACAGCCGGCGACTACTGCTGCCCTTGCTCTTTGGCACCCTGGTGATTGTCGCCCCCCAAGCCTATGTAGAAAGCAAAGTAGAGGGGGCAATCGGTGATATGTCGTATCTGACGTTTTGGCGCAACTATCTGGGTTACCCATTGGGCTTTAGCGATCCATTGCCACCGGTGTATCTGCGCCTGGAGCCAACTCAGGTGATCTACAACCACCTGTGGTATTTACTTTATCTATTTGCGTATATCGCGGTGCTATGGTTGCTCTATCCGTTGCTGGACAGTAAGCGGGCTCGATGTTGGGGGCAATGGCTGGGCGAGCGCACTCCCCAGTGGGTCATTATTATAGCTCCGGCGCTGGTGCTGTTCTCTATTGGCGAGCTGCTGTGGAAGAGGTTCCCCACCACGTTTCTTCTGCTGGATGATTGGTTTAACAACGCGCGCTACTTTTTTGCTTTCTTTTTAGGCTTTTTGCTGGTGCGCTCAAACAGCTGCTGGGGCAGCTTTGCACATTACCGGTGGTTAACCTTAATTCTGGCGTTAAGCGCGTACTTGGCCATTGCAGCCTATTCCAGGGGCGCTAACCCGTTTCCAGCTCCGCTGGAATTCTTAGGTGAAAGCCTCAAAGGATTTATATGGTCTGCTAATGGCTGGCTTTGGATAGCGACAATTCTCGGTTGGGCGCAGGCTTGGCTATCAAAACCCAACCTCAAAATGAGCGAGGTCAACCGCGCGATATTTTGTTTTTATATACTCCATCAAACCGTAATTATCGTGTTGCTTTACTGGCTTATGAGGTTTGAACTGAATATGGCTTTGGAGGTTACGGCACTTACCGTGTTGACGGTCGTGGTATGTATACTGTCCTATCTTCTGGTTCGGCGCATACCCGGGTTTAGGGTTTTATTGGGCGTTAATCGATAACTGGAGAAAGAAGAGTTCAGTGGCGTAGGTACGTTCACAATTCAAGAGCTGACCCAGGTGGCTCGAGTGTTTTGGATTACCTTTAATGAGCAGGCCGTTGGTGGTTACATAGCAACGGTTAAATTCTACCGACACGCCATATTGACTTTCCATCACACCTGTATAAGCATACAGTATATTTATATAGGTGTAGTGTATGTCTGCTTTAATCAAAAAACTCGCTATTTTGGCCGATGCCGCCAAATACGATGCCTCCTGTGCGAGCAGCGGTACCACTTTTCGCGACTCGGCTAAAACTAGCGGTATCGGTTCGTCTGGGGGCATGGGTATTTGTCACTCTTATACCCCCGATGGTCGCTGTATTTCTCTGTTAAAGGTGCTGCTCACCAACTTCTGTATCTACGAGTGCAGTTACTGCGTTAATCGTGCCTCCAGCAACGTACCCCGCGCGCGCTTTAGTGTCGATGAAGTGGTAAAGCTGTGTCTCGATTTTTATAAGCGTAATTACATTGAAGGGCTGTTTCTAAGCTCTGGCATTATTCAATCGGCCGATTACACCATGGAGCAAGTGGTGGCTGTCGCGCGAAAGCTGCGTATTGAGCACGGCTTTCGCGGCTATATTCATTTAAAAACGATTCCCGAGGCCTCCAAAGATTTACTGGCGCAAGCCGGCCTTTATGCCGACAGGCTGAGCATTAATGTAGAGCTGCCCAGCGAAGAGTCTTTGCAACAGCTAGCCCCAGAAAAGTCTACCGTAACCATTGAATCCACCATGGGGCGCCTGAAAGAGGCGATTAGTGAGCATAAAGCCGAGAAAAAAGAGCAGCGCAAAAAATCTACGAATCGTGCCAAGCGGATACCTGATTTTTCTCCGGCAGGCCAAAGCACACAGATGATCATCGGGGCTGACAACTCCAATGATGCGGTTATCTTGAATAAATCCCACCACCTGTATAAAAGCTATGAGATGCGGCGGGTTTATTATTCGGCCTTTAGCCCGATACCCGATGCCTCTTCTCAGTTGCCGCTAAAACCACCGCCTTTGATTCGGGAGCACCGACTGTATCAGGCCGATTGGTTGATGCGGTTTTATCACTTTAAGGTGGATGAAATCACCCAAACCACCAGCACTGATGACGGTATGCTGGATTTAGATGTCGACCCTAAATTTGCGTGGGCGCTGCAGCACAGAGAGTACTTCCCTGTGGATGTAAACCGCGCCGATTACGAACAAATATTGCGTATACCGGGGGTAGGGGTGCGAACAGCGCGGCGCATATTGCAGCAGCGGCGTTTTAAGAAAGTTCGGATTGAGGATTTCGAGCGCTTTAAAATACCCTTTAAAAAAATTCAGTTTTTTGTGCAAGCGGCTAACTACACTCCGTCTATTGGTGATGTAAGTTCTACGGCGATTAAGCAGCGCTGGTTGGCGCAATCTCAGGGCACGGCTTTCTTTGCTGCTGCGCAGAAGAAAAATCAGCTATCGCTGTTTTGAATATGTATTATTTCAATGTGAATCATTTTCGCGAATGGCGCCGCTGCGCCCGATCGCTTTTGCAGGCTCGCATCAGCCCCGATGAAATTGAGTGGGGTTCTGGCAACCAACACAGCCTGTTCGAGCCTATGGCTGATTCGCTTGATGAAATAGACAGTTTAGTTCCTGCAGGGCGAAAGCCCGCGATTACAATGCCCAAAGCGTTTGTGGAATTGGCGGAGACCGCGGCCTGCTATCGCGACAGCAAGAAGTGGCAGGTGTTGTACCGCCTAGCCTGGAAGCTACAAAACCATAGCCGCCATATTATTCACGACCTAACCGATAGCGATGTTATCGTTGCCCGCGACATGGCCAAATCAGTGTCTCGCGATATGCACAAAATGAAAGCCTTTGTGCGCTTTAATGATCTAGAGTTCTCCTGTTTACCCTCGCTGATTAATGCAGAGTCAGTTGAATTTTTAAAGCGGAATATATCAGGTGATGGTTCTTCTGGTGAGAGCTGCTTTGTCGCCTGGTTTGAACCCGACCACCTAATTGTAGAAAAGCTTTCGCCCTTTTTTGCCAAGCGTTTTACCGGTATGCATTGGTGTATTTTAACTCCGGATCAATGCGTATTTTGGAATCAAGCAGAGCTGCGCCTTGCTCCCGGCTGCGAAAAGCCGGCCGGTTTAGCTGACCCGATGCACGGCATGTGGAAAACCTATTATAAAAGCATATACAACCCTGCTCGCTTAAAAGAACAAGCAATGCAATCGGAGATGCCTAAAAAATATTGGAAAAATTTACCCGAAGCGGAGTTGCTGCCCGAGTTAATCGAACAATCCTCAGCGAGAACGCAAAAAATGCTGGAGAATGAGCGCACACCGGCCGATAGGCTCAGTAGAAAATCATCGGCCCTGCGCAACGCTCAGTTTGAGATTCAAAGAACACTCGAGAAAAAACGCCAGGAAGTGTCGAGCGCCCCACCCAAAAATTGACAGCTCGGTAGAGCGTATTTGCAGCGCTAGATATTGGCATAGTAGTGCTTCCCCAAAATCATTCGCGGGACACTGCGCTCCTTCATTGGTATCTCAATAGCGGGTTGAAGGTGACTAGACTTAATAAAAAGTTAGACGAGTAATTCTTGTTTCACAGTCTCCGTGACTGCATAGCTCTAGTATCAAGTAGTTTTCAAAAGGCAGTTGAGTTAAATATTCGGTCAGATCTTCAGCACCAATATTGTCACCATCTTCATAACAGCTAAAATAGTTGTCTGAGTCAAAGTCGCAGGTGAACTCTACTTCGCGTGCAGCATGACAATGGTCGTTGTGCTCGACACCGCACTCTTCGTCGATAACTCGAATATCACTATTGGATATTGTTCGGTCTTCGCTCAGGTAGAGGCGGGCATCAAACAATACAGCACCCTCAGAGCGCCATTCGATACGAAGCGACTGGCCCGGGTACAGGCTTGACTTATCGACATCAAAATCCTGAATATCCACCTCTAAGTGTCGGTTTAACTCTTTGGTAATCGGATCACTATTGCCCCCACAGGCGACTAACAACGTTATGCCGGTTAGCGATCCGATACACTTTAGTTGTCTTGAAAAATTCATAGGTATGTCCGTCTATAAGGTGACTACGTACATAATGCCTAACTGTGCGCGATAGTTTCGCCCCACCAGTGGACTATTATTGATTTCGCTGTCCAGCCGCTCATAGCGTGCGAAGCCGCGAACTGAGTGGCGTTTCCCCACCGGCACGTAAACTTGCAGCCCGGTGAAGTAGTTCAGTGAGCTATCCGCTTGATACTGATATCGACCAACCGATTCGTTGGTGTTGCTGGGCGAGACACCGAACACATGGGTTGCGTACTTATCTTGCAGCCAGTAGGCGCCAATTCGCGTGGATACCTGCCAACCCCTATTGTGCCTATAAACAGGTATGTCCGCCCTGAGAAGGGCGGTGCCACCTTCGGAGCGACCCTGAATATCTTGTGCCAGGCGTAAATGAAAGTAACTGTAATTGAACTGCATTCTGGCTGTGACTTCGCCCTTGGGACTTTTGTAATCGTTAAATACCGCATCGTCGGAGTCGTAATCAACCAGCGAAAAGTTACTTTGGTAGGTTTCATCGCGATAGCCAAGCCCGACCTCTACCTGAAGGTCGGATTGCATTAAGGTGTATTGAACCAGGCCTTCACCTACCCCAAATCCCCAGCGCCCGTAACGGGCCGTAACATAGGGCAAAGGCGTCGATTCAACCCCCACACCCCGCCAAGGCGCTTGAAAGCTAGCCCCGCCGCCGCCTACCTCAACGTGCCAACGGCTGTCCGCGTTGGTTTTCGATACTAGCATCAGGCTCAACAAGGTAGCTGTAAAAAGTAGTCGCCACATGATCTAATCCCTGTTTCCGGTAAAGGTTCCACTCAGTTTCGATGCAAAAGCGTACCCCTCGGATCCGGTAATCGCATGTGTCAATTGTCATGAATCCAGCCAAATTTTGATAATGACATATGACACATGCCAGCTAGGCGCTCACACAGGTAGAATTTAACGATGCCAAAGAAAAATGACTTTTTAGCGTCTTTATACGAACTGCGAACGTTGGAGCGAATACTGGCAATATGCACAGGTCTTATCGTGGCCTACTTGACGCTAACCTTTGAAGACCCCAGGGGCTGGGTGAAAACTCTGGCTGTGCCTAAGTACGTCATCGCCACCTTGCTTGCGGTGGTAACCAGCTACTTGGTCTTAGAGTTTTTTTGGGGTGGACTGGAAAAGCTAAGCCGATACCGCCGACATTTTTTTGCTTTAGCGTTTGCCGCCACCTATACACTGATGTTGCTGTATGAGCTGTCGTTCGTCAGCATTCTTACTATTCTAATGGTTAATCGCGCAACGCAAATATTCAGTTTGCCAACCTGCTTGGTTCTGGCTGTGGTACCGACAATGTCGGGCGGGCTAATTGATCACTATTACCACTCTATTCCCTATGCTATTCATGGTGCAATTTTATACGTACTTTTTAATTTAGCGATTTTGGTTATTGGGTTTGCGGTTATGTCTGAGCGCCGCGAGAAAGAACGATCTGAAAAACTTTTGCGTGAGCTAAGGGCCACTCAGTACTTATTGAGTGAGACCGCAAAGCAGGATGAGCGATTGCACATTTCCCGTGACTTGCACGACCAGGTCGGTCACCACTTAACCGCATTAAGTTTGCAACTGGAGGTGGCCATTAATGCTAAACCCGAACATGCATTGCAATACGTACATCGGGCTCGCGATATTTCACGTTTACTGCTAAGCGATATACGTGCAACGATTACTGATATCAGAGCCAATACCAATATTGATATAGAGCGCGCGGTTGCAAGCCTTTTACAGCCGACCGATGAAGGCCGTGTGTCTCTGAATATTCAAGATGACCTTAACTTGCAAAGCGCGACACTGGCCGAAACCTTGTTTCGATGTGCCCAAGAATCGCTGACCAATGCGCGAAAACACAGTAGAGCCACAAGTATTGAAATTTCTATTTTTAAATCTCACCAATCATTCGGGTTTTGCTACCGTGACAACGGAGGCGTTTCGGAAGGCTTTATTTGGGGTAATGGGCTAACCGGAATGAAAGAAAGAGTAGAAAATCTGGGCGGCACAATGGACATCGATTTCGACACCCGTGGTTTTAACCTGAATATAGACATTCCCAGTTAGGAGTTATAGCCATGACGATCAATGTCTTGGTGGTCGATGATCAAACCTTGGTTCGAGAAGGCATAAAGAGTCTGTTGTCGTTAAACAGTGATATTCATGTCTGTGGCGAAGCCTGGGATGGGCAGCAGGCGTTAGATATGCTTCAGTCCATGTCACCAAACGTGGTGTTGCTGGACATTCGTATGCCGGTTATGGGCGGGCTAGAGCTTTTACAGGCGCTAGAGAAAGAAAGCATATCGTTTAATATTCTCGTTTTAACCACCTTTGACGAGCACGACCTGGTGCTGGAGTGCCTCAGGCTGGGTGCCAAAGGCTATTTAAAGAAAGATGTAAGCCTTAATACCCTAGTCAATGCGATTAAAACCGTAGCCGAGGGTAAGAACTGGATGCAGCCAGTGGTGACCGAGCGTATTAAAAATCAGGTGCTGCCCGTAGGCGAGAGGCATAAGGTGATGGCATCACCGCTTACCGAGAAAGAGCAGCAAATACTACAATTGGTGGCAGCCGGGTATACGAATAATGAAATAGCCGGAGCGATCTTTCGCTCCGAGGGAACGGTGCGAAATCAAGTTTCTTCAATTCTCTCAAAATTAGAGGTTAAAGATCGTACGCGCGCGGTACTAAAGGCGATGGATTTGGGTATTCTTTAGTCAATCCTAACAGTTAAATCGAGCTTATCGTTCTGCTCTTCTATGATCGGTCCCGATCTGTAAGGTCATCGACAAACTAGCTGATTAGTCGTAAATATTGACGATTTATATTAACTTTCATAAAGGCTTTTTCGTCGAAAAATGCAGTGGATGCTAGCTCTTAGCACTTCGCTTAAATATAAGCGAAGTGCTCTTAGGTAGTTTTAAACGAATTATCCGCGTTTAATACGTACAACCTTCATAATCTCAAAATCCATCCCCGCGACCTTTTCGGTCTCGGGGTAGTAGGTCATATTCACCCGTGCGCCTTTTAGACTTTGATATTTGCCTTTGCGCTTAAACTTAAAGGGTACATCACAGTCCTCGACCATTACGGTATGCAGCACCCATTCACCCTGATCGCGCTGCACATGCGAGACGACTTTCATCATCTCGGAGTGGATAAGGTTTTGGTTTTTATCGATAAGTTTTTTAGGGTCTGATTTCATGGCTCTATTCGAGGAGAGTTATTGTTAGGTTCAATACAAAAGCCTTGCCTCACAACCTGCGTAAGACGTTCGCACACTCTGGCTAATTATTACAGGTTTTCCGGCTGATTCAGTAGCGCAATAAAGTGCGCGTTGACGCTTAGTATAATAAACCTGTCGCCAGAGCGCGGAATGCCTCGATAGCTTTGGGCAGTACTTTTTTGGGTGAGTCGCTGGCGGCCACCCACAGCGCCGCATTGAGCGCCGCACCATTGAGCAACCTGGCTGCAGCTTCGGTATCCACCGGTTTTACCGTTTTTTCCTGTATCAGCTTCTCCACAATGGCAATGGTAGCTTGCAAGCAACTGCTCTGGCTGGGCCACTGTGACGGGTCACCCAATACGGCGGGGCCATCCAGTAACACAATGCGCTGAACCTCGGGGTCTAGCGCTTTTTCAATATAGGCGGCTCCCTCGACGAGCAAGCCCTCCCAATCGCCCGCGGCGCTATTGCCCACGGCTTGCGCGTACTCGGCCATTTCTGAGTCCAGTTGTTCTACCACCGCCGCAAACAATCCGCGTTTGCTGCCAAAGCTGTGATACAGCGCCCCCCGGGTAAGACCCGCCTCGGCGGTCAGCTCATCCATAGACGCTGCAGCGTAGCCATGCTGGGCAAACGCCTTGCGGGCTGCGGTAATCAACTTGGCTCTGTTCTGGCGAGCACTTTCATCACGTTTATTCATGGGGACATTATCCCATAAAACATTTGACATACGTTGCGTATGTGAATTAATTTAACATACATGGCGTATGTTAAATCCATATTCGGCCTGAAATCTGAACCCGCTTCGCCCCCAAATGGTGAAATGCTAAATGATTTAATCTCATTGCAAAGGTACTCAATGATGCAGAAACAAGCGATATTCCCCGCTAACCGGCACGCCTTATACGAGGCCCACGGCTACTCTGCTGCCATAAAGTCCGACGACTTGTTGTTTGTCTCGGGACAGGTAGGTAGCCGTGAAGATGGCACTCCAGAGCCAAACTTTAAACGACAAGTCGAGCTGGCCTTTGCAAATTTAAAGGCCGTACTGGCGGGCGCAGGTTGCACGCTGGACGATGTTATAGACGTGACTTCTTTTCATACCGACCCAGAGAATCAGTTTGGACAGATCATGGAGGTCAAATCGCAGGAATTCAGTACGCAACCCTATCCCAACTGGACGGCGGTAGGCGTCAACTGGCTGGCAGGATTTGATTTTGAAATTAAAGTGGTCGCACGAATTCCGGCTGTACACTAAAACTGCTGGCAGCAGCTTTTCCTCTAGCCCATGGATACGTCATTGATGATTGCAATGCCCGACATGCGGCCGGTTTAAGCTGAACCAGAGCCGCCCGCTACCAAATCCCATAAATAGATCCCCGCAAAGCCTAAATAGAACAGCCCCGCTAGTGTCATGCTTACGGTGGCGATAATGCCGGGGCGTATGTCATGGGCCAGACGCGTGCGGTTAACATAAAGCGCCGTAAGCGCAATAAATGGAGTGTGTAATGCGGCGACTATGCCTGATGCCGACATAACTTTAACCGGGTCTTTAAACAGTAAAACTATAAAGACCGGAATAATGCCGGTTACGGTAACGACAAAAATTCTTTTTAAGGTTTTTCGCTTAAAAAGCGTGATACTCGTTTTATTGTTCAGCCAGTTTTCCAATGCGAGGGTTTTGCTAGACTTTCTACCATCGCGTAAGTCGCGGGTAAGGATTAACGTCATATCTGCGAAGCTTCTACCCCAGCCGTCCTGGTTGGCAAGCACGCTGCCGCCCAGAGCTATAATAATAGCGGCCAACAAGAGGTATTCACCCCAGCTTCCCCATACCTCAGAAAACAGGCTGGTTAAGTCCGTGGCAACATCAGCGCCCTTTGGAATGTCGCCGCCGCCGAGTAATTCAGCCCCCAAGATTAGAAATGCAGTGATCACCAACAAGCCGCCAACCACGCCTAATGTGGCCGCGCCAGTCATGACCTTAACCCAATCTTTTATGCGCTGAGACTTTACAACCTTGTTGTCATCCTCAGCAGCGGGGGCTGCCTGTTTACACTCGTCGTCTTTATCGCGGCTTTCCAGGCCTCCGCCAAAGCCTCTGGTAGCGGTCCAGTAGCCAAACCAAACAATGCCCATTGAACCGGCCAATATTGTTCCCACCCAAGGTAAAATGATGTACAGCTCGGACTCTTTAGGCCAGGCGGGTACTAAGCCTTCAGCCATTTTGGCTGTATCTGGTGAAACGACCAATGCCGCGGCGATGACCATAACCATTAATACCAACGCCATAATACGGCTTATGCGTTCGAGCGCCGAATACTGGCCGCCGGCTACCACCAGAGTGGATAAGCCAATTAAAACTGCTGCGTACAAAGTTGCGTTGCCCGGCAAAAAGCTTTGTAACGCACTACCCACCACGCCTGCTAAACCTGCAATACCGACACCGGCCGCCAACAATTGCGGCAACAATATAAACCACACCGCCCAACCTTTGGGGCCTTTTAAGCTGTACATTCCCTCCAGCATGGTTTGACCGCTGGCAATAGAATAACGGGCCATTTCCCGTATCATTACCCACATAAAAAAAACGACCAGCAGCAGTAACCACAGCAACTGGTACTCGTAGGCAGCGGCTACGCGAGGAGTAAACAAAATAGAGCCTGTGCCCACCGCTGATAACATCCACAGCAAACCTGGACCGTACCAACGTAACTTGTGCCAACCCTGGGGTGGCTGGGGCGTACAGGTTCGAACATGTAAGTTTTTCAAGATTTCCTCGCAATGTTTCAAAGATCTGCTCAGAGTGAGCGGTATGACAAAATTAGAAGCTACTCAGCAAATCTGAAGCCAGTCGCGCGCTTTAAATACGAATAAAAAGTACGTCGAGGATTGATGCCTTCGTCTCCCGGCCTGGGTGATTAGCTAATCGGAAGCATAGAGGCTTGGCGCGGTATTACGTAAAAAGCCGCAAGCTTCTGAAGAAAACTAAGGCCTGGAAAGCATGAGAAGAAGAAATACCCATCGCTGTTGAATACCCTAGACGTATAATTTCAATACCCACACTATTCATTTTCTTTGCCCCATCAAATTAATCCTACTTTCTCATCAGTCAAAAACGCTTGATTACGGTTCAAGTTCACCAGCCGCGGTACTAGGCGGAGCCTATAGGCAAAGAAATTGCTAACTAAGGTAATTCGGCTATGTAACGCAAAACAAAGAGCGAACCACCTATGCAGCGAATTGCAATTATCGGGAGCGGACCCACGGGCCTTTACACCTTGGCCGGTTTAATTGAGTGTGGGGTGCCGTTAAGCATTACGCTTTACGAGTCTCGCAAAGTGGCCGGGGTGGGAATGCCATTTGATGAGCACAACAACCATTCAGTGATGCTGGCGAATATCGCCAGTATAGAAATTCCGCCTCTGGCATGCTCTTACCTGGATTGGCTGCAAGACCAAAGCCATGTTTTTTTGAGCAAGTACAGGGTAAAAAAAGAGTCTTTGCATGATCGACAGTTTTTGCCCCGCGTATTACTTGGCCATTATTTTCACAATCAGTTGCAGCGGTTGATTGAGCGAGGCCAAAATAATGGTCACCACATTTGTGTGCAAGAGAGTAGTACCGTGGTTGATCTTGACGCACAAAGCTGCTGCAGGCTTTGGGTGGAAGGTCAGGCTGAGCCAGCTGAATTTGACTTTATTGTAGTCGCCACTGGGCACTCTTGGCCGTCTGAGTCAAAAAATAAGCCGGGGTACTTTGCAAGCCCTTGGTCTGGGCTAATTGAGAGTGATATTCCCGCGGCAAGTATCGGAATCAGGGGCGCGTCGTTAAGTGGCATAGATGCTGCCATGGCGGTGGCTGTTCAGCATGGACACTTTGTGGAACAGAGAAACAGTACCGAAAACGATTTGCAGTTTAAAGTAAAACCCGCAAGTGTCGACTTAAACATTACGCTAATGTCCCGTTCCGGTATTCTACCCGAAGCTGATTTTTACTGTCCCATTCCGCACCAGCCGTTAACCATAGCAACCCCTGAGGCGGTTAGCCGAGAGATCGGCGAAACTTCAGAAGGTCTACTGGATCGCGTATTTTCTCTGATGGTTCGCGAACTCCAACTCAATGCTCCCGAGTGGAGTGAGCGAATTGCACTACAGACACTGAATGCGAATAACTTTCCGGATGCCTACTTTTTATCGCGAAAAGAGCACAACCCGTTTAATTGGGCAAAAAAGAATTTGGACGAGGTTATAGACAATAAAAGAAACCGTCATACGGTCGCTTGGCGTTACACGCTACTGCGACTGCACGAAGCTATAGAGCCCGCCGTTACACATTTTAATGCGAAAGATCGCCAGCGCTTTAAGCAGGGGCTAAAGCGGGTGTTCATCGATAATTACGCTGCTGTACCGCCCGAGTCAATTCGGCGAATTTTGGCTCTTAGACGTGCGGGCGTCATCGATGTTAAAGCCTTGGGAGACGAGTACGAGTTGGAAACTCGATCAGGTAAAACGATTATACAAACTGACCACGAGCAACTAAGCTTTGATGTGTTTATCGAAGCGCGAGGGCAGAAAGCGGCTAGTCTGGAGGATTTTCCTTTTCCTCGACTGAGAAATCAGTTACTCAAGGAACATTACACTAAACCGCCGATCAACGATGATTTCACTCTTGCTCTCCCAAACAGTCAAGGCGAGCGCATCGCATTAGTTGCGCTACCTTACCTAATGCCAATCAAGCCTTTTGTCCAAGGCATTACCGTATGCGCCGAAATGGCTGAGGCGGTTAGCAAGAGTTTTATCGCCAGAATTTCTCAAAGTGATCTAAACGAAAGAAAGTTAGATGGAGTTGCTAATGATTGAGTTTGTAGAGCCACTTGCCGAATGGGGCGCGGCTATCATAGAAATAATAGGGATATTAATCATAGTCGTATCATCGGTCTATATATTAGCCTATGGTGCTTTCGAGGTAATTAGAAAGCGCGACTTTACCGAGATTTATGCTCGCGTCAGAAGTCAGTTGGGGCGGGGTATTCTGCTAGGTCTGGAGCTATTAGTAGCAGCTGATATTATTCATACTGTGGCGGTAGAGCTAACTTTTACTACCGTAGGCGTGCTGGCCATTATTGTCGTTATTCGCACCTTTCTTAGCTTTACCCTTGATGTAGAGTTAACTGGTCGCTGGCCGTGGCAGAACGCAACATCTGCAAAAAATCAGCGTCATGTTGAGTAAGACAAATAGGAAAATAATTGATGTTAGTGGTACACCAATGGGATACAAGCGAAATAAGCCGCGCTTGTATCCCACAATTTTGAAAATCTCTAAATGCATCCCGTAAAATTTTCGTTCACTTAAATGTGTTTCGCATAAAGCGCGAGTTAACCCCAACACAAGGCTTGGCTCGCTTTCGTGTGAGGCGCAGACAGCGCCTCACTACATGCTTTAATGGGGATTGATTTCGCCGCAGTCGCTACTTTGCCATTCGCCCTGGTGTGCGATGGTCATTTTTTCGGGCCGCCCCTGAAACTCGACGGTGGCGTTGGACTTTCCCGAATAGTGTTTGTCGCCATCAAAGGTGATGCTGCCGTCGGCGTCCGTATCGCCGCTGCAGATAAAGTGAATGGTGGTACTGTCACCGCTAGTATCGCGCGAGGTCTCTTCGCAGTGGTTATTTTCCATTAGTTTCAGGTTGCCCTGGGCGGCTTGTTCGGGGGTTAGGCAGGTTTTAAAAGCCTGACTTTTAAAGTCGAAATTCACCCCTCGGGATTTCATCATTTTTTCCATCATCTGCCGCTGCTCGGCGGGCATGTTCTCCATTTGTTGGCGCAGCTGGGCCATCATTTTCTCCATTTCACCGCTCTCACTGGTGAACTCAATTTTATGCTCCCAGAGGCCGGGTTTCATTTGTGACTCTGCGCCTTGCGCCAAGCCCGCCGAGAGTAGCAATGCTGCAAGTGTCGTTAACGTCCGAAAGCTGTGATTGGTATTCATCAGTGTCGTCCTTTTCGCCAGTGGATTGATCGAGCCAACCTATAAATTCTGCTCCGGTAAATGCGGCCATTTGAATGAAAATTAGCCGCGAGAAGCGATTATGCAGTACTGCTGAGTACTGACAATAGTTTATGCACCTGCTGAGTAATTTCGCTGCCCAGTGGGGTGAGGTAGCCGCCATCTGGCTGAGTGACAAGGCCGCGCTCGTGCAAGCGCTCGGCGGCCGCTACGGTGGCCGGATCGGCGGAATGTCGATGAACTTTTATGCCCTCTTGATTCGACGAGGAAGAAAATAGCGCGAGCAGGTTCAGTTCGTTTAGCTGGTCTTGTGAAAATGGCATAAGATACCTCTAATTGTTGTGGTGGTATTGGTGCCGTGGTCAGCATCCGCTTAGAGCAGCGCCTAGAGGTTATAAGAATAGACTGACTTTGCCTAAATGCACTATCAATTAAGCATTGCCAATCCATATTTGTGTGAGGCTATCGACTTACAGTGTGGGTGCAAGCATGTTTCGACGTGAGCGGTGGACTAGTGAAGGTCTGGAAGCTGAAGCACGCCTGTTGACGAAGCTTAACTTTGAGGGGTTTTTAGCGTTTCTGTCTGACGCCAATACAGCACAGGAACGGCAAGCCGTTCCTGTGTTTAGGTCGTGCGGTTTAGGTTAATCAGTAAAAGCTGTAATTAAATTTCACGTAGGCTGTTTGCGGCGCGCCCCAGACGGCGTAACCCCAGTCGTCGCCACCGGTGTTTTGGTAGGTGAAGTATTCTTCGTCTAACAGGTTTTTCACCGCACCTGTCACCGTCCAAGCGCCCGAGCTCCAGGATACCTGGGCATTGGTAATGCCGTAAGCGTCCTGCTTGGACCAGGGGTCATTTTCCAGCTGCAGTTCATGATCGTCCACCCAGGTGTAATCTGCCTGCAAGGTCCAGTTGTTTAGATAGTAACGCGCGACCAGATTGGCCGAGATACCGGGAGCCGAGGGCATTTCGTTGCCGTCGATTGCGATCTCCTGACCGCCAACATTGGTGATTAAATCTGAGTCAATTTCGGTGTCCAACAGCCCCACACTGGAGATAACTTCAAAATTATCGGTAATGAGGTAGGTGAGTTCAGCTTCGATACCGCGCCCGCTGACATCACCTAAGTTAGAGATATCCGCAGAGCCTGTGGAGGAGTCCCACAGCTGAGCCTGAAAGTCTTCCAGCTCGTAGGCGAACGCCGCCAAGTTCAGACGTGCACGGCCACCGGCAAGGGTTGCTTTATAGCCAGCCTCAACGCTGGTCATGGTTTCTTTTTCCACCGGCCCAAAGGCGCCCTGGCTGCCGACGTAAGAGCCGTTAAAGCCGCCAGACTTTAAGCCGCTGGATAAGCTGACATAGTAGAGTGTGTTGTCGCTGGGCGTGTAGTCCAGCCCCAAGCGACCACTAAAGCCCTCTTCGTTAATCGTATCGTTAAAGTATTGGTCGCCATAGTAACTAGGCTCACCACGGTTACTGAGCTCGGCGCTTTTTTCTTCCCAGGTGTAGCGACCGCCAATGGTTAACGACAGGGTTTGAGTTAAGATTTTATCGATCTGACCAAAAATCGCGTAGGATTCGGTGTCCTGATCCATATACTCATTGTGCCAGTAGCCGCCAAAGTTATCCGCATCGGTCGTGGTCGGCGCCTGGGTGATCAGGTCGCGATCATCTTTAAAATAGTAAAGGCCCGATACCCAGTCCATGGTGTCGGTGGCACCGCTGATACGAAGCTCCTGACTGAACTGCTCGGTGTCGGCTTTGTATTGTTCGTCAAACCACACCACCGCTGTCGCGTCAAAGTCGTCTTCTAGTAGCTTATCCATTTGCTCCAGCGCGGTAATCGAAGTGATATCAAAGTTGTCGGCGGATATCACCAGTTTTGCCGAGGCGCCAAAGGTTTCAATTTCTGTTTTGATGCCGCCTGCCGCACCGGAAGATACGTGCTTGGGGCCCCAGCCGCCGGCTTCTTCACGCCCGGTACCAGCGCCGTCGATACTGCTGATACACTCGCCGTTCTGAATACGCGACACCGAACAAAAGGTTGTGGTATCGGCCGGGTCCAGATAACCCATGTGCACAAAGCCGACGGTTTGCTGATCGGCTTCGCTGCCGTGCACATCCAGCAACAAATTTACCCGGTCGGTAAAATCAATCGCCAGTTTGCCACGATAGCCCAAGGTATCGGTGGTGCCCAAGTCCTGGCCATCCACTCCATTGGTTTGCCAGCCATCGCTGTCGTTCTTTTTAACCGCAAAACGGCCGCGTACGCTATCGCTCAGGGGGCCGCTAACCGCACCTTCAAAAATGCGCTGGTTGTAGCTGCCCAGCTGTACGCTCGCATCGGCCTCAAAGCTTTCGGTAGGGTCGTTGGTAATGTGATGCACCAAACCGGCGGAGGTATTGCGGCCAAACAGCGTACCCTGTGGCCCGCGCAATACCTCAACGCGCTCTACATCGAACAATTGCATACCCGAACCGGCCGGATTGCCGCGGTACACTTCATCTACGTATAGTCCTACGGGGGCTTCCCAGGTATCCGCAAAGTTAGATAAACCGATACCGCGCAATGTCATAGAGGGGCTGGACGCTTCGCCAAAAATGGCAAAGTAATTCATGTTCGGCACGCGCTGGGTAATTTCTATACCGGCTTCCACCCCCATGTTTTCCAGGTCCTCACCGCTAAATGCCGAAATGGCGATGGCCACATCTTGTGCGCTTTCAGAGCGCTTTTGCGCGGTGACCATCACTTCTTCAATGGCTCGGGGGGTTTTGCGGGGTTCTTGCGGGGGATCTTGCTGATCCTGTGCGGCGGTGGTACTTGCGTAACTTGCTGCAGCCACAGACGCAGCTGCAATGAACGACATAGACGCATTGCTGCGTTTAGTCTTCAACATTTTCATAGCTATTCCCTTTAGGTTTCCAACTCGTCCAGCCTCTACTGTAAAGACATTAAAGCGGTTAATTGATTTTAGTCAGTGTTATAACCAATTTTGGTCACACATAGGTTTAGTACGTTTTGTAGGTAATATCCAACTTCTGCTGCAGATAGCCGCAAACGCCCCCAATACTCAGATTTATAATTTAAAACCAAAATACGCCACTGACATGACCGACCCGGTAACGCACATATCAGGCCAATGCATTGGCCAAGGTTATTATTCGTTCGGAAAGATTTGCGAAAAGTCTGTCGATCAAAAAGTGGGGATTGCGCTTGAGGCCGGGCGTTGGGCGCTATCAGACATTAAAGATGTTGCTAGCAATTTATATAGTAAGGGTCGTTTTTTCTAACACTAAACTATCTATTTTTTGAAAGCTTCTGCCCAGCATTGGGGCAGAAAACGATGGGTTTGCATTCATCTGTTACAGGCACTGATTCGTAAAATCGGCGACTAATGTGTTAAGCATCAATTGGCGCATCGAAATAAAAAATTTAATTCACCGTAGATTGCGTTTGCGGATAACTATTTGCTGAACGCGTGCAGAGTGTAACTATCTATTAGGTAATGGTATTGGCAATAGCGACTTGACCTAGCCTGATAACTGCAAAAGGGCCCACCGATAACATGGGCCCCTGAAGTATTTTTCAGTCAGCGGCGACCAAAAACTTATTCACATCCAGCCAGTGCATAAACGCATCAAACCATTTATTACTGGTTCGATCTGGATTTCCCAAGCCGAATCCGTGACCGCCATTTTGGTATAAATGAAATTCTACGGGAACGCCCGCTTCATACCAGCTTTGAATCAAACCAAACTGGCCATGGAAAAGAAAATCATCGGACGCAATCGCCGCAAACATTGGCGGTGCATTCGCGGGAACATCCACCGAATTCATACCGCCGTAGATAGGACCAATAAAAGCCAGGTCGACTTTTTTAGAATTGAGTGTGGTGTGCATGGTTAACCCGGCGCCGGCAGAAAAGCCGATCATGCCAATACGTGAAGGATCTACACCCCATTCTTTTTTGCGAGACAAAATTAGGGCGTAGGCCGCTTCCACGTCTTGCAGTTGGTTAGCAAGATCCCAGCGCGGGCGCTGCGGAGCTTCCTGTTTGTTTTCATCGGTGGATTCAGCAGCCTCGGCAAAACGCTGATTCATTTGCTGCTCAAAATCTGTTAGCTCTGGCGCAGTGGGTTGCAGACGATACTTCAAAACAAAGGCATTAATACCCTGAGCCGCCAGCGCTTCGGCGACTTCCCAGCCTTCGTTGCCCATCGATAACCACATAAATCCGCCGCCCGGGGCAACAATTACGGAAGTCCCTGTGGCCTTGGCGGGGTCAGCCAATACGGGGGTTAAAGTGGCCTTGGTAATATTGCGGGCCATGGGGTCACCCCATTGGCGAAACCAGCTCTCATCGGCGCTTTGGTTTTCTACACCGCCTGTATTCAAAGCAATGGCATCAGGCTCTGCCGGTGCTTCCATGGGGTACATTTTGCCGTCTTGAGCATTCGAAACACCGATTGATAGCGAAAACAGCATGATTAGGGAAGCGAACATCCCTTTGGTTTTTATCTTTAGCATTGTTGCTCTCCAGAAATTAGTTATGCGTTATTTTTAGGGCCAAAACCTCGCACCCCGAATCGCATTATAGTCATACAGACTATAATTGACATAATACTATGGAGAGAAAACACCGACACAGCCATCTAAGCTAATCGAAAGCTCAGGTTTTGCGTGGTTGGAGTTGAAGAGTAGGGGCACCAAACGGTAGCACTGGCATGCTATCAAAGCCCTCTTAATTGTTAATGGCGCCTTATATAAACGGCGCCATTAGCAATCTTATGGTCTGTGACTAAAGCTCTTTATCCGTCACCGCACCCTCCGATGCGGAAGAGACAGTCTTGGCAAATTTAGCCAGTACCCCGCGCGTATAGCGCGGCGCGGGCCGTTGCCATTTCCCCAGCCGCGCCCGGATTTCCGCGTCGGGAATATTCAGGCTGATCTGAGCGTTTTCGGCATCAATGGTGATTTCATCGCCGTTTTCGATAATGGCAATGGGGCCGCCATCCATGGCCTCGGGGGTAATGTGCCCCACCACAAACCCGTGGCTGCCGCCGGAAAAGCGCCCGTCGGTAATCAGGGCAACGTCATTGCCAAGGCCTTTACCCATAACCGCCGAGGTGGGGCTGAGCATTTCGCGCATGCCTGGGCCTCCACGCGGGCCTTCGTAGCGAATGACGATAACATCGCCCTTAACCACAGCGCCGCCCAAAATGGCCTCTAGCGCTTCTTCTTCGGAATGGAAGACCCGAGCGCTGCCGGTAAACACTAAACCCTCTTTGCCGGTGATTTTCGCCACCGCGCCCTCGGGAGCCAAATTGCCTTTAAGGATAACCAGATGGCTGGTAGCTTTAATGGCGTTATCAAAATCTTTAATGATTTGTTGCTCCGCCGGGTAGGGCTTAACACCGGCCAGGTTCTCGGCCAGGGTTTTGCCGGTGACGGTCAGGCAATCGCCGTGCAGCAGGCCTTTGTCCAACAGCATTTTCATTAGCGGCTGAATGCCACCTACCGCGATCAGCTCGGACATCATGTACTGACCACTGGGGCGCAGGTCGGCCAGGACAGGCACACGTTGACCAATGCGCACAAAATCATCCAGCGTGAGCGGCACATCCACCGCGTGAGCCATGGCCAACAGGTGCAGCACGGCATTGGTCGAGCCACCCAGGGCGATGGTGACGGTAATGGCGTTTTCAAACGCCTTGTGGGTCATGATATCGGTGGGCTTGATGTCCTGCTCCAAAAGCTCCAGCACTGCAGCGCCGGCGCGGCGGCAGTCTTCGGCTTTGGAGGATGACACTGCCTCTTGCGCCGAGCTGTCCGGCAGGCTCATGCCCAGCGCCTCAATGGCCGAAGCCATGGTGTTGGCGGTGTACATGCCGCCGCAGGAGCCGGGGCCGGGGATGGCGGTTTCTTCAATCTGCTTAACCGCAATGGTCGATAAATCGCCCCGGGCGTGCTGCCCCACTGCCTCAAACACTGAAACGATATCGGTATGATTGGCGCCGGGTTTAATGGTGCCGCCATAGACAAACACCGAGGGACGATTGAGCCGCGCCAAACCGATCATGCAGCCGGGCATGTTTTTATCGCAGCCGCCAATAGCCACCAGCCCGTCAAAGCCCTCGCATCCGGCGACTGTTTCGATAGAGTCAGCAATCACCTCGCGCGATACCAGCGAGTACTTCATGCCTTCCGTGCCATTGGAAATACCGTCGGAAATGGTAATGGTGTTAAACACCACGCCTTTGCCGCCCGCTTGGTCGGCGCCAGCGCAGGCTTCATCCGCTAATTTGTCGATATGCATGTTGCAAGGGGTGACCATGCTCCAGGTCGAGGCAATACCCACCTGCGGCTTTTTAAAGTCATCGTCATTAAATCCCACCGCTCGCAGCATGGCGCGGGCGGGTGTCTTTTCAATACCGTCGACGACTTTGGATGAGTATTTGCGCTTATCGGTCATGGCTACCCCATTAACATTGAACGTAAATTTAGAAGGCCTTGTGAGCATAGCTTACAGGACTTGAGCTTTCGCAAAACAGGGGGCAGGTTAATGGCTAGATGATGTGCCTAAGAGAGAAGCTGTTAGCACCACACATATTGAGATGACATAAAAAAAGCGGCCCCATAAGAGGCCGCTTAGGTTGCAGTGAACTAGCACTTGTTGACGATCAATTACCCAGACCTGAGTCAATGGCCTGGATCAGTTCACCGTTGGCGGTATCGCCAGACAGCTCCCAGAAGAAGGCGCCGCCCAGACCTTGCTGCTCGGCGTAGTTCATCTTGCTGATAATGGTCGCCGGGGTATCGTAGCTCCACCAGTTGTCGCCGCAGTGGGCGTACGCGGTTCCTGCAAAGGTGCCAGTGACAGGGCAGGTATTTTTCAAGACTTTGTAGTCCTCAATGCCGTCTTCGTAGGTGCCATTGGCAGGGCCTGTGGCAGTACCACCCGGAGCGGACTGAGTGACGCCCGTCCAACCGCGCCCGTAAAAGCCGATGCCCAGCAGGATTTTTTCGGCGGGAACGCCCAGGCTTTTCAGGGTTTGCACACCATTATTAGTGGTAAAACCCTGCTGTGGAATACCATCATAGGTGTACAGCGCCGAGTGCGGGGCGGTGGGACCTTCCGCTGCCCAGGCACCGAAAAAGTCGTAAGTCATCAGCATATAAAAGTCCAGATACTGAGCCGCACCGCCGTAGTCCGCTGCCACCAGCTTGGCCTCACCGGCACCAATCGCGGAGGTCACCAGCTTGTTGCCAAACTCGGCGCGCAAGGCGGCCATGAGTTCACGATAGGCGTCGAAACCGCTGTTGTCGCACTCAAGACCACAGGCGTTGGGGTACTCCCAATCGATGTCGATGCCATCAAACACACCTTCCCAGCGCGGATCGAACACCAGGTCGTAGCAGGATTTGGCAAACTGCTGCGGGTTTTGCGCCGCCTGGCCAAAACCGCTGGAGTAAGTCCAACCGCCGAATGACCACACCACTTTAAGGTTGGGGTGCATTTGCTTTAGGCGCTTAATTTGGCCGAAGTTACCGCGCACAGCGTCGGACTCCCAGGAGTCAGCCACGCCGTCTACGCTGCCCGCCGCATCGTAGGCTTTATCGATAGCCGCGTAGGAGTCGTCCATAACACACTGGCCGTTTTTAACATTACCAAAGGCGTAGACTAAGTGAGTCAGCTTATCGGCGCTGCCGCTGGTTTCTATGTCTTTAACATGGTAATCGCGGCCGTAAATTCCCCACTCTACGAAATAGCCCACAACCTTGTCGCCACCGCTACCATTGCCACCACTGCCCACGTTGGCACTGGTAACGGCACTGTCGGTAGCGCCTTCATCATCGGTGACGGTGAGGGTAATGGTATAGAAGCCATCGGCACTGTAGCTATGGCTGGGGTTGGCTAGAGTGCTGCTATTGCCATCGCCAAAATCCCACGCGTAACTAACGATACTGCCATCGGCATCGGCCGAACCCGCACTGGACAACGCAATGCTCACATTGGCATCCACGGTAAAAGGGCCATTCACTTGCGCTACGGGCAGCTGGTTTTGATTAGCCGGTACAACTTCAACCTGAGCACTGGCCGTGCTGCTGGCGCCGTCGTCGTCGGTCACGGTTAGGCTTACCTCATAGCTACCGGCACTGGTATAGCTATGAGAGGCACTGGCGCCGGTTGCGCTGGCACCGTCGCCAAAGCTCCAGCTATAGCTGACTACAGTGCCGTCGGCATCGCTACCACTGCCGACAAAGCTGATGGCGGTGTTCACGGTACCCGAGTAGGGGCCGCCGACATCGGCATTTGGGGCCTGATTAGTCGGGGCAGTGCCATCGCAGGCGCCGTTATCGCTCCAGGCCTGCTGCCAGGCGCTGCCCACACCCGGCTCGTAAGCCCAGGCGCTGCTGGACGAGCACCAGCCAGCAATGTCACAAGTGTAGGTATGGCCCACGTTGGTGACGACATCACCCGCGCTATAGGCGGTGCCAGCCTGATAGACAGGCGCATTACAGTCGCCGCTGCCACCCCCGGCTTGGCTTACGGTAGCTGTAGTGGAGGCTGTGTCAGTGGCGCCGTCGTTGTCGGTAATCGTCAGTGAAACACTAAAGCTTCCAGTACTAGCATAGGTGTAGGAGGGGCTGGCCTGGGTGCTGGTATTGCCGTCGCCGAAGTCCCAGCTGTAGCTTGCGATATTGCCGTCGCTGTCGCTGGAGGCGGCACTGTCGAAGGCGATCGCATTGCCCAAAGTGGCACTGTAGGGGCCGCCGGCGTTAGCGGTGGGGGCAAGGTTGGTATCGCCGCCGCTATTGCCGTCACAAGCGCCCAAATCGGTCCAGGATTGGTACTGACCGGAATTGTCGGCAGGATTTTCGCCCCGACTCCACCAGTTGGCTTGGTAGGCGTCGCCGCTGTATTTTACCTGAGCACCGCCGGTGTAAGCGGTGGTGCTGTCCCAGCTATTCAGACTGGAGCAGTCCGCGGCCTGTGTGGCCTGCACCGTAAAAACGGATGCCGCGCAAAGGGAGAGTAAACCAATTGATCGCATAGTAATTCCTTGATGTTTTTATTGATCGATGCCGAAAGGCCAGATAAACCCCGCTGCCACCTTTCGGTACTGCCGCCGGTTGTCATTACTTACGTTGGGCTTAAGCCATAAAATGACAACGTTGTCCGATTATGCCGACAGAAGCGGTGAGGTGGTCAAGGTTTGATCATCAAAAACCCGGCGGAGCTCACAGAATAGGCACTGGGCCGTGATAACGATCACAATTGTTTCCACCCAACCGGTGGCAATCAAGCGCGACATTAAGGTTTTTAACACCGCAGCGAGCTCGGCTTTGTTAGGCTACCCGCTGTAGATTCACGGACTGAAACCAAGGAGCTTAAATGAAACCTGTCTATTTGCTCGCGCCCATTGCGCTTACTCTTTTCGGCTGCGGCGGTAGTGACGACGAGCCGCACAATAGCGGCCATGACAATACGGGCACGCCTTACGCCTATGAGGTGATTGAATGCGGCAGAAGCTGGCACACCACCATTGACGAGCCAAGCCGCGAGGTTATTACCGACGTACACCGCTTTCGCGAGGTGTACGGGGTTTCGGATTTAAACAATCAGGATGACATTCCCACTATCGATTTTGATACCCAACAGGTGGTGGCGATGCACGCCGGGCGCAAGCCCAACCCGGGCCACAGCCTGCGCATAGATCAGGTGGTAGAAGTAGAGGACAGGATTGAAGTGCGCTATACCAATATTTTGCCCAATTCCAGTGGCGATTGCGCTTACCCATCCGTTATTGCTCATCCTTATTGCTTTATCTCGATGGCAAAAAGCGACTTATCGGTGACCTATTCCGGAATAACGGAAGAGGGTAGTTGCGGTGGAGAAGAATAGTCCGCACCCTATCCGTTAAGGGGTAAAAAGGCCGCTGCATGCGGCCTTGGAATAAAAACTATTGCTCGGATGCATCCCACACTTGCCCCGAGGCGGTGCCGTCGCTGGGGGGGTTAAACACCTCTACCGCCATCACCTGATAGGTCGGGTCATCACTGGCGTTAAAGTTGTTCATATCCGGAATAATCCAGCCGGTATCGGCCCAGGCCTGCACATGGTCGGCAAACACAATTTTATAGTCTTTGCCCAACTCACGCTGCTCGGTAGGAATGCTCCAGTACTGATAAAACGTTGACGTACTGTTGATAGAGGGCTTTTGCTCGCGCACGGTGCGATAGGTGGAGTATTCCACGCCGTCACTGACAAAGGTTTTGCCGAAAATGCCATCTTTACTGGGGTTATAGGTAAAGCGCTGCAGAATATAGTATTCCACCAAATGCGCCGGATCGCTGGTGGGCATAGACTCGTCGTAACCCCAGCCGTACAGGGTAATAAAGTTGGCGCCACTGTCTTCGTCAAAGCGGTAGCCGATCACTCTGTCTTTATCGCCATAGTGCCAACCAGGGCCGCCCACATAGTTATAACCGCCGCCTTCCCAGTTGACGGTAAAGCTACCCTGATCATCCAAGCTCAACGAGGCCGCGCCGCCGTCTTTCCAGTGAGTGAAGAAAAAATTTCCAACGTGTCCTGTAGCATGGTTTTGCGTTAAATGGACTTGTTCTGGGTAGACTTGGGTATACGCCTCGAACTTATCAATACCCGCAACGGCCAAGCTATCGTTGGTTGCTGCCTGTTGCTCGGACATTACACAGCCTGCCAGCGCACACGCAGCTAGCAAAGCGACGGCTTTGCAAGGAATAAAGGTTTTCACAGTAAGGCTCTCCTGTTATGGTTTTATTGACTATAACAGGCTGGGGGCGTAAGAGCCAAGCCGTAAAATGCTAAGCCTTCTTTACAAACTTAGCGGTGATCATAATCTCGCCGGCGCCATCAACCTTGCAATCCAACTGGTGGTCTTTAGCTTCAACAATACGTCGAATGCGCGCTTTGGTGCCGATCTTTATCGGTTGTGAGCTGCCTTTGACTTTTAAATCTTTAATGCAAGTAACCGTATCTCCCTCGGCCAGTAGGTTGCCATTGGCGTCCTGAACGGTAAATCCCTCATCGCTCAGCTCATCCGGATTCCATTCGTAGGCACACTCGGGGCAAATCAATAAGTTTTGATCTTGATAGGTGTATTCAGACTGACAACTGGGGCAGGGAGGTAATGACATAATATTCGCCGCTAAAAATAAGGCGCCATCCTATAGCGCCTTACCGTCAGGATCAAAGGCCTTTAAGTGTTTTACCGATCGGCAAAATCACTCACCCCCTTTTCGGTTCTATCAACCGGCTGAATGGTGCCATCGTCATTAAAGTATAAGTACTCGGCGGCCACATGGCGCTGACGACCACAAGCCGAATCAATATCCAACCAGCGATGGTAAAACAAGAACCACTGTCCTTTGTATTCGACAATAGAGTGATGGTTATTGCTGTTGTGCTCCTGCCCCATAATTTCTCCCTTGTACTCCCAGGGGCCCATTGGCGATTTAGACATATAGTAAGTCAGCACACGGTTATTTTCGGGCATGGTGTAGTAATACCAGTCGCCGCGCTTAAAGACCCAGGGACCTTCCATTTTAGGTTCGTATCCGCCCATATCCATTTTTGTCAGATCACCCTCGGTGCTACGCATATCATCGGCCATTTTGATGACGTGGTAATCGTGATCTTTGGCGTGGGTGTATAAATATGCCTGGCCATCGTCATCAATAAACATACTGGGATCGTTGGCGTAGGGGGTACGCCACAGCGGCGCGCCAATCATGTCTTTAAAGGGGCCGGTGGGCGAGTCGCTTTCTGCGATGCCGATGCCCATCCACTTGGTGCTGTTTTCGGGGTTAACCCGGTCTTTATGGCCAGTTCCGGCGGGAAACACCAGATAGTACTTACCGTTTTTATAGGCGGCATCCGGTGCCCAGGCGTAGTTGTCAGCCCAGGTTAAGTCGTCAACAGAAAGCAGCGGACCATGGGTCTCCCAGTTTTTTAGGTCGGTGGATGAAAAGGCGTACCAATCTTTCATCCAGAAGTCTTCCTGACACTCCTCATCGTGTGAGGTGTACACGTAAATTTTGCCGTCGTTCCACACATGGGCCGAGGGATCCGCGGTGCGCAAATTTCCACCAAAATCAAGAGGGTTACCTGGGGCATTTTGGCCTTCAGCTGAGTGTTGAGCACAGCCTGTCACGGCACCGGCCATCACAGCAGAGGCGATTAAGCTGGTTAGTTTATTCATCATAGGGTTTTCCTTCAGGTTTCCAGCTGCGTTTTAGCATTATTAAATGGATAACAAGGCTCTCGATTCTTTTCTAATAATTGTGTCCAAAACAGCAATCTTACAGTATTTTTTGATTAGCAAATCGCATTGAGAATGCTTCAAAAATGCTAACACCCATTAGCATCGGCCAACCGTCGAATATGCGCTAATAACAATAGATGCGATTAAAAGGCGCAGAATACCGAAGCCAATGGATAAAATGTAAAAATTATTCAACGAGTTGAAAATAGAGAAAAACTTACCGCTCGAGCCTGAAAAATTTGCTCGTATTTACTTCTCGCTATACACGAAGTTCTGCAGCACAGACGCCAGATCGCGGGCCTTGGGCGTTTTTGCACGGATTAATTACTGCGTAACTTGGCTTTGGCATGCAACCTGCTCCTTCACCACTATCCTATTCAGGAATTCGTTCACCGGAATGAATTTCCGAGGATTAAACACTGATTAGCAATTTCATTTTAATGAAGTGAGGTACGACTATGAATCAGGATCAACTGGAAGGTAATTGGCATAAACTGAAAGGCAGTGCCCAGGCGCAATGGGGTAAACTCACCGATGACGATCTGGACCGCATTGAAGGAAACCGGGAAAAGCTAGAAGGTGAAATTCAAGCCAAGTATGGCAAGTCAAAAGAGGATGCGAAAAAGGAAGTTAACGACTTTATTGACAGTCTGTAACACCCTTTGAGTTTAAACCCGCAGTCGAGTATGTATTTCGACTGCGGGTTTTCTTACCCAATGAAACAATAAATTCTGAGTTTATGGACAGCTACTGAGCAATCAGTTGGTATTGCTGATTATTGGCACCTGGCAAACATTCCCACTGAATTAAGTTAGCACCATCAGCCGAGTCATTCGCATTCACATCCAAACATTTTTGACTCAGTCTGTTAATGATTCTCCAGCGACCTTCACCGGCACTTTGGAAGCGGAACTGCTGGTTTTCTCCACCCCAGTAATTCCACAGCATGGCATTCGCCCCATTCGCAGTCGATAAAGAGTCAATATCCACACCGAGGGTTGGCGCGTTTAACGGCGAGATGCGGTGGTAGTCGCCATCCACCTGAGTGATGGACCATTTCTGACAATCGTTATTCAGCCAGCTCCACTGTTGAACATTGGTGCCATCAGCCGTCGCGCAGTTGGCGGTATCCAGCGCCTTGCCACTGTGTACCGGCACTATGCGATACACGCCGTTAACCGAGCCGTTGTTACTGCCACCACTAGGCGGAGTCCCCACCTGCGCGCAGCCTGAAACGTTGATGCTGGAGCTGCCTGTGCGCACCAACTGGCAATTCGGGTTACCGTTTGCCACGCGGCCACTTACCACATGGGTGTCACTGGCGTCTTCAAGAAAAATACCGTGGGACGTTGTCGATTCGATATCCACATAGTTTACGGTGGTTCCGTGGCTTCCGGACACACTGAAAAAACCACGCCCCGAGTTGCGCGAGTAAACGCTGTTGACGGTGACATTGGGGCCATTATTGTTCGCCACCCGGAAGGTAGCATAACCACCGCCATTGTTATTATAGTGGCCTGTCACATTGCCCACTGTACCGTTGCGGGAATTGTTCAACAGAACCCCCGAACCGCCGTTATTAGTCACCGTCACATCGCCAATGGTAAAACCATCAATACCATAGGTTTCCAGGCCGTGCCCCTTAGCGCCGTTGATATTTATATTCCCCGCAACGGTCAAGTTGCTGGCCGGCGCGGTGGAGGAGTCCACTCTTATTCCCAAGCCCACTGGATTATTGTTGCTCAAATCCATAGTGATATTTTCCAGGGTGACGTTGGAGCACCCGCGAAACCAAACGCCGTAGCGAGGGTTGCCCACTACGTGCAAGTTGCGCACAGTAATATTGTCACGTCTGTCGCAATAAACAGGCACCACTAAGTCGCCACCATTGGCGTTAATTTGATGACCGTGAAAATCCAGAGTTTGGCCGGCACGCGGGCGCACAGCATAGACCTGCCCACCGTCACTGCCGCTGTTGCCGGAGTTGCGGATATTGATGGTTCCTGCACCCATGTTGTTGGCCGCTGCGTTGATCGCATCGAAATAGCGGTTGCCGTTATATACTTGATTTCCATCCACGCGGGCGAGCCAACTGCCATTGGTGTAAGTAACTTCGGCGTCCGCGAAGGCGAAAGGGGAGGCGCCAAGCAGGGCAGGCAAGAGCACAGTAGCGAGACTGAAGCTGCGTTTTATTCGAGACATGGTTGTATCCCTATCATGATCGGGTGTGTGAGCCCGGTGAGAGCTATCCAATCATCCTGAAAGCCCGAAAGGCAGGTACTGCGATCGTTATTATGGTCCCACTGGGAATTATTATGGTGCCGAACTAAGCGGCGGGAGACAGGCTAATGTATCGAATAGGCATTTTGTATTATTATAGTTTTATTGTGTGAGGTATCGCACACTGCAGCTGATAGATTGAGAACTCTGCCTCACGTACAACATGGCAGATAACTTTAATTTGGCGGCCGCCACTTTAGTGGCCCGGCTCTCTGAGCGAGAGACTGGTTGAGAGAAACATCGGCCCCGCGGTGACTTAAACGTCCAATATTCCTGTTGCACGGTGAAGTCGTGCCTGGGCTTTGAGGCTTCTAAGAAGTTAAGTAACCCTAAGCAGTATCAAGCCAAGCGCCAGCAGTCTTAACAATGACGTGGGGTCTCATCTCGGCACAGTTAGATGCGCTTATCGCTATTGATTTTCTGAACTCACTGCCTTCAATATAAAGAGCCTCCTCAGATAGCAACTTAAGGATGACTGCATGCGCACCGAAACACTGTCTGTATTGATTCACGCTCCCGCCGACCAAGTTGATCGCTTTGTACGTGATGTTAAGAACCTTCCTCGCTGGGTGCCTTTTTTCACTTCGGTAATCCGTTCAGATAAAAGCGGTGTCTGGTTAGTTGAAACGCCAGATGGTCCGGCAGAGTTCGAGTTTGTTGCCGCAAATCCGTTTGGTGTATTGGATCACACCATCCGCTTCGCCTCTGGAGCCTCACTAACCAATCCAATGAGGGTGCTGAACAACGGCGACACAAGTGTTCTTACCTTTACCGTGTTTCAGGTAAACGCCATGACCGAGCAACAGTTCAAAGAAGATCTTCGCCTGGTAAAAAAAGATTTATCAACCATTCGTCGGCTGATTGAAACTAGCTCTCAAGCCTAGGCTTAAGTGGTGCCAGCAACAGTAAAATACCCAAGCAAACCAGGAAACAAATACCACGGCCAGTAGCCAAGCGGCCTTTTCACCGCCGACGGTCCGTTTTGACGCGGCGATAAACAATATCGGAACTATCCATATCACCAAGAAGATAAACACCGGTAAAATAGCCGTTATATTGATATTCATAGGTTAACCCTTAACTCTTTTTAATGGCTTATTCAGAAATATTTTCCGATCCATCTACCAACACATCTTCGACCGGCATTGGTTCTTCACCGTCTTTGGCGTAGCCCTGGTGGTCTTCTGGCGCGTCGCAGCTTTCGCTCACAGTTTCATCAGATATATAGGCTTCAGACTCAATAACAGTAATAAATTCATCGCTGTCGTTTACTTGCACCCACAAACTACCCAACGTCCAAGCTCCATCACTTTTTTCACCCATAAGAACGACCCAGCCATCACCTTTCGGGCCGGAAATTTCATACTGCATGAACATGCTGTCAAAAAAGTAATTGCCACTGAAAAGTAAGCTTGGCTCTAGAGGTAGCCCGATTTTTTCTTGGATTTCTGAGTGCTGCTGGAGCGCGGTCAAAGAATCGTGGTATAGATCGCCGCGAAAGAGGTGGTAAGCGCTGTAGAGGATATAAATGAAGCCACAAAAACCTACAGCTGACAAACTCGCTAGTATTATTTTTCCGTTTTTTGTCATAGTACACATTCCCTGTAAAAGCTAAAACCTTACGAAGAATGCAGTAGACAGAAGTAAATTGCAAATGAAGATAACGAGAGAGAAAGGGGGACGGCAATCCTTCGCCGAGGGTTAAATTAACCGTTGCGAGATTTGAATTCACGAATCAATTTGTTAAAGCTTTCGGCATATTCTTCCAGATCTTTTACCGCTTTGTTTTGCTCTGAACGCGACATGCCCGAGCACCCCAGATACTCTTCCATAGATTTTACATAAGCTTTCACTTCATTGTTGGCCTTGACCATTTGTGCGGTTACCGCAGTGGCCGGATCTGGGAATTCACCGGGCTTAGCGGGTTCAGAGCAAGCCAGACTTACACCTGGCGCGCCAATAACAGTCAATAAAGCGAAAGTAATCAGTGTTTTTTTCATGCTCACTACCTCACAGTTCTATAAGGGCAGATACCAGTTAGATTTTAAAGCGGCCAACCAATTCAGACATTTGCTTAGCCATTTTTGCCAGATTTACGCTATTGGCGGTGATACGACTGGAACTTTCAGCCGTGCTCTGGGCTACACCGGACACACTGTCGATATTAACTTCAATTTGCTGAGTCGCGGCGCTTTGCTGTTCAGACGCTGCTGCAATTTGGTTGGTGCGGTCGCGAATCTCGCCCACATAGTTGGTAATTTCTTCCAGTGCGTCTGTGGCCTCATTGGCTCGGGTTACCGAGGCATCCGCCTGACTGGTACCAGCGGTCATCATTTCTACGGCTTCGGCCGAACCGGTTTGCAAGCGCTCGATCATTTCCTGAATTTCGGTGGTGGAGCTCTGCGTGCGCGAGGCCAATGTGCGCACTTCATCGGCCACCACAGCAAATCCGCGACCCTGCTCACCAGCGCGGGCCGCTTCAATAGCCGCGTTAAGCGCTAGCAAATTGGTTTGTTCGGCAATGCCGCGAATCACATCCAAAACCGTGCCAATGGCAACTGTCTCCTGGCGCAAACGATCGATAACCTCGGAGGCGGTTTTGATATCAGCCGACAGGCTCTGAATTTGACTCATGGTGCTCTGCACAATGCCTTTACCGCTCATTGCGACCTTATCGGCTTGCAGTGAATTATCCGCAGTCTCAGCAACACGCTGGGTCACATCGGCAACCACGCTGGCCATCTCTTTAATGGCCGTCACAATTTGTTGAATGTCCGACTGCTGCGAGGTAATGGAGCGTTCGTTTTCTTGCGATAGGTTAGAGAGAATATTCGCACTTTCGTCTACCTCAACGGCGGTTTCGGCAACGCTGGAGATAATATCCTGCAAACGCTCCACAAACCGGTTGAAGTTGGACGCCAACTGGCTGATTTCATCTGTGCCTTCAACTGGCAGGCGGCGGGTAAGGTCCCCTTCACCCTCGGATATATCACGCAGTGCGCGCACCACATTGTTCACCGGTTTAACGACACTGGCTTGTACCAAGTAAGCCAAAGCAGCGGCAATCACACTGATTATAATCACCACCCAAATGGCATCTACGACCGCTTCTGCAATAACCGCATCAAGCTCGGCCAAATCCACGTGCATGGAAATGGTACCCACCTGAGCACCATCTGAATTAATGGTTTCGGTCATAACCAGAGCGTTTTCGAGCTCGACGATACCCTCACCATTGGGGCGCGAGGGTAGGTTAGCTGGCATCTTGCCGTCACCCGAGCGAGAGAACCACGCAAAGGGTTCGCCATTGGTGTAGATCACAGCCCCCAGCACCCGGTCGCTGATTTTTAGCGCCTGCAGCGAAGCGGTGACGGTCATATCATCTTCAAAGGTGATGGCGCCGACACTGGCCTCGCCTAGTACATCTGCCAAGGTGCGAGTGTCTTTAATGATGGTTTCTTCAACCGTGGCAATACCCGAGCGCACGGTCACAAAAGTCGTGACCACTACGGCAGCTATACAGGTCAGGGTGACACTGAGCAGGATTTTCCACTTTAGCGATAAGTTTTTCACAGCGGCCTCGTATTTATTTCTGTGGCTGATGACATCTTTTACCCTTGGTTCTAGCACGACTAGACGGGCTCTGGCACCAGCTGACTTTTATGACTGTAGTATAATGCGCCAACTCGTGTTTTCCGAGGGCCTCCTGGCCTGCTTTACAAGTAATTTGCTATATCGGATTTGGAAACACGGATATTTGCGTATAAAGCCATCGCTTTTCAGGCGGCGGCTGTCCCTTTCAGTATCTATGTCGGCACCAATCAGGGTTACTTTAAAAAATGCGGATGGTTTCACAATAGGTGGGAAGGCGGGGCCGGCCGACGGCCAGCCCCAGTCAGCTTAAAAGCTCCAGGCCAACTTGGCGAATAACCTCACGTCGTCGTCATCGCCAACCGTGTCTTTGTTATCCAGGGGAGCGGCGGCAGTCGCGCTTAAGTGCCAGTGGCCGGTGTTGTAGCGGGCACCCAAACCTGCGCCCGAGAGTTCCCGGTCGTCATCGCTAATACCCTGCCACGGGTTTTTATTAAGCATTACCCGACCATAGTCAGCCAGACCAAATACCTGCCAGTGGCTATTGATGTTGTAGCGCAGCTCCAGGTTGGCGATGTAACCCTCATCCCCTGTCGCTTCACCCTGCGCGTAGGCGCGCACACCATAAGCACCCCCAAGGCTGATCTTCTCGGAAGAATCTAGGTTTTTATCGGCAAACTGACCGTGAATTTGCCCGTGCAAGCTCCAGTTACCACCCAGGTTTTGCAAACGCATAATCGAGGGGGTCCAGCGCTCAAAATCGCCCGCCGTTTGCGCCGTTAGCGAATCAATCACCTGGTCGAGATAAGAGTTGATGGTCAATTCGCCCCAGGTATAGGCCAGCGCCCATTGCGTTACACCGCCACCTAAAAACTGATCGCGCCAATCGCCGTTCAGGGTCAGGGTGTAAAGCTCAGACTCTTTTTGACTGTCAGAGCCAAAAGCATCAATATCATCCTGCAGCTCTTTGCTGTCGTATTGAAGCTGCACATTTAAGTTAAGCTCACGTGTACGTATCAAAGATTGATCGGCAAACACTGTGGTGATTTGTGCATTACCGGTAGCATCAAGGTCTTCGAAATTACCACCCAGCTCATAATCCATATCGGAGTAGGCGGCGCCAATATTCGTTGCCCATGGGCCTACCGGCATTTGGTACTGGGCACGGAAAAACACTTGCTCTTCATCGCTGCCCAGGGCGCGAATATCAAAGCGATCACCGAGGCCGAAAGGGCTATTAACCTGTAGACTGCCGCCCAGGCGATACTCGCCGATGGACTCGTTGCCATAGTTGTCCAGCTCGACGGTGCCGTTCACCCACGGCCCCTGAGTCACATCTACTTTTAAGTCGCTGGTGCCCACTTCTTCACCGGGCACAAGGGTGGTGTTGACGGCAAGACCGGGCAGATCAGACAAGCGCAGCAGCGGGGTTTCCAGGGTGTCGGCGGTCAGCATGGTGTCCGCCTCCAGTGAGCGGAAGGGGCGCTTGACCACAAAATCCGCGGTGTGGGAGCTGTTGCTTAAATCGACTTTACCCAGCCGGCCTTCCAGCACATCAATGGTAACGGTTCCGTTACTGACGTCCTGCTGCGGTAAATAAGCGCGGGCGAGAAAATACCCGCGCTCGCGGTAATAGGTAGTGATTTTTGCAGCCTGTTGGCGCAGCTCGCCCAGGGTTAAGGTTTGCCCTTGCTGGCTCTCAATTAATGCCAGCAGCTCTTCACTGTCAAAAGCACGATTACCGGTGATAACAAAACTGTCCACCAACACGGCAGGACCCCCCTCATCACTGACGGGGGCGGGGTTTTGCTCGGGCATGTCCACATCCAGCTTGCTGCTTTGCACCTCAGGTGCCGGCTCGGTTTCTAACTCGCGGATGAACGTACCGGCGTTAGGTACTACCTGAGCCAATACCTGAGCACTTGCCAGGGTTCCTGCCAGAGTAAGCATTGAAACTGAGCTAATCCGTTTTACCGTCATGGAAATGCCTTGTGTTGTTTTACTGGTCACTGTGCTACCGATAATTGTGTTACTGGTCATTGGTCTGCTCCCCGTCGTTGCGCGGCTGATCGGGGGTCACTTCTGCGCGGCGGTTCAAGGCCCGGCCCTCAAGAGTGCTGTTGTCTCCAATCGGGCGACTCCAATCGAACCCTTTAGTGCCCAAACGCGCGGGGTCGATACCCAATTCAACGAGATGGTTGTAAACCGCCATGGCGCGCTCACGCGCCAACCGTTGGTTAAGCCAGAAGGGACCCGTTTTAGAGGTGTGGCCCTCAATCAGCAGGGTAAGGTCGGGGTAGTGCTCCAACTTTTTCACAAACGCTTGCAGCATGTCGGCATACATGGGCTGTATTTCAGAGCTGTTAATCGCAAACAAAACCGCGCGCGGCATGGGTAAGCCGATATCCATCAACTCTTGCTCGCTCATGCGATTGCCGCCGTTCATGACACCGAGAGAAATCTCATCCAACGAGCCGTCGAGCAGGGCGCGACCTTCGTAGATGTTGGCGCGATCCTCACCGCCCAAAGATTCGCGGGCAGGCAGCTGGGTGCTTGTCAAACCATCGCCATAGCCTGTGCCCGGGTTTGAGCTCAGCAAGGTCAATACACCGTCCACAAAGCTAACGGTGTAGTTGTTACTTGCCAAGGTTGCGATGGGCGTGAGCGTATAGTCTCCGGGAATCGGCAGGGTTAAATCCGTTTCCACGGTCAGGCTATCGCCAAACACGTCTTGTTCGGTATCGCCGTTGGTTAAGCCGTCGATTAAGGTTGGAAACTCGTTCGGTAGTAAGTCCCAATAGGTTTCTACGTCTTCAGCGGTTACCGTCAGCTGGGCCGGGGTAATTTGCAGTACACCCGTGTTTACACTCAGGGCGTAGTTGTCGGACTGTACATCGCCAGTTACCGTTGGGGTAATGGTATAGCCACCTACATCAGAGCCTTCGGCGCGCTCAAGTGCCACCGTCATAGTGTCGTCAAAGGCCAGGGTTCCGGCTTGCGAGTAAGTCAACTCGGGATCCTGCTGGCCGTAAATTTTCACTAGGTCATCGGCGCTGATGACTATAGGCCGTGGATTAATCGTGAGCATGCCGTCGTTTAAAGTAACCGCATAATTATCACTGGCCACTTCGCCGCTCAGTTCGCCATTAATGGCGTAGTCACCGACGTTTTCGCCTTCAGCACGGCTCAGACTACCCTGTAAGGTTTCTCCGGGAGCCAGGCTGCCCTCGGTAACCGCCCAGGTGAGCTCCGGGTCATCGTCACCGTAAATTTTTTCCAAATCGCTAATACTGATAGTGACCGCGCGCGGGGTGATGGTAAACAGCCCATCGCTAAAGGTGACGCTGTAGTTATCGCCGGCCGCATCGCCACTGACCTCGCCGGTAATGGCGTAATCACCAACGTTTTCACCGGATTCGCGAGTCAGCGCTACCGCCAGCGTATCTCCGGCCACCGCCGAACCGTTAACGGAATAGGTGAGTTCGGGGTCCATTTCCCCGTAGACTTTGCTTAAATCATCAATGCTGATGGTGATAGCGCGCGGCGTAATAGTGAATACGCCTTCGTTTAAAGTGACGATGTAGTTTGACGAGGCAAGATCACCGGTAATGTTGCCGTGAATATCGTAGGTGCCAACATTTTCACCCGGGTCGCGATACAGCGAACCGGTCAGGGTATCGCCCGCACCCAGTGAGCCGGAGGTAACGCCCCAAGTAAAAGTGGGGTCAGCTTCACCGTAGACTTTACTGGCATCATTAATGGTTACCGTAACGCTCACCACCGCCTGATCGATGGTGAGCACACCGTCGGTGACAACTATGTCGTAGCCGGTTTGATTGGACCAAAGCTCACTTGGAGTAATGCTGTAAGTGCCGGCATCAACGGCGCCTTGCGAATCGCCGGCATACTCTAAGTCGGTGCTGTTGATATCGTCCGAGTCGTAGGGTGTGTCGTTTTCACCAAACACGGAAACAAACTCGGCGTAGCTGGTGCCATAACGCACGCCCGCACCGGTGGTGCCGTTAATATCGTGCAGGCCATCGTAAGCGGCGCCATCATAGACTTGGTAATCATCGTAGGCGATCACGTCGATTTCGGTTAGGAACGAACGCAACAGCGGGGCGCTGTTGCCCTCGTAGATCCGCCAAGTAGTACCCGTCCCGCCTTCGGCGTCTATGTCTGCACCCCACGCGGAGAATGATGCAGGATCTGTAAACTCGGTTAACGTCAAACCGACACTTTCAGCATCGACGGTACCTGTATTCGAGCCAAACCCACTGGCGTTTGCGCTGTTCCAGAAGCTGGTGATGATGTTTGCACTGTTGGTACCGACTAAACCACCAACATCAGTGCCCCCGGCCACGTTACCTGAGGCATAACTGTTACTTAGCGTGCCCGAGAAGTACAGACCCGCTAACCCGCCAGCACTGCCGGTGGCCGCGGTTACATCGGCAGCAGAGTAGCTATTGCTGATATCTGAATTGCTGTCTCCAATGATCCCGCCAACGCGGTTGTCACCATTGATTACCCCAGTCACAAAACTGTGGCTGATGCTACTGCCGGCAAAACTCCAGCCGACTAAACCGCCTACGACATCACCGCCGGTAATATCGGCGTTGACCAAACCCACATTCTGTATTTGACCGGTATTTTCCAACAAACTGATTAAACCAACCGCAAACTGATCGGGCCGATTAATAGTAAGGTCATTCACAACAAAGTTCTGCCCATCAACAGAACCCTGAAAATTCACAGAGTTATTGGCGATAGGGGCAAAACCACGGCCGCCCCATACATCGGAATAATCACCGCTATTACCGGCTGCCACACTAACGGCCGTAGCCGAGGCGTCGATGTCGGACATCAGGGAGTAACTGGCCCCCATATCGGCAGCCATACCCTGCAAGTCGTAAAGGTTATGGATTTCGCCGCCGCCAGAAAGGAAGGCGCGCAGCATAGGTCGTGACGAGCCCTCGGCGATAAACCATTCGTTAGTGAAGTCGAAACCAGTGTAAGAGCCTTCATTGTAGGCATTCGGCGCGGCATCCCAGTCGCCGTTAACAGCGGTACCACCATCCGAAGTGGCTTGACCGGTGGTGAAAGTATCCCAGTAACTGTTAATAACTGAACCACCGTTGCTGCCCACTAACCCACCAGTACTGCTGCCAGCTGTATTTCCTGTTGCGTAGCTGCTGCTGATCTCTCCATGAACGCCATTGGACCCAACAAGCCCACCTACATCGGAATTACCATTGACCGCGCCCGTTGCGTAGCTGTTGGTGATTTCGGCATTATCATTAAAACCAACCAGACCACCGACTTCCGCATTGCCATCAACCGTGGCTGTGGCGTAGCTACTGGAAATATCGCCAGAATTATCGCCCACCAGCGCGCCAACCTGATTTCTACCAACAACCGAGCCTGCAATGTAGCTGTTAGTGATAGTGCCACCGTCGTTGTAACCCACTAAACCGCCAGCTAAGTTATTGCCAGCTATAGAGGCCCCCTGCAAACGGACATTCACAAGTCCGGCACCAGCGCCCGTGGCCCCAAACAAGCCCACATAATCCTGGCTAGAGCGGCTGATGGCCAATTGACTAATCACAAAGCCCTGGCCATCAAAATCACCCGTAAACCTTGCGCCATCGACACCTATTGGCGCAAATCCACCACCACCCCACACATCAGCGGTATTGTTAGAGGCTGTTGCCGAGGCATCGATATCGTTAAGCAGGGTATAGCTGCCCGTTAAATCGGCAGCCATTCCTTGCAGCTGGTAAAGGTTAGAAATATTGCCGCCATCTAAAAAGGCGCGCAGCATTGGACGGGAAGAATCCTCAGCGATAAACCAGTCGTTGCTGAAATCAAACTGAATATAAGAGGCTTGCTGAAAGGCCGACGGGTTAACGCCACCGTCCCCAGACACTAAAGCATTGTCGGTGCTGGCGCCGTCGTTTTGCCCGATAACGGCCGATAAACCGGTGGTGTCACTATCCGCATAGCTGTTGGATACCGTGGCGTTCGTTTGGTTATAGCCAACCAAACCACCCATTTCACCACCACCTGAAACCGCACCCGAGGCCCAGCTTGCTGTGGTTAGTGCATCGCCGCCGTTATAGCCAACCAAACCACCGGCTCTGCCGTTGGTGCCATCGAGCGCCGATACACTGGCCGTCGAATAACTGGTTTGGACAATCCCGTTACCATTGTTCCAACCGACCAAGCCACCCACACTGTCATCGGCGGTTACGCTACCCTCGGCAAAGCTGTTAGAAACGCTACCCTCGTTGCGGCCCACCAGAATGCCCACATCAGCCGAGCTGGTAGCGGTTACCGAGGCATTGTAGAGCCCCACGTTGGCAACGGAACCACCGGCACCCACAAAGCCGAAAAGCCCTGTTTCATATTGGTTATCGACATTGATTGTGAGGTTATTAATGAAGTGGCCGTTACCATCAAACGAACCGGTATAGGCCGTTGCATCATCGCCAATTCGCTGGAAGTTACTAATCACCGATAGATCGATATCGGCGTCTAGGGTGGCATCAAAGCTGGGGGTAGTAGCCAAGCCCTGAAGACCATAGGCATCAACCAAGGTTAACGCTGAGCTTGCACCATTACCGCCGGTGGCACGGGTAAAAGTACCGCCGTTAATCACAAAATCATCGGCCTTAAAGGTGGGCAGGTTAGCGGTGATTTGCTCAAAGTTACCGGACTCAAGGGTGAAGGTGCCGACATTGATATGACCTTCGGCGCCGGTCGAGATGTCGCCCACTGCGTTGAGGCTGAGCCCGCCACTGGGAGCATGCAGATAATCGTTAAAGGCGATACCGCCATCGGCGTCCAGAGTTAAAGTGTTGCTGCTTGCCCAGACAATAGGGTCCACCACAGTGATATCACCAGCGCCGCCACCCGCGTCGGCAGTTTCCAGAATCACGTTGCCGGATTCCAGGGCGTTTTGCAGCGCCTGGGTGTGGGTGTGGCTGACATCGTCATCGGCGCCCATAGCATCGTAGCTGATTTCCAGGTCCGTGGGATCGAGCAGCCAGGTGCCAGCCGCGCCATTGGCGCTGGCGGTGTTTATCTTGGCATCGGCGCCCACTTTGACAATGGCGCCGGAGGTGTCAATAAAGCCGCCATCACCCTCGGTGGGTGCGCTGGCATCCAGAGTGCCGGACACACGCACGGTGCCACCGGTCTCTGGAGTCATACCACCCAGCAGCATAATTTTCCCGTCTTTTTCTTGCAGGGTTTGCGCTTCAATCACACCAGTGTTGTTGACCACCGTCTGCAGCAGAGCATCGCTGGCGTGCGCGGTCATTAATACCTGTCCCCCATCAGCTTTTATCAGGCCGTGGTTTTCCGCCAGGGCGTCCAGCGCCGCTTCGTCTACCTGAACGTTCAACAAGCCATCGCCGGCAAAATCCAAAGTGACCTGCTGACCCGCTGCCAGCGCCACATTGCCGAGCTTGGCCTGAATCACACCGTAGTTGCTTACCCGACCGCCCAGCAGAGCCACCGCACCAGTTTCTGCTGCAGTAATCTCACCCAGGTTGGTCACCGCGGCGGGATTTTCACCGCCATTAAAGGTAAAGGTATTGGTGTCGTAATCACTGTGGGTAAGATCAAGCGTGGAAGCGACTAAACTGCCTACATTTACCTTGGCATTTTTACCAAACAAGACACCATTGGCATCCAGCACAAATACCCGACCATTCGCGTTCAGCTGACCATTTATTTGTGTTCCATCGGCACTTAGCACCCGGTTCAGAGCCAGTGATTGGCTGTTCGGCTGCAGGAAATTAACCACCTCATTCACATCAATATCAAAGTTATCCCACACCACGGTAATGTTCTGACTGTGTTGCGAAATGTCCGTGACATTGCCCGCGTGAACAATATTTGCGCTGCCATCAATCACCACGCCGCCATCCGGCCCTGCTACAGCGCCCTGGCTGATTGCCGCCGCCATCGCAAGCGCTAGCGGACGAAGTTTTCGCCCCTGTAGGCGTGTGGCTTTTATGCAGTCAGGTTTAGCCGTTACAGACGTCGATGTCGGAAATTGCGTGCGGTTCATGGTTATCCTCTTTTTAGGATCGATAGGTCAACGCGTTGCTACACAAGTAGCGGGTGTGATCTGCATCACAAAGGGCGATTGTAACGATTAGATAGGGGAAAGGAACCCCTATTTGGGTTGTAGATGCCTGGCGAAGGTATCCACAGCGCTATCAACCCGACGCTGTCTTTCGCTGCTGGTTTGTTGCGGGTCGGTAAAAATCTCTATGGCGCCGCGCCACTGGGTGCGCATGCCGCCAGGAGAGATGACTCGCATTACCAGTGTGCCGGCATCATATTCAGCGCCGCTGGTCAAAGAAGGGGCGATATCAAATTTCTCAACCAACTCCTGCTCGGAAATAGGGGTGCCCAGAATAATCGCCGCGCTGAGTAGATAGTCGGCTCCATTTGCCGACGCGGCCATATCAAACCCTTGGCTGCGCATGTTTTGCTCAAACCGGCTGCGCAGGTGGGTGAGGGTTTCTGGCGCTATATTGTGGCTGTCATCGGTAATGATTTCGGGCTGCCCCAGCCAGGCAAAACTGTCGCCCTGTCGCAACTGAAAACCGGGCTCAGCGACAGAGATAAATGAACTGGTATAGTGTGTCTCATACGGCGGTTGCGTTTGCGTAGTGCACGCCGCGAGCATTAAAGCCGATACAAACCCAACCGCTCGGCCAGCTTTGTCAATAATCCCCATGCTTTCTTCCTTAAATATCGATGTTATTTTCCGCCAGAATAAAAAACTCCCGGTTGCCGTCACCCCCGGTAATCGGACTGTCAAAGTAGTCTATTACGTTTAGTCCCAGCTCGCGACAACATAGACTCAGTTTTTCTTCGACTTTCTTATAGTAACCCTGATCGCGAACAATGCCGCCCTTGCCAATACCTTCACGCCCCACCTCAAACTGAGGTTTTACCAGACTAAGAAGGACACCACCATTTTTCAGCAGTGGCACGAGCGATGGCAGAATAAGGGTTTGCGATATAAAAGACACATCCATTACTGCAATATCAAAACCGCCCGGGGCATGATTTTCTCGTAAATCTAACGGCAGCTCGCGGGCGTTAATACCTTCGTAGTAGCTAACTCGTTTATCTTCGCGAATTTTTTTCGCCAGCTGATCGTGGCCAACATCCACGCCGACTATTTTTTCTACACCAGCTTGCAGCAAACAGTCACTAAAACCGCCCGTAGACTGTCCCACATCCAAGGCGGTTAGCCCCTTAACCGACAATCCGGATTTATGCAGGGCACCGGCAAGCTTAAGGCCACCTCGGGAAACGTAACGATCGTCGTCACTGGCGATAACTCGCAGTTGAGTCTCGGGAGCAGTTTTAGCGCTGGGTTTAGTAACCGTTTGCCAAATCCCAGCCAGATTCTGTTGCACGCGCGACTCTTTCATGACCCGCTGGGCGTGAGCGCGGCTATCGACTAAACCGCGCGCCACCAGCTCGGCATCCAGGCGATTCACTATTCCACCGTGACCGATTTGGCCAGGTTACGCGGCTGGTCTACATCCGTGCCCTTAATAATCGCAACATAGTAAGACAGCAGCTGCAAAGGCAGGGTATAGACGATCGGCGCCATCCACGGGTGGGTGTGGGGAAGGTTGATAACGCGCATACTGTCATCCGATTCAAACTGCGCATCCTTATCGGCAAACACGTATAAAATCCCACCCCGAGCACGAACTTCTTCAACATTGGATTTCAATTTTTCCAACAGTTCATTGTTGGGCGCTACCACCACAATTGGCATATCGTCATCAATCAAAGCCAGTGGGCCGTGTTTTAGCTCACCCGCGGCATAGGCCTCGGCATGAATATAGGAAATCTCTTTAAGCTTTAACGCACCTTCCATGGCAATAGGGTATTGATCGCCACGGCCGAGAAATAAGGTGTGATGTTTATCGGCAAACTCTTCGGCTAATTTTTCAATTTCCGGGGCCAGGGTAAGAGTCTGTTCCAACTGCTCCGGCAAAGTTTTTAACGCGCCTACCATTTCTGCCAACAACAGCGGATTCATATCATTGTGCTGGCCCAACGACAGTACCAAAATACCCAAACCAACCAACTGAGTTGTAAACGCTTTTGTCGATGCCACACCAATCTCGACCCCGGCACGGGTCATAAACGCAAGATCCGATTCGCGCACCAGTGACGATGCCCCGACATTGCAGATTGCCAGGGTAGACAAGTAACCCAAGTGCCTGGCCATGCGAAGTGCAGCCAAAGTATCGGCGGTTTCGCCCGACTGGGAAATAGTCACCAGTAAGCTGTCTGGCAGAACCACGGGTTTGCGATAGCGATACTCAGAGGCAATTTCCACCGAGCATGAGATGCCGGCAAGGGATTCAAACCAGTAACGCGCCACCATAGCCGAATGGTAGCTGGTGCCACAGGCAACAATTTGCACATGTTTTACCTTGGCAAACACATCGGCGGCTTGTGTACCAAATGCCTGGTCCAAAACATGATCTTCCGCCAGCCGGGACTCCAGCGCATTGCGCACCGCCTGCGGTTGGTCATGGATTTCTTTCAGCATAAAGTGGCGATACTCGCCCTTGTTGCCGGCATCGTAGCTGGCGGTAGACTCCTGCGCGGGACGATCCGCCTGGTGACCGCTGCTGTCCTCAATGTACAAACTGGTGCGGCTGATTTCGGCGATATCTCCCTCTTCTAAATAGATAAACTGGCGAGTCACCGGCAAAAGCGCCAGAGAATCAGACGCGACAAAGTTCTCACCAATGCCCAATCCAATCACCAGCGGACTGCCTGAGCGCGCCACCACCATTTTATCCGGGTTATCAGCATCAATTACTACGGTGCCGTAAGCACCCCGCAATTGTTTTACTGCTGCGCGCACCGCAGACATCAAGGTATCTTTATGCTGCAGTTCGCGATGCACCAAGTGCGCAATTACTTCAGTGTCAGTTTGCGAGGTAAACTCATAGCCTTGCGCCTGCAAACTTTGTTTCAGCTCGGCGTGATTTTCGATGATGCCATTGTGTACTACCGCTATGCGGTCGCGACTTAAATGCGGGTGGGCATTTTTCTCCGAGGGCTCACCGTGAGTTGCCCAGCGAGTATGGGCAATACCCAGGCCGCCAGCCAAGGGCTCGAGCATAGCGTCTGAAAGAGCCTGCACCTTGCCCAACCGGCGCAAGCGCTGCAACCCGCCCGGTTTTTCGACGATAGTCAGACCCGCCGAGTCGTAACCGCGATACTCGAGTCTTTTTAAACCTTCTATCAGAATTTGTGCAACGTCGCGCTGGGCAATGGCGCCCACTATTCCACACATAATAATGTCCTGTATTCTGGCGACTGAATTGTCCAGCCTAGCCGTTAATTCTTAGTTGGCGCACAGATTACCTGTACCCCTTGATGTTCGATTTCCACTTTTGCCTGCGGCTCTATGTCGGTGTCTGTCACCAATATGTTGACCGCCGACCAGGGCAACTCCAGGTTGTGCATTTTGCGCCCCAGCTTGTCCGATTCAGCCATCACAATGACTTCGCGAGCTACTTCTGCCATCACCCGACTGAGACCGTAAAGTTCGTTAAATGTGGTGGTACCGCGGGCCACATCTAGGCCGTCGGCACCGATAAACAATTGGTCAAAATCGTAAGAGCGCAGCATCTGCTCTGCCAGCTGCCCCTGAAATGCCTCAGAACGCGAATCCCAGGTTCCACCGGGCATCAGTAGGGTGGGCTCGTTCTCCAGCTCCAGCAATGCCTGCGCAATACCCAAAGAATTGGTCATAACCACCAAACCCCGCAGCTGGGCAAGCTCTGGCAAAAGGGCGGCGGTAGTATTTCCACTGTCAATAATGATGCGGTTGTGGTCACGTATTTGCGCGGCTGCCAGACGGGCAATTTGCTGCTTAACAGGCGAGCTGATGGCACTGTCGCGCAGTAAATCCTGGGGCAGGGGGACAGCACCACCGTGGCGGCGCAACAATAAGCCGTTGCTCTCCAGAGCGCTCAAGTCCTTACGGATGGTGACTTCGGAGGTTTGAAACCGCAGAGCCAGAGCCTCTACCGCTACCTCACCGGATTCGGCCAACAGATCGAGGATTTGGCGACGGCGCCACTGTGTGTTTCGTTTGGCCATAACAAAGCATTTAAAGTTTCAAAACGAAACAAATTGTAGCAAAACGAAAGGTTATTCCCAAGTTTTGGTGAAAATAAGCGGGGGCAATATGCCCCCTTGAATCAGTTTTGTCCGCTCAGGGAAATAACCACTGTTTCAGAGTCGCCGTCCAACATTAGCGACTGGTACAAGGCCTGTACCTGTGACTTGTCTGTGGCAGCAATCGCCGCCGTCAGCTTGTCACGACTGTCAAACTGATCATTGCCTCGGTAAAAGTCATTGAGATAGCGTGGATAATCGTCGTAAAAATTACCTGGCGGTTGATTAATTTGCGCGATCACACTGTCGCGCAAGGTATCAAACACCGATGGCTCGATAGCATCCAATTGCTCAGGATAGTTTTTAACAAAGTCATTAAAGCGCTGTTTTAAATCGGCCAGCTCGGTATTGGTTGACTGCGCATAGAGAATAAAACCCCAGTAATCGCCGATGCGGTCGATACTCGAACCTACAACGTAACCCACCTGATCTTCGGTGCGCAGTTTATTGTAAAACGCTTGATGAAAGACCGAATTTAAAAGCAGCAGTTGTGCACCAGTGTTCAGCTTATCTACCGGTGAATAATAAGCTTGTAACAGTGCATTGTCCGTATGCTGGGTGCTGCTGGAGTACTCTTGTTGTTCACCGACTTTAGGCGTGTGGTACTGGCTGAGATAACGCTCGAGCTTTTGCCAGCTGTGCGGAAGTTTAGCTTGCGTAATCGACGCAAACTCTTTAACCATCTGCTCATCGTAATTACCGAACGCAAAAATTCGAATCCGGTTTTCGCTTAGTAGTTTTTGCTGATATTGGTTTATCTGATCCAGAGTGATTTGTTCGCTTGCCTGACGCAGCTGGGTGTCCGTCCAACTGGGGGTAGACATTAAACGATCTAATTCCGTAAATAGCTGGCGATTCGGCTCGGCTTTGGCACGACCATCCAACCAATCGCGATAGCCTTCCATAGCGATAGTGAAGGTCTGCGCGTCAATTTCCATCTCAACCCAGCGCTGCAATAAACGGCCATACAACAAAGCGTGTTTTTCACTGTAGCCAGATAATGTAAGGGCGTGATTGCCGCGCGGCCTCTCAATACCAATACCTATACCCGCACGCCCCGCTTTATCTCGTAACGCCGTAGTTTGCAAAGAAAAAATGCGGTTAATTAAATCGCTCATGACTTGATTTTCGGCATTTAGCTGCGGCAACTTCGTGTTGAACATGACTTGCAGATAACCATGTTCAGACTGATGGCGTATGCTATGGGCGAGCCATGCCTCAATACCTTTTTGCGCTACAACTTTCTTTGGCTTCTCAATGGTGGGCGCGACTACCTCTGCGTTAGCGGAACTAAACAGATCATTTTCTTCCGGCAGGGACATAGCTATATCAGCCGCCATCTTTTGCCAGTTATTGAGCTCTGAGGAAGTAAATTTTTGGACACTGTACTGACCCGCGTAATAGGGGATATCGGTATCAACCTCTACTTGGGGGTTTATATGCCAGATGCGCGAATTCTGCGGTTGCAACTGATCGAGCACATTATTGATCGCGGCTGGATCAAACCTTTCATAAACATAATGCATATCAATTAAATGCTCGACGGGTATGTTAAACATCGAGCTGGAAAAACCAATGGCCTGATTAAGCGGGTTGGGCATTTGCAGATCAGCAAACTGTTTTTCTGCCATGGCTTTATATTCGCGAAAGTAGCTCGCATCTACACCATCGTTGCGTATTTTATTTAGGTAGGCAAAAACCGTGGCGATAATTTCGTCTTCGTGAGCAAGGCCCGATTCGGTAAGGCCTATATTGACCATAAACATGCCATCTGGGCCATAGTAGTCCGGGCTTATACTCGCAGTGAAATCATCCACCCAACCTTTTTTCCGTAAAATCTCCGCCGCCGTTCCCGGCTCTTCGGAGCTTATTAAATTGGCGAGATAGCGATTGGGTTTTACTGGCCATTGATCGGTATTGTCGTCAATCGCAAACTCAATAACCAGCTGGCGAGTAGGTTTTTGCGGCTTATAATAAATATGCTCTCCTAGCACCTCAGCCGTTAAACCCTTTTGCTTAACTTTTGGGTGGGTAACTTGGCTATTGTTAATACCGCTAAAATGTTTCTCTGCTAAAGCTTCTAGCTCATCCAACGGCTGTTTGCCAAATAGTGTTAACTTCATATTGTTGGCTGAATAATAGCGGTTGTAGAAACTCAGCATGGTTTCATACAGCGGCATATTCGGCTGATCTACTAGAGTCTCTAGATTACCCACACTCATCCGGCTAGATGGATGCGCTGGGTTTGCGGTCAGCCCGCGCAGGCGGTTGATGATGCGACCATCCTGTTCGCGGCCCATTGACCATTCGCTGTCTACGGCATGACGCTCTTTGTTGCTGTACTGACGATCAAATGTCGGCGCCTTAAAATAGTCGCTGTAGCGATCCAATGCCTCGTCGTAGGCAGCTTCAGCTACCTGAAAGAAATAATTGGTATGGGTGCTGGCAGTGTACGCATTACTGAAGCCAGCGTTTTGCTGAACAAAGGTCTGAAAGCTGTTGGGCTCGGGATATTTTTCGGTACCGAGAAACAGCATATGCTCCAAGTAATGCGCTAGACCTGGAATTTGATCGGGGTTTTGATAGCTGCCGACACCGACACTGAGAGATGCGCCCGACACCTCTACACTTGGGTCGGATACCAGTACCACCTGCAGTTCATTTTGCAAGCTTAGCGTTCGGTACTGCCTTGTATCATTCGGGCTTTTGCGGATACCGCTGGCTTCAGCAGCGGGCGATGTATCAGAGCCTGGTTGAGTGTCTGCTGGAGTACATGCACCCATTACTACTAAAACCGAAACAATAACAGAGCTAAACCATATACTCCGAAGCAGTTTTAACACAGACATACGAGCGTCCTTTTTTCGTTAGCTGAATAGATAAATTAAGTAAGCGCCGAGTAACACTCGGTAAATAACAAAAGGCTGCATGCCAAGTTTTTTAATTAACAGTAAAAACCAATGAATGCATGCATAAGCGCTAATTGCCGATAAAGCAGTGGCAACCAATAGTTGATCAAGCCGAATACTTTGCGGCTCGCCGATCAGCTCGGTCGTTTGTAATAGCGCTGCCAAGGCGATCACCGGAATACTGAGTAAAAAAGAAAAGCGTGCACTGGCTTCGCGCGTTAACCCCAATAGCAAACCAGCTGTCATGGTAATACCCGAACGCGAAGTACCCGGAATCAGTGCCAGTGCCTGAGCAAGTGCGATACCCGTTATTTGTTTCACCGTTAGGTTGTACTCGCTATTGCACAGCGATTCGTTGCTTGCATTACTATGCTTTAGGCGCCGGGAGTAACGCCAATCGGCCCAACCCAGCAGCAAACCAAATATGATCAGGCTGTACCCCATATACACACCCGAGCGCATATGGTCTTCGATATAGCTTTTTGCCAACAAACCAGCTAAGCCTACCGGCACGGTAGCCCAGAGCACGGCCCAGGCGAGGCGTGCCTCACCGCTTTTTTTGCCCTGAAAAATACTCGCGCTCCAGGCAACGATTAAACGCGCTATATCCTTGCGAAAGTAAGCTATAACCGCGACCAAACTACCAAAGTGTACGGCGATATCAAATGCCAACCCTTGATCCGGCCACTGGGTAAACACCGGCACCAACAATAGATGAGCACTGCTGGAAACCGGCAAAAACTCTGTTAAACCCTGGATTAATGCCAGTATCAGCACTTCAAGCCATTGCACGGATGTATCGCCTATTTTTTTGTCGGACGCTGCCAACCAGAAATATTACGTTGCTTAGCCCTGGCGATTGCCAAATCATCAATCTCTGTAGTGCGGGTAATCGTACTGCCTGCACCCACAGTGGTACCTGCTGCCAGAACCACTGGAGCCACCAGCGCCGAGTTTGAGCCAATAAACGAGTTGTCACCAATCTCGGTGCGAAACTTGTTTACGCCGTCGTAGTTACAAGTAATGGTGCCAGCGCCGACATTCACTCCATCACCCATGGTGCAGTCGCCAATGTAGCTTAGGTGATTCACCTTACTGCCAACACCGATTACTGACTTTTTCACTTCGACGAAGTTTCCTACTTTGGCGTTTTTTTGCAGCACACTGCCAGGGCGCAAGCGAGCATAGGGGCCAATGGTGCAGCTTTCGTTAATTTGTGCACCGTCGATAATGCTGTTGGCCTCAACCACAGTGCCAGCAGCCAGGGTAGAGTTACGAATAACGCAGTTCGGGCCCAGACGAACACCATCGCCCAGGTGCACCTTACCTTCAATGACCACGTTGATATCAATCTCTACATCTTGATCGAAACTAAGGCTGCCGCGACAGTCAAAACGAGCCGGATCCTGCAATGCCAAGCCTTCGGACATGAACTTATCGGCCAGATAAGCCTGATAAGCACGCTCCAATGCCGCCTGTTGGCGCCGATCATTTACTCCTTCAACTTCCCAGACAAACTCTGGCTGAGCACTATTGACGACTATATTTTCCGCGGCAGCCTTGGCAATAATGTCGGTTAGGTAGTACTCGCCCTGGGCATTGTCGCAGGAAAGCTCTGGCAACCATTTTTTTAACAAGTGCACCGGCACCGCCATGATGCCAGTGTTTATTTCATTAATTGTGCGCTGCTGCTGCGTCGCGTCTTTTTCTTCCACAATGGCAATAATATTTCCCGCACTATTTCGCAGCATGCGCCCATAGCCTTTAGGGTTTGGCAAATTTACGGTTAAGACCGCGAGCGAATTTGAATCCGTTTGCGCAACCAATGACTCAAGTGTTTGTTTTTGGATCAGAGGCACATCACCGTAAAGAATCAGTGCCACCGCGTCGTCGCGAAGGTAAGGCAACGCCTGAGCGACCGCGTGACCTGTACCCAGCTGTTCACGTTGCTCTACTGTGGTTATTTCATTGGAAGTAAAGCCTGCGATCACCTGTTCTTTAGCAAAGCCAACCACAACAGTGGGGCTAGTGCCCGCCGTCAGTAGTTGTTGGGCAGTATCCACTACATGGCGCAGTAAAGGCTTACCGGCGATCGTTTGCATCACCTTGGGTTTACTTGAACGCATGCGGGTACCTTTGCCCGCCGCTAATATGACTATATCCAGCATGACTACTCCTCCTAGCGAAGCTGCATAATAACAATTCGACTCTGCGCTGACTGTGCTTTTCTTTTACGCAATAAAAAAGGGTGGCCTGAGCCACCCTTTTTCAACAACAGCGCGATAATGTTACGACCGCGTTTTGCGACGCACCGCTTGCAGTGCACGCAACTGTGCAGAGGCTTCCGCCAACTGAATCGCCGCCTTGGAATAATCAATATTCCCAGCTTGGCTCAGCAGTTTGCTCGCCGCTTCTTTCTTGGCTTCTTCGGCTGCCGCTTCGTCCATATCACCAGCGCGCAGAGCCGTGTCTGCCAAAATAGTGACGTGGTTGGGCTGCACCTCTAAAAAGCCGCCAGAAACATAGTAAACCTCTTCTTCACCGCCTTGCTTTTTAATACGCACAGGACCAGGCTCCAGCGCAGTAAGCAGTGGGGCGTGGCCGTAGTTAACCCCCAGATCACCCTGAGAGCCTGTAGCAACCAGCATTTCTACCAGACCAGAAAAGATTTCGGTTTCTGCACTGACGATATCGCAGTGGAGTGTCATGGCCATAATCCCGCCTCTTAAGCTTGTGGGATGAACGCGGCTAGGCCGCGCTCAATCACTTCATTTTCTCAGCTTTCTCGATGGCTTCGTCGATGGTGCCAACCATGTAGAAAGCCTGCTCGGGCAAGTGGTCGTAATCGCCGGCCAAAATACCCTGGAAACCGCGAATGGTTTCTTTCAGAGAAACGTAAGTACCGGGAGAGCCGGTGAATACTTCCGCTACGTGGAAAGGCTGAGACAGGAAGCGCTCGATCTTACGGGCGCGGGCAACGGTTTGCTTATCTTCTTCAGACAGCTCGTCCATACCCAGAATCGCAATAATGTCTTTCAGCTCTTTGTAGCGCTGCAGAACAGTCTGCACACCGCGAGCACAGTCGTAATGCTCTTGACCGATAACCAGTGGGTCAAGCTGACGCGAGCTGGAATCCAGTGGGTCAATCGCCGGGTAAATACCTTTTGCCGCAATATCACGAGACAGTACAACGGTAGAGTCCAAGTGAGCAAAGGTGGTAGCCGGCGACGGGTCGGTCAAGTCATCCGCGGGAACGTAAACCGCCTGTACCGAAGTAATAGAACCGGTTTTGGTCGAGGTAATACGCTCCTGCAGTACCCCCATCTCTTCGGCCAGAGTCGGCTGATAACCCACTGCAGAAGGCATACGACCCAGCAGTGCCGATACTTCGGTACCAGCCAAGGTGTAACGGTAGATGTTATCGACGAACAACAGAACGTCTTTACCTTCGTCACGGAACTTCTCAGCCATAGTCAGGCCGGTCAGTGCAACACGCAGACGGTTACCCGGTGGCTCGTTCATCTGGCCGTAAACCATGGCAACTTTGTCCAGTACGTTGGACTCTTTCATCTCGTAGTAGAAGTCGTTACCTTCACGAGTACGCTCACCCACACCGGCGAATACAGACAGACCGCTGTGCTCTTTCGCGATGTTGTTGATCAACTCCATCATGTTTACGGTTTTACCTACACCGGCACCACCGAACAGACCAACTTTACCACCCTTGGCGAACGGACAAACCAGGTCGATAACTTTAATACCGGTTTCCAACAACTCGTCAGAAGCGGCCAGCTCTTCGTAGGCAGGCGCTTCGCGGTGAATTTTCATCCGCTCTTGCTCGCCGATGGGGCCGGCTTCGTCGATGGGGTTACCCAGTACGTCCATAATACGGCCCAGGGTTTCTTTACCCACAGGCACTTTAATCGCATCTTTGGTGTTTTCTACATCCAGACCGCGACGCAAACCTTCAGACGAGCCCAGTGCAATGGTGCGTACCACACCGTCGCCCAATTGCTGCTGCACTTCCAAGGTCAGGTTTTTCTCGGTGATGGTCAGTGCGTCATATACCTGAGGCACAGCATCGCGCGGGAATTCCACGTCGATCACGGCGCCGATAATCTGTACGATACGTCCGCTACTCATTTCCGGTTCCTCTTTATTTCAGGCTTTGGCCTGAAGGTTTAAGCTAAATTCTTTTCTCAGGGCCGGGCGATTAGGAAATCGCCGCAGCACCGCCCACAATTTCCGACAACTCTTGGGTAATCGCCGCTTGACGTGCTTTGTTGTATACCAACTGCAGCCCGTCGATAAGCTCACCGGCATTGTCGGTGGCGCTTTTCATTGCGATCATCCGCGCAGCCTGTTCACAGGCGCCGTTTTCTACCACAGCCTGATAGACCTGGGTTTCAACGTAGCGCTTTAACAAAACGTCCAACAGTGATTCGGCGTCTGGTTCGTAAATGTAATCCCAGTGATGCTGAATCGCTTCGTCTTGCTTGGGCTCAAGCGGCAACAGCTGCGATACATAGGGGTCGTGAGTCATTGTGTTAACAAACTCATTGCCCACTAAGTACAGCTTGTCGATATTTTCCTCGGCGTAGGCATCCAGCATCACTTTGATTGAACCAATTAAATCGGTCAGTGCGGGTGCTTCGCCAATATCGCGGGTGCTGGCCAAAACCTTGCCACCAAATTTATTAAAAAATGCCTGAGCTTTAGCACCAATCAAACACAGATCGATTTCTATGTTCTGATCAGAGTAGCTCTTCATTTTTTTCAGGGCAGCTTTAAACAGGTTAATGTTCAAGCCACCACATAAACCCCGGTCGGTCGACACAATTACAAAGCCCACGCGCTTAACTTCACGCTGCTCCATAAAACTGTGCTTGTACTCAGGGTTGGCGTTTGCCAGATGTCCGATCACTTCACGCATACGCGAGGCATAGGGTTTGCCTTTTTGCATACGCTCTTGAGCTTTACGCATTTTACTCGCGGCGACCATGTTCATCGCGCTGGTAATTTTTTGCGTACTCTTAATGCTCGAAATCTGTGTGCGTATTTCTTTTGCGCCTGCCATTACTCCGGCCCTCGAGATTTCTTTAGGTGGTGCGCAATGCGCACCACACCATTACCAGGTTTGGCTGGACTTGAACTTCTCAACCAAGGCTTTGAACTGCTCTTCCAGCTCGCCATTCCAATTACCGGTTTCGTTGATTTGCTTCATCAACTCACCGTGCTCAGCATCGGCGTAAGACAAGAGGGCAGCTTCGAAGTCGAGAATTTTCTTAACTTCGATATCTTTCAAGTAGCCTTCGTTGGCGCAGTACAGAACCAGACCCATTTGCGCAATGCTCATGGGCGAGTACTGCTTCTGCTTCATCAGCTCGGTCACACGCTCACCGTGCTCAAGCTGAGATTTAGTCGCTTCATCCAAGTCGGAGGCAAACTGCGCGAAAGCTGCCAGCTCGCGGTACTGGGCAAGCGCGGTACGAATACCACCAGACAGTTTCTTGATAATCTTGGTCTGCGCCGAACCACCTACACGAGATACCGAAATACCGGCGTTCATGGCGGGACGAATGCCCGAGTTGAACATGTCAGCTTCCAGGAAGATCTGACCGTCGGTAATAGAAATTACGTTAGTCGGTACGAACGCCGAAACGTCACCAGCCTGAGTTTCAATAATCGGCAGTGCGGTCAAAGAACCGGTTTTGCCTTTTACTTCACCGTTAGTGAATTTTTCTACGTAGTCTGGGTTTACGCGCGCGGCACGCTCCAGCAGACGTGAGTGTAAGTAGAAAACATCACCTGGGTAGGCTTCACGGCCCGGTGGGCGACGCAGCAGCAGAGAGATTTGACGATATGCCCAAGCTTGCTTGGTCAAGTCATCGTAAATAATCAGAGCGTCTTGACCACGGTCACGGTAGTACTCACCGATGGTACAACCGGCAAACGCCGCGAGGTACTGCATGGAAGCAGGGTCTGATGCAGTCGCCGCAACCACTACGGTGTGATCCATAGCGCCGTGCTCTTCCAGTTTGCGTACAACACTGGCAATAGAAGAAGCTTTCTGACCGATGGCAACATAGATACATTTAATACCAGAATCTTTCTGGTTAATGATCGCATCTACGGCAATGGCCGATTTACCGATTTGACGGTCACCAATGATCAGCTCACGCTGGCCGCGACCGATTGGCACCATTGAGTCAACCGCTTTCAAACCAATTTGCACAGGCTCGTCTACCGATTGACGCCAAATTACGCCCGGGGCTACTTTTTCAATGGCATCGGTTTCTTTGGCGTTGATGGCGCCCTTACCGTCGATGGGGTTACCCAGTGCGTCGACAACACGCCCTTCCAGTTCCGGGCCCACAGGTACTTCAAGAATACGGCCAGTACACTTACAGGTTTGACCTTCGGCAATACCGAAGTAATCACCCAGAATTACGGCACCTACGGAATCTTGTTCAAGGTTCAGCGCCATACCATAGACGCCGCCTTCAAACTCAATCATCTCACCGTACATCACGTCCATCAGGCCGTGAATACGAACAATACCGTCAGATACTGATACAACCGTGCCCTCATTGCGGGCTTCGGATGACACATCGAGGCTCTCGATGCGCTGTTTAATAATTTCGCTAATCTCGGATGGATTCAGCTGCTGCATGCTTTGTTCCTCAATCCTACGAATTGATTGCTTTGGCGAGTTTCTCTAACCGACCGCGCATGGAGCCGTCGATGACTAAATCACCAGCCTTGATAATCGCGCCAGCGAGCAGTTCAGAATCAACTGCGGTGCTGACTTTAACCTTGCGTGCCAGCTTGGCACTGAGGGCATCCGCCAGTTTCTTCTCGCTGGCATCATCCAACTCAAAGGCAGTCGTCAGTTCTACATCGACAGCTTGCTCTTCGGCGGTTTTCAGCGCATCAAAAAGGGTGAATACCTCGGGCAACAAAGCCAAGCGCTTGTTTTCGGCCAACAGCTCGACAAAGTTTTTCACTTTGCTGTCCAACTCTTCGCCGCAAACACTTAGCAGGGTGCTCGCCTGCTGTTCGGGAGTCAGGGCAGGGGAGGTAATAACATCCTTCACCTTGCCATACTCGCTGACAATCGCCAGGGTTTTCAGTTGTGTTGCCCAACTCGCAAGATCGCCATGGTCGCGGGCAAATGCAAACGCCGCTTTGGCATAGGGTCTTGCGAGGGTAGTCAGTTCAGCCACAATTCACCTCACTTACAAACTGGCAGCCAGTTTGTCGATCATGTTTTTGTGTGCGGACTGGTCAACAGAAGACTCGAGAACTTTCTCGGCACCAGCAAACGCCAGGGTCGCCACCTGTGAACGCAACTGCTCTTTCGCGCGGTTCACTTCCTGCTCTACCTCTGCCTGGGCCGCCGCTTTGATGCGGTTAGCCTCTTCGCGGGCCTGCTCTTTCGCTTCTTCCACAATCTGAGTAGCGCGCTTGTTAGCAGATTCCAGAATACTGGCTGCTTCAGTTTTGGCATCGCGCAACTCATGCTTTGCCTTTTCCTGAGCCAGTTCCAGATCTTTACTTGCGCGATCTGCTGCGGCCAGACCATCGGCAATTTTCTTTTGACGCTCAGTCATGGCCGCAGTGATGTGAGGCCATATGTACTTCATGCAAATAAGCACGAAGACGATGAACGTAATGGACTGTCCAATGATGGTTAAATTAAGGTTCACGCCGACACCTCTGTTATGGGAAGTTTCTGTGCGTTAATACAAGCGTTAGCTTATGCCAGGCCCGGTACGGTAACGAACAGAATGTACATAGCGATACCCACGCCAATCATCGGTACAGCATCAAGCAGACCGGCGATCAGGAACATTTTACCTTGCAGCATAGGAGCCAGTTCAGGCTGACGGGCAGAACCTTCCAGCAGCTTGCCACCCAAAATGGCGAAACCGATAGCGGTACCCAGTGCACCCAAACCAATCAACAGCGCTACAGCGATCAGTGCTAAACCCATGGTAAATCTCCTCGATTTTTAAAGATAAAGGTAAAAGTTAAGTTAAAGATTAATGCGTAAACTGGTCTTCATCGTCGTTATGGAAAGCCATTGCCATATACACAATGGTCAGCACCATAAATACAAACGCCTGAAGGGTAATCACAATAATATGGAACAGCGCCCAGCCCAGCTGTAGTACACCCGCAAACAGGCCGAGGATCAGACCAGCACCAAACATGGTGGCGATCAGAATAAAGATCATTTCACCCGCGTAGAGGTTACCGAACAGTCGCAGCCCCAGTGAAATAGGACGCGCCAGTAGGGTCACAGACTCCAACGCAAAGTTAATCACGATAATCAAAGGTGCGAGAATAATACCGGCGCCCTTGGTGGGCGGATGGAAAGGGTGGAAGGTCAGCTCTTTGACAAAGCCGACAAAACCTTTCTCACGAATACTGAACGCAATCATCAAGAAGAACACCGTAAAACCCATACCCAGAGTAATGTTCGGGTCGGTAGTTGGTACTATCTTGAAGTAGAAATGAGGATCACCTGCAACCCAGGCAGCCAACTGCGGTATCAGATCCACCGGCACCAGGTCCATCAGGTTCATGAGGAAAATCCAAACAAAAATCGTCAGCGCCAGCGGAGCAACGAAACGGCTTTTGTACTGAAAAGCGTCTTTAACGGTTTTGTCGATAAATTCAATGATCGCTTCAACAAAGTTGAGCATACCTGTGGGAACACCCGCATGAGCTTTTGATGCTCCCCAGCGGAACAGGGCAAGAAAAATAATCCCCAAGCCTATGGACCACAACATAGAGTCCAGGTGGATGGCATTAAAGCCCATGGCTGACATTTCTTCTGAGCAATGTGCCACTGTCCAGCCGGTGGTTTCCTGCACACTTTTGCCATCGCAATAGGTGCCGGCAGGTAATTTACCGTAGGTCCAGTTGGTCAAGTGGTGCTGGATATATTCGGTGGTCGTAGGTGCGTTACCGTCCGCTGCCATCTGCAATCTCTCAACTTGTGTAATAAAACGTTTGTTTACCAGCTCGGCTGGCTTTAGCGGCGGTTTAACACCGCTGCTGTAACAATCATTTGTGCAATTTGCGCCGTAACAAAAGCGCATAAAAAAACCGGTAGGCTAATACGCACATCCCGGGTAAAAACCACCGCGAACAATACGGCGGTCAGTAATAACTTGGCTGATTCGGCCCGGTAAAACCGGCTAACACTCTGGCGTACTGCCGTCGCACCGCGAATTTGCCCGGCAAGCCTGGCAAATACCATGGCAGGAACCAGGCAAACAGAAAATCCCCAGAGTATTGAAATCCCCCAAAGTGGTTGCCAGTACAGAACTGGCCCACTAATGACACACAGTGCTAACCACAGCATTACCAGGTATCTAAAAACCGGGAGCTTGGCTAAAACAGCCGATGTCTGACGGCGTGCCCAGGGCATCGATTCTCTCTTTTGCTGCCTATTTGTTGGCATTCAGTCGATTTCGCCGTTACTGGCTTTACTGCAGCTTACAGATCAGCTGCAAAGCCGCCGCATTATAGGGGTTTTATTACAGGCCTTTCAACAGCAACCGCGCCATTTTCGCTCAGTTGGGGGTAGATACGCCCCGAATTTGGGCAAATAACAGCAAATCAACCATTAACGCTTCTTAACTGGCCAGACCAATCCCTGTGGATAACCCCGAAAACGGAGCGCAAAGCCTAGCAGGGTCTAAGGCAAAAGTTAAGGTGGACAAATAACGCAGGCGCGAAAAAACGGTCTTCTGATTTTTATTGGATATGAGCGAGAATGCCGTCTAACTCATCCAGGTTGTTGTAACTGATGACTAACTTACCCTTACCTTTGCTGGAATGCTGGATACTGACACCGGCACCCAGTGTTTCGGAAAGCTCAGTTTGCAGGCGTTTAATATCTGCCGATACTTCCACGGGGGCGGCAGGGGGGTTGTCTTTTTCTTCTTGCAGCTTGCGCACCAGAGCTTCGGTCTGACGCACAGTAAGCCCTTTGGCCACGATAATCCGACCCGCTTCACGCTGCTGTTCGGGAGAGAGAGTTAGCAGGGCGCGGGCGTGTCCCATTTCCAGGTCGCCGTGCTCCAGCAGCTTTTTCACCTCATCGTCGAGCGCGATCAATCGCAGTAAGTTGGTTACCGTGGTGCGGGATTTACCCACCGCCTGGGCAACTTCTTGTTGAGTTAACTCAAACTCGTCCTGCAGCCGCTTAAGGGCAATGGCCTCTTCAATGGGGTTTAAATCTTCACGCTGGATGTTTTCAATCAGCGCCATGGCGATGGCCGCTTCGTCGGGCACTTCGCGCACGACCGCGGGGATTTTATCCAGGCCCGCTAGCTGAGTCGCGCGCCAGCGTCGCTCCCCGGCGATAATTTCGTATTTGTCGTCGCCGATGGGGCGCACCACAATCGGCTGCATCACGCCCTGAGCCTTGATGGAGTCGGAAAGCTCCTCCAGCGCTTCAGGGTGCATATCGCGACGGGGCTGATATTTCCCCCGTTGAATCAGCTCTACCGGCAGCTGCATTAGCTTGCCATCGGCGGGAATGGTCGGTGCAGAGGCTTGTGTTTGCGGGCTGTTATCCGAGGGAGTGCCTACTTTGGGTGCGCTGACGCCAGCGCCCAAGAGCGCGTCCAAGCCTTTGCCCAAACCTTTGCGTTTTCCTGCCATGGGGTTACCTGTTTAAAACTTTCAGCGCTCAATGCGCGATTTCGGGTTGAATAGAATCGGCCGCTTCATTTTGATCGTTGCGACGCAGGATTTCGCCTGCCAGCGCCAGATAGGCCATGGCCCCTTTGGATTGACGGTCGTACACCAAAACCGGCTGACCATAGCTCGGGGCTTCGGCAAGACGCACATTACGGGGGATGCAGGTGCGATAAACACGGTCGCCAAAGTGCTGGTGCAGCTGCGCCGAAACATCGTTGGTCAGACTGTTGCGAGGATCGTACATGGTGCGCAAGATACCCTCAATTTTCAGCTCGGGATTGAGCACCTGCTGAATTTGGCCGATGGTACCCATCAGCGCCGACAACCCCTCAAGGGCGTAGTACTCACACTGCATGGGGATGATCACACCGTGACAAGCGGCCAGAGCGTTGAGCGTGAGCATGTTCAGCGATGGTGGACAGTCGATCAGGATGTAATCGTATTGCGCAGAAACCTCTTTCAACACCACATCCAATCGACGCTCTTTGTTGGCGAGCGACAACATTTCCACCTCGGCGGCGGTCAGATCACCATTGGCGGGCAGCACGTGGTACTTGCCCTCTTCTGAAACCACCAGGCAGTCAGCTATTGGCGCACGATCAGTCAAAACGTCGTACACGGTTTCATCCAACTCGGACTTATCGATTCCACTGCCCATAGTGGCGTTGCCCTGTGGGTCCAGGTCCACCAGCAACACCCGTTTTTTGGTTGCCACCAGCGATGCCGCCAGATTGACGCAGGAGGTGGTTTTGCCGACCCCGCCTTTTTGGTTTGCAATGGCGTAAATCTTGGTCAAGTGGTTATCCTTTTTTCGTAGCCTTCGCGCAAAAGGTCTCTATTGTGTGGCAGTTGCGAACGCCGGGCAAGCGCTGACAGAGGTTAACTCTGTTTTCGCCGGATAATCAGCAGATGTCGCTCACCCTCTTCGCCGGGTACCTGCAATTCAATACTACTCAGCAACTCGTAAGCTTCGCGAATTTCATCCAACTCAACTTGCGGGAACTGCCCCTTCATAGCCAAGAACTGGCCATTGTCGCTCAAAAGGTGGCGACACCAATGGGTCATATCCGCGAGGCTCGCAAAGGCCCGGCTGATCACAGTGTCAAACAGCGACTCAGGCTTGAGGGACTCAACACGACAGTTTTCCACCGTCACATTCTCAAGCCCCAACAGGGTTTTCACGTGAAATAAAAACCGGGTTTTCTTGCCGTTGCTGTCCAGCAAAGTAAATTTTTTCTCTGGGTAGCAGATCGCCAGTACGATGCCAGGCAAGCCGCCCCCAGTGCCCACGTCAATCAGGTTTTGCCCGTGAATATGCGGCACTACGGCTAAAGAATCCAGTAGGTGACGCCCCAACATCTGCTGAATATCGCGTACTGCGGAAAGGTTATATGCCTTGTTCCACTTGGCAAATTCCTGCAGATAATCCAGCAGAAGGCCCTGCTGTGCGTCGCTCAGAGATACGCCCAAGCTGGCAGCGCCCTCCTGCAGCTGGCGCTGCAAAGTACCGCGATCACTCATCAGCAAGCCTCGGCCTGACGCCGATTGAGCAAGCCCCGCTTTTTCAGGTAAATCAGAAGCAGCGACACAGCTGCCGGTGTCACCCCGGGGATACGTTGAGCACGGGCGAGGGTTTCGGGGCGCGCATCACTGAGCTTTTGCTTCACTTCGTTGGATAAACCGTCCACCGCGTTAAAATCAAAATCCACCGGAAACAGCGTGTTTTCGTGGGCGCGCAAGCGGTCGATTTCCTCTTGCTGGCGGGAAATATACCCAGAGTATTTCGCATCAATCTCGATTTGTTCGGCCACCGCTTCACTGTCGCAGGCTTCCCCCTTCAGGTTGGCGACATCGGCGTAGTGCAGTTCAGGGCGTTTGAGCAAATCAAACAAACTGTATTCGCGGGTCAGTTTACTTTTCACCTTGCCTTCCAGCGCTTGCGCTTCGGCTGAGCCCGCCTGCACCCAGGTGTCTTTGAGACGCGCGCGCTCACGCTCTACAGCCTCACTTTTTTCACAAAATGCCTGCCACTGGGCATCATCCACCAAGCCCATGGTGCGACCAATTTCGGTCAAGCGCTGATCGGCGTTATCTTCGCGCAGCAACAAGCGATATTCCGCCCGGCTGGTAAACATGCGATAGGGCTCTCGGGTACCCATGGTAATCAGGTCATCCACCAGTACTCCAAGGTAGGCCTCGTCGCGACGCGGACACCAGGCCTCTTGTTCGCGGGCGCGCCGCGCCGCGTTCAAACCGGCGAGCAAGCCCTGGGCGCCCGCCTCCTCGTAACCGGTGGTGCCGTTGATTTGCCCGGCAAAATACAAGCCGCCAATTACTTTGGTTTCCAGCGAGTATTTCAAATCCTGTGGATTAAAATAATCGTATTCGATCGCATAACCAGGGCGAGTGATGTGGGCGTTTTCAAACCCTTTGATTGAGCGCACCAAGTTCATTTGCACGTCAAAGGGCAGGCTGGTGGAAATGCCATTGGGATAGAGCTCATGCGTAGTCAGTCCTTCGGGCTCGATAAACACCTGATGACTGTCTTTGTCGGCAAAGCGATGAATCTTATCCTCGATAGACGGGCAGTAACGCGGACCAACCCCCTCAATCACACCGGAGTACATGGGCGAGCGGTCCAGTCCGCCGCGAATCACCTCGTGGGTTTTCTCGTTGGTATGAGTTATCCAGCAGCACACCTGTTGGGGCTGCATCTCGCGGTTGCCACGAACTGACATAACGGGCCGAGGTTCATCGCCCCACTGCTCCTGCAAGTCGGAAAAATCCACCGATTTGGCGTCGATACGGGGCGGGGTACCGGTTTTTAAACGATCGACGCGCAACGGGTATTCACGCAACCGCTTGGCGAGGGCTTGTGCTGGCGGATCGCCAGCGCGACCGCCGCTGTGATTTTGCAGGCCTATGTGAATAACACCGCCAAGGAAGGTGCCGGTGGTTAACACCACCTGATTGGCCTGAAATTTCAGCCCCATTTGGGTGACTACGCCACGAACTTCATCATTCTCAACAATCAGATCATCTACTGCTTGCTGGAAAATCCATAAATTCGGCTGGTTTTCCAATGTATGTCGAATGGCGGCTTTGTAGAGCACGCGATCGGCCTGCGCACGTGTAGCTCGCACTGCCGGTCCTTTGCGAGCGTTAAGAATTCTGAACTGAATCCCCCCGGCATCGGTTGCCAAGGCCATAGCGCCCCCCAGGGCATCAATTTCTTTGACCAAATGGCTTTTGCCAATGCCCCCAATAGCAGGGTTACAGGACATTTGTCCCAAGGTTTCAATGTTGTGGGAGAGCAGCAGGGTCTTGCAGCCCATGCGGGCGGCGGCCAGACAGGCTTCGGTACCGGCATGACCGCCGCCGACAACGATTACGTCAAATTTTTCAGGGTAAATCATAGCCTGCCTCGCGGCGCTTGGAAAAATGGGCGCACATTATAGAGCGGTTCATCCAGTTGTACAAAACATGTCCAATCTTTATTCATTCTTTAAGTTATTCAAATAAATATTTAATAAGTAAATAAATAAGAATTTATATATATAGATTGAATTTATAGTGATAGTAGGTAACGGCACTGTCTGTGGAAAATCCTATTTTATTTAACTAAATCAATAGATTATAAAAAGTGTAACCAGACAGAAAAGATGCTGGGAAGCTGCCTGAAGGCCGTTATTAACCTATGGATGAAACAGCGACTTGTCCCCAGAAATCAGAAAGCCGCAGTTATCCCCAATTTCGTCTTCAAGTTGTTCAGCCGAATTGCACAGGGTTATTTGAAAAAGCGCTTACTTATTAAGCAAAATAGTTGTTAAAACAAGACTTTATGGGATAAACCTGTGAACAAATGTGGATAGTTTCTGTAAGTTAGCTAATTACATCCCTAAAATCTGTGGATAACCTTATCCAGCGACTGTGATTAACCTAATTTAAAGCCGCGACCGGAGTACAACAGTGGATATTTGGCAGCAACTGAATGACGAGTTTTTTTCTGGAAATTTGGCACTGGATAGCCGCGTGCCTGTAGCCGGTGGGGATATCAGCGACAGTTTTCGGGTGGAGAACACAGACGGTGAGTCGTTTTTTATCAAAGTACATCGCCAAAAAGGGCTGCTAGAGGCCGAATATAACAACCTGCTAAAACTCGATACGGGGGAGCTGGCTTGCCCACAAGCCCTGGGATTTGTCTCTGTAAGTGAGTGTTCGGCGTTGATTTTGCCGTTCTTAGAGCTTCGTGCCCAAGGAGATGAGGCTTTGCTGGGACAGCAGTTGGCACTCATGCATGGTCAGCAAAGCAGCGATGGCCGATATGGGTTGGACTATGACAACTATATTGGTGCCAGTATACAGGTGAACTGCAAGAGCGAGAGCTGGGCAGAGTTTTGGTGGCAGAGTCGTCTGCTGCCTCAGCTACGCATGGCGAAATCTGCCGGGCTGCAAATGGATAAGTGGCAGGGGGTAAAAAGTGCTAACGATAAAATCTTGGCTAGTCATCAGCCCCCAGCCTCGCTTTTGCATGGAGACCTTTGGGGCGGCAACAAAGCCTATTTGCAAGACGGCACCCCGATCGTGTTTGATCCTGCGACTTATTATGGCGATAGGGAGACAGATATAGCCTTTACTCGTTTATTCGGAGGCTTTAACGACGCTTTTTATCGAGCTTACCAACAACAGTGGCCGCTGCCTGCAGGCTGGCAGGTGCGCCAGAGCTTGTACAATCTCTATCATTTACTAAACCACCTCAACCTTTTTGGTACCGGGTATCTGAACTCTGTGCGTACAGCCATTGATGAGGTGATGGAACTCGGTCGGTGAATTGAGGATCTATAGCCGCTCATTCACAGGGAGTTAGACCATGAAAATAGGTAAATGGGTTAAAGCAAACCGCGGCATTATTTTGTTTCTTTTCGGCATGGCGTTTTTTCGCACGGCGGTAGCTGATTGGAACTATGTGCCCTCTGGTTCCATGGAGCCAACCTTGTACCCGGGGGATGTATTGGTTGTGAATAAACTCGCCTATGGGCCGGCGGTGCCTTTTACCCGCTCGCGACTTTGGTCTACTGGCGAGCCTTCGCGCGGCGATGTGATTACATTCTTTCCCTCCCATACCGACCAGTGCCTGGTGAAAAGAGTGGTAGGCGTCCCTGGCGACCGGCTGCGGTTTGCGGGCAGCTCTATCTGGCTTAACGGCGAGCGTTTAACCATTGAGGAAAAAGAGGGGGCGCTTTGGCAAAACCTAACACCGCTGTTGGCCCACAAAGTTCAGCTTTCCACTAGCGACCTTGCTACAGATACATTTAACGGGGAATTTGTGGTGCCCGAGGGCAAATACTTTGTCATGGGCGATAACCGCCATCAAAGTTATGATTCCCGCTACTGGGGTTTTGTGGATAAGTCCCAGGTGGTGGGTAAGGTCGCTGCTGTAGGGCTTAGCCTGTCAGATCGTTTTGTGGAGCGCTTTGCCAGCGATGTCCTTTGACCCCTAACTTACTGATTTATAAAGACTGTCGCCTAGATGTCGGGTTGATGACCTTACCCTGACGGGCGTTCTCGACCACCATAAAGGCTGCAATATCGAAGGAGGCGATTATGAATGTTCGCAAGTTAAGGCTGCAGCGGGGTTGGTCGCAGGAGGAGTTGGCCGAGATGACAGGATTGAGCATCCGCACTATTCAGCGGATCGAGCGCGGCCAGACACCAGCTCTGGAGTCGCGCAAAGCCCTCGCCGCTGTTTTCGATATTGATATCAGTCAATGGCAACCCGAGGACAGCGAGATGAGCAACACCCCAGAAACTACCGCCACCGACCAGCAAGAACAGCAGGCGCTGGAGTATGTGCGTGATCTAAAGGCGTTTTACACAAATGTGTTGACCTATTTGGTCGTTATTCCCTTTTTGTTTTTTATCAACCTGACAACCTCACCTGGGTACCTTTGGGCCTGGTGGCCGACCTTTGGTTGGGGTATTGGTTTGCTTATTCACGGTATCCAAACCTTCGAGGTTTTCAACTTTTTTGGTCCGGGCTGGGAGAAAAAGCAAGTTGAGAAACGGTTGGGTCGGAAGTTGTAAGTAAGTGGCTAGATGTCGGAAGTCTGATGTTAGACGCATAATCCTGAAAGCAGCTCTTCGGGCTTGAAGGGGAGAAACGTCACCCCAAAAATTTTTATTCAGCGTTCAGCGTCAGACCTTACTTCCCGATACAAAACGACGAGAAAATTCGGCCCAGTAAATCGTCCGAGGTAAATTCGCCGGTAATTTCCGATAGATGATTTTGCGCTTCGCGCAGGTCTTCGGCCAGCAGTTCGCCGGCGGCGTGGGTATGTAGTTGTTCCGCGCCTGTCTGCAGGCTTTGTTCGGCGGCGAGCAGGGCATCGATATGGCGTTGGCGGGCGGTAAAGGTGCCCTCGGTGGTGCTCTGATAGCCGATACAGTCTTTTAGGTGTTGCTTCAGATTATCTAACCCTAAACCTGATTTGGCGCTTATCTTTACCGCATCCACAGGTAGCTGATAGCCGTCCACCAGGTCGATTTTGTTGTAAATGACACTGACTTTATCGCTGTGCTGTAGCTTTTCGGTAAATTCCGGCCAGACATTTTCCGGCTGCCAATCGGGGTGGGCGAGGGCTTCTTGGGCGTCGATTAGCAGCAAAATTCGATCGGCCTGGTTGATTTCATTCCAGGCGCGCTCGATACCAATTTTTTCCACCGCGTCCGCGGCTTCACGTAAACCTGCGGTATCGATAATATGCAGCGGCATGCCGTCGATGTGGATATGTTCTTTGAGTACATCCCGGGTGGTGCCGGCAATGTCGGTAACGATGGCGCTCTCGCGCTCTACTAAAGCGTTGAGAAGGCTGGATTTACCAGCATTGGGTTTGCCTGCGATAACGACTCGCATACCGTCTCGCACCAATTGTCCTTGGCGGGCCCGCGCCAGCAATTGCTCCAGTTCAGCGATTATGGCTGTCAGGTCGGCTTCTACCTTGCCGTCGCTGATAAAGTCGATTTCCTCTTCGGGAAAGTCGATAGCCGCTTCCACATAAATACGCAGGGCAATTAACGATTCCACCAGGGCGTGTACCTGGTCCGAGAAAACCCCTTGCAGCGAGCTTAACGCATTGCGTGCGGCCTGCTCGGAGCTGGCCTCGATCAGATCGGCAATGGCCTCGGCTTGCGCCAGGTCGAGTTTGTCATTGAGAAAAGCGCGTTCAGAGAATTCCCCAGGCTTGGCCTGACGTGCACCGAGTTGTTTTACCGCTTCAAGCAGCAGCCCCAATACCACGGGACCGCCATGGCCTTGTAATTCAAGAACATCTTCGCCGGTAAAAGAATTGGGCCCTTTGAACAGCAGGGCTATGCCCTGGTCCAGCTCCTGCTGGCGGCTGTTGTAAAAAGGCAGGTAGTGAGCTTGGCGCGGGGTGAGGGTTTTACCGGTAACGGCGGCGGCAATTGTTTCCGCTTTGGGCCCTGAGACACGGATTATACCCACGCCGCCGCGACCGGGGGCGGTGGCAACGGCGGCAATGGTGTCGGTATTGTTAAGCATTAGCTTTTGGGGTTATCGGCCTTTTCAATTTGCCGGGTAATGACCATCTGCTGTAAGAAGCTTAAGGTGTTGTTGGTTACCCAGTACAGCACCAACCCGGCCGGGAACCACAGGAACATCACCGTAAATACCACTGGCATAAACTGCATGATTTTCGCCTGCATCGGGTCTGGCGGCTCGGGATTGAGGCGCATGGTGAGCCACATGGTAAAGCCCATTAACAATGGCAGGACAAAAATCGGATCTTTAACGGACAGGTCCGGAATCCATAAAAAAGGCGTATGGCGCAGCTCTACCGACTCCATCAGCACCCAATAAAGGGCCAGGAATACCGGCATTTGGATCAGCATGGGCAAACAGCCACCCAAAGGATTCACTTTTTCGTCGCGATAGAGCTTCATGGTCTCTTGCGACATTTTCTGGCGGTCGTCGCCGTAGCGCTCCTTGATGTCTTTCATTTTGGGCGCGAGCTTGCGCATGCGTGCCATCGAGCGGTAGCTGGTGGCGCTCAGTTTGAAAAACAGCGCTTTGATTAATACGGTTAGCAGAATAATCGCCAGGCCCCAGTTACCGATCAGGCCGTGAATCCAATCCAATACACTGAAAAGTGGCTTGGCTAACCACCACAACCAGCCGTAATCGACGGTTAAATCCAGGTAGGGAGCAATCTGTTCCAGCTTGCCTGTATCTTTGGGGCCGGCGTACAGCTGAGACTTAATCGTACCGGTTTGGCCCGGAGCGACAACGAGAGGCGCCGAGGTAAAGCCCATCAGGAACAGGTCTTGATTGCCCAGTTGACGCAAAAAGTAGTTGTTGGTCTGCTCCTGATCTGGAATCCAAGCACTGATAAAGTAGTGCTGCACCATGGAAACCCAGCCACCTTGAGTCTGAGTTTTGAAGCTTTCGTCTTCCAGATCGTCAAAGCTGAACTTTTTGTAACGCTCATCGTTGGTGGTAAGCGCGGCGCCCACAAAGGGCTGCATGCCAAAGCCGGTGCCGGCGTAAGGCTCGTGACTGTCGCGCTTAATTTGTCCGTACAGGCTGGCTTGCCAAGGCTGATCGCCCGTGTTTTCTACCAGGTAGTCCAGCTCGACCCGGTATTCACCGCGATAAAAAGTAAAGCGTTTGGTGATGGTGGCGTTTTGCTGCTGATGTGTCAGGTCAACCACCAGGGTGTCTGCACCTTCTGTGAGTGAATACGCGGCGCTTTCACTGGCAAACACCGGCCGCCCTTCGGCGCTGTCGGTACCGTTTTGACCAATCAGGCCACTTTGCAAACTGTAGGTTTCAGAATTGTTGTTTTCCACCAAAACAAACGGCTGATCTGGCGTATCGATTTCGGCATAGTGCTGCGGCAGTGCCACGTGGACGATATCGCCACCGCGTGTGTTAATGCTCACCTGCAAGGTATCGGTGTTTACCTGAATGGTTTGTGCACTGGCCTGCGGCGTATCGGTACTGGTGTCGGCGCTTTGCGGAACGTCACTGGCAGTGGCTACTGGATTGGGGATGTCTCCGCCGGAGGCTGTGCTGGCCTGTGCTTGTGCCTGGGCAGGTTCAGCCGCCATTTTTGCCTGCTGAAAATCATCCCAGCGCATAATCAGCATAATCACAACGGCGCCCATGGCCGCGAGTAACAGGTTTTTTTGCCAATCCATCTTAAAGTTTGCCATCAGTCAGTTCGTGTTCGTTTTTTCCACCGGGAACCGGATCGATACCGCCGGGGTGCCAAGGGTGGCATTTTAAAAGGCGGCGCACGGTAAGATAACCCCCTTTTATAAAGCCGTGAGTTTTTATTGCTTCTTCACTATAGTGAGAGCAGCTGGGGTAAAAGCGACATTGGTTGCCAATCCAAGGGCTCAACAGGTATCGGTATAAATGTATAAGTTTGATCGCCAGCCAGCTCACGTCTGGTCTCCCGATGCCTGATCCCGTTTACGGATTATGCGTTGCCACTGTTTGCTTAACAGTTTGTGAATGCTTGGATTGTCCAGCTCATCCAAACCCCGGCGCGCCAGTACAATAACATCTAAACCCGCCAATTGATGCTGGTGCTGGCGAAAACTTTCCCGAATCAGACGTTTCACGCGGTTGCGGTCTACGGCGTGGCGGATATTTTTTTTCGCAATCACTAGGCCCAATCTGGCGCAGTCACTTTGGTTGTCACGTGATAGCAAAAGCAGATGCTGATGGGAGGCACGAAAGGGCGCATCGTCAAATACGGCCTTAAAATCGCGAGCGTTTAATAGTCGCTGATGTTTGCGAAACGCGAGAGAGGTGCTCACAGGGGGTGCGGCCTCGGGGTTGGAGCGGTTAGCGCAGTGCAAATACTAAAGGGCACCGCAGTAAGCCCTGCACCAGTGGATTGGTACAAAACTTACAGCAGTGCCCTCGGGGTCACGCAGAGTTGTAAAAGCTTAAACTGCTAAGCTTTTACGACCTTTAGCGCGACGACGAGCCAGTACGGCACGACCGTTTTTGGTGGCCATACGAGCGCGGAAGCCGTGGGTACGGGCGCGCTTCAAAACGCTGGGCTGAAATGTTCTTTTCATGGTTAACCTACCGATTACCTATTCGTTGATCACACAGTGTGCGAAAAAGAGGCGGCGATTCTATAGAAAAATATTCGCTGTGGCAATCGTAAACACAATTTTTTGGTGATTTTTCGAACGCACAGCTTCCACCGTGGTTATACCTTTATTGTTTACAGGTTTATCCACAGATGTTTTCCGTTTTTTATTTTTTGAGTGTTGTCTTACTGCTCTCCTTTATTTTTGTTTATAAGTCTGTGGAAAAACTTTTTATAACCTGAATAAAACCTCTGGAAATTAAAGGTTTAGGCTAATTTTTGGCAATTTCATGGATTAATCCATATTCGTGTGGATAACTAATCCGCTTGGCGTTACACTAGCTGGCTATCGATTGGGGCGGGCCCGCCGTCCCGATTTGACTATAAGTTTTGGGGGTTGGAGATTTTGCCGCAGTCGGTGTGGAATTATTGCGTGTCCAATTTGCAGGAGGAGCTGCCATCACAGCAGTTCAATACCTGGATTCGGCCATTACGAATTGACGAAAATGCCGACGGGCAAAGCCTAAAACTGTTGGCGCCGAATCGCTTTGTGTGCGATTGGGTGTGTGAGAAGTTTCTGGCTCGGATCACCGAGCTGGTAAAACAGTATGATGCCAATTGCGCCATGGATATAGAGGTGGGTGTGGGCGCGCGGCAGGCTTCAAGCCCGCGTTTTAGTAAGCCCAGTCCTTCCTTTAACACAGCCACACCTAACCCTGCTGCTCAGGCCGAGCCGCAAGCCCCAGCGCCACGCCCGAATACATCATCTCCAATAGCCCCAAGCCCTGAGCCACTGGATAAACCTGTCCCAGCCGAGCCAGTAGTTGAAGGTGGTCTAAAGCACCAGGATAACCTTAATCGTGGCTTTTCCTTTGCGAGCTTTGTCGAGGGTAAATCCAACCAACTTGGATTGGCAGCCGCAAGGCAGGTGGCGGATAACCCGGGCGGCGCTTACAACCCTCTGTTTATATACGGCGGGGTAGGCTTGGGTAAAACACACCTGATGCAGGCTGTGGGCAACGAGCTGTTGAAAAAAAACGGCAATGCCAAGGTGATATATCTGCACTCAGAGCGGTTCGTGGCTGATATGGTAAAGGCCCTTCAGCTCAACGCAATTAATGACTTTAAGCGTTACTACCGCTCGGTCGATGCGCTGTTGATTGACGATATCCAGTTTTTTGCCGGTAAAGAGCGTTCTCAGGAGGAGTTCTTCCATACCTTTAACTCTCTTTTAGAGGGTGGGCAGCAAATTATTCTTACCTGTGATCGCTACCCTAAAGAAATTAACGGATTGGAGGAGCGCTTAAAATCCCGCTTTGGCTGGGGATTAACCGTAGCTGTGGAGCCACCAGAGCTTGAGATGCGTGTAGCCATTCTGAAAAAGAAAGCCCATCAGGTGGCGGTGGATTTGCCCGATGATGCGGCCTTTTTTATCGCCCAGCGAATTCGCTCTAATGTGCGCGAGCTCGAAGGCGCCTTAAAAAGGGTGATAGCGAGTGCTCACTTCACTGGTAGACCAATAGATGTGGAGCTTGTACGCGAAGCGCTTAAAGATTTGCTAGCGTTGCAGGACAAGCAGGTTAGTGTTGAAAACATTCAGCGGGTAGTGGGCGAATACTACAAAATAAAAATAGCCGATATGTTGTCCAAGCGTCGCTCGCGCTCGGTAGCCAGACCGCGCCAGGTGGCAATGGCCCTGGCAAAAGAGTTAACCAACCACAGTCTGCCGGAAATAGGTGAGGCCTTTGGCGGCCGCGATCACACCACCGTTTTGCACGCCTGTCGCAAGATTAAAGAGTTGGAAGAAGAAGACGCGGATATTCGCGAGGATTTAAAAAACCTGATGCGATCACTGACCACCTGATTGCGCACATTATTATCAAGGACCTAAAAGAGAACTGCTCATGAAATTTGTCGTTTCCCGAGAGGCATTGATTAAACCCCTGCAACTGGTCGCCGGTGTCGTAGAGCGTCGTCAAACCCTGCCGGTATTGTCGAACGTACTGCTGGTGCTCGAGGGAAGTAAGTTATCTTTAACGGGCACCGATTTGGAGGTTGAGATAGTCGGCCGGGTAGAGCTGGATAACCCGGGCTTGGACGGTGAGGTCACCGTACCGGCACGCAAGTTTGTCGATATTGTTCGGTCTCTGCCTGATGATGCCGTATTGGAGCTACACGAGGAAGATGGCCGAGTGCTGCTAAAAAGCGGACGCAGCCGCTTTACTCTCTCCACCTTACCGGCCAGTGATTTCCCTAATGTAGAGGACGGCCCCAGCGATTTGCAGTTCAGCTGCCAGCAGGGCGAGGTTAAGCGCTTAATTGACCGCACCGCCTTTGCTATGGCACAGCAGGACGTCCGCTATTATTTGAATGGCATGCTGTGGGAGGTGAAACAGGATCAACTTCGTGTGGTCGCGACGGATGGACACCGGATGGCAATGTGTACTCGTTTTGTAGGGGTTAATACCCAGGAAACGGTACAAGCCATTTTGCCCCGCAAAGGTGTGTTGGAGTTGGTGCGCTTGATGAGCGATGGCGAAGAGGTGGTTGATATTAGCCTGAGTGCGAATCATATTCGTGTGACTTCTTCGGACTATACCTTTACCTCTAAACTGGTTGACGGCAAGTTCCCGGACTATGAGCGAGTGCTTCCTCGCGGAGGGGACAAGGTTATGTATGGCTCGCGTAGCGAGTTGAAACAGGCCTTTTCTCGCACGGCAATTCTCTCTAATGAAAAGTATCGCGGTGTGCGGCTGCTGCTGGATAACGGCCAGCTTACTATCGTAGCCAACAACCCCGAACAGGAGGAGGCAGAAGAGCAGCTTACCGTTGATTACACTGGGGATTCGCTGGAGGTGGGCTTTAATGTAAGTTATCTCACCGATGTTACTAATGTGATTGACAGTGATACGGTAAAAATCACACTTTCCGACGCCAACAGTAGCGCTCTGCTTGAGGAGCCCGAAGAGGGTGGCGATTCACTGTATGTTGTTATGCCCATGAGGCTATAAGCTATATTGTATGGCGTTAACCCGGCTGGCTGTCACTAATCTGCGCAATTTGGCTCAGGTAGATATCCAGCCTACAGCCGCTGTAAATCTTATTTACGGCGAAAACGGCTCTGGTAAAACCTCTTTACTGGAGTCAGTAAACCTTCTTTCTATGGGGCGCTCGTTCCGTAGCCATAAAATCAAACCATTAATTACTCAGTCTGCGCCAGAGCTTACCGTGTTTGGGCGGCTAAAGCTTAACGATGTGGAGCTGCCTTTGGGAGTTTCCAGGTCAAGAAATGGCGACTCTCAGTTCCGTGTTCAGGGACGGGCTGTTGAGTCTCTCGCTGAGCTGGCATCCTATCTTCCTCTACAGGTTATCAACGCAGACGCTTTCAGCCTTCTAGAGGGGCCACCCAAGGTTCGGAGGCAGTTTCTAGATTGGTTGGTGTTCCACGTGGAACATGAGTTTTATGCTGTGTGGAAGCAAGCACAGCGAAGCTTAAAACAACGGAACACAATTCTGCGCCGTGGTAGAATAGAAGGTTGTGAGCTGACTCCTTGGAGCCGCGAACTTATCGCGGCGACGGAGCGTATTCAGGCAATGCGGCAATCCAGTTTTGATAAGCTGCTGACCGTATTCGAACCCTTGGTGGCGGAATTTGTAGCGGTTGAGGGGCTAAACCTTGGTTTGTATCAGGGGTGGGAGCGAGATAAGAGTTATGCTGATCTGTTAGAGCAAACCCTGGATCGAGATTTAAAGCAGGGTTTCACCGGCTCTGGGTTTCACCGGGCAGAGATACGGATAAAAATAGCCGGACAAAATGCGGCCGACGTTTTATCTCGTGGCCAGCAAAAGCTTTTAGTGTGCGCCCTCAAGCTCGCTCAGGGACAACTGTTCGAGAAGATCACAGGGCGTAAGTGTGTGTATCTGGTGGATGATCTACCGGCTGAGCTGGATGAAAGGCACCGTCATTTACTGGTGAAATGGTTGAACATATTAAACACTCAGGTGTTTATTACCGGGGTTGATGTAGATCCGCTTATACAGCCTTGGCGGCATTTAAACAGAGATATTAAAGTGTTCCACGTGGAACATGGCGCAATAACAAGTAAAGACTACTCAGGTTAGAAGAGGCCGCAAGGCCTGCTTGCTAAAAAATAGTGGAGAAAACTATGTCAGACGACAAACCCAATTACGACTCGTCCAGTATTAAGGTACTGAAAGGCCTGGATGCGGTTCGTAAGCGCCCAGGGATGTATATCGGCGATACCGATGATGGCACAGGGCTACACCACATGGTGTTTGAGGTAGTGGATAACTCCATTGACGAGGCTTTGGCTGGTTTCTGTTCTGAAATCCGAGTGGTTATTCATCCTGATGAATCTATCTCCGTGTCCGATAACGGCCGCGGCATACCTACTGAAATGCACGAAGAAGGGGTGTCGGCAGCGGAAGTAATTATGACGGTGCTCCACGCCGGTGGTAAGTTCGACGATAATACTTACAAGGTGTCTGGTGGCTTACACGGTGTGGGTGTATCGGTAGTCAACGCCTTGTCTGAAGAGCTTAAGCTGACCATTCGCCGTGGCGGTAAGGTACACGAGCAGGTTTATCACGGTGGTGTACCGCAAAAACCTCTGACGGTAGTGGGTGATACCAGTTCAAGTGGTACTGAAATTCACTTTAAGCCCTCCGCGGAAACTTTTAGCAATATTAAGTTTGAGTATGACCTGCTGGCCAAGCGCTTGCGAGAGCTCTCATTCCTGAACTCTGGGGTACGTATTGTGCTTAAAGACGAGCGCAGTGGCGACGAAGAGGTGTATGAGTATGAAGGCGGTTTGCGCGCATTCGTTGAACACTTGAACACCAATAAAACCCCTATTAATAAGGTGGTTCACTTCAGTGACCAGCGTGAAGACGGTATTGCGGTTGAAGTAGCACTGCAGTGGAACGACTCTTTTCAGGAAAATATCTTCTGTTACACCAACAATATTCCACAGCGCGATGGGGGAACCCATCTGGCGGGCTTTCGCGCCGCGCTGACACGCAGCTTAAATACCTATATTGAAAAAGAGGGGCTGGCTCAGAAAGCAAAAATCAGCACCACCGGCGATGACGCCCGAGAGGGATTGACCGCTATTATTTCGGTGAAGGTTCCAGATCCCAAATTCTCCTCCCAGACCAAAGATAAGCTGGTATCTTCCGAGGTAAAAACAGCGGTAGAGCAGGAGATGAGCGCCAACTTAACCGACTTTTTATTGGAAAACCCACCTGAAGCCAAGGCGATTGTGGGCAAAATGATTGATGCGGCAAGAGCCCGTGAGGCTGCGCGTAAGGCTCGCGAAATGACTCGCCGTAAAGGTGCGCTGGATATCGCCGGCTTGCCGGGTAAGCTGGCTGATTGTCAGGAAAAGGACCCGGCGCTATCAGAACTGTATCTGGTGGAGGGTGATTCTGCCGGTGGTTCCGCTAAGCAGGGCCGCGATCGTAAAACCCAGGCGATCCTGCCACTGAAGGGTAAAATCCTCAATGTGGAAAAGGCACGTTTCGATAAAATGCTATCCAGCGCCGAGGTGGGCACCCTGATCACCGCTTTGGGTTGTGGGATTGGCAAGTCAGAGTTTGACCCGGAGAAACTTCGCTACCATAGCATTATCATCATGACGGATGCCGACGTGGATGGCTCACACATCCGTACTTTGCTGTTGACCTTCTTCTTCCGCCAAATGCGTGAGCTCATTGAGCGCGGCCATGTGTTTATTGCCCAACCGCCCTTGTACAAAATTGCCAAAGGCAAGCAGGAGCAGTACCTGAAAGACGAAGCGGCGCGAGTAGCCTTTTTGACTCAAGCCGCTCTTGAAGGTGCCAGCCTGCACGTAAATGCCGAAGATCCGGGAATACGGGGCGAAGCGCTGGAATCCTTGGTGAAAGAGTTTCGCGCCGTTATGGATACCATTGAGCGCTTGTCGCGCCTGTATCCGGCCGATGTATTGGAGCAAATGATCTATATGCCGTCGGTGAAAGAAGCCGACCTCTCCAACCAGGATGCTATCAGCGCTTGGTGTGAACAATTGCAGGGCAAGTTTACCAACAGCCACCGCGCTGGCGCCGATCGCTACGAAATTACTGTGCGAGAAGACCAGGAGCGCCACCTGTTTTTACCGCACATAGAAATTATCGAGCATGGTGTGGCCTCTGAGTATCCTTTCAACCATGACTTTTTCGCCTCGGGTGAATACCGCGCTATTACTGCTTTGGGAGAAAAGCTGGAAAGCTTGCTGGAAGAGGGCGCCTATGTAAAACGTGGTGAGAAAACTGAAGAAGTAGCAACTTTTGACGAGGCACTGGCCTGGTTAATGAAAGAAGCTGGCCGGGGCTACAGCATCCAGCGCTATAAAGGTCTGGGTGAGATGAATCCAGAGCAGCTATGGGAAACGACCATGGACCCGCAAAGCCGTCGGATGCTCAAGGTTTCCATTCAGGACGCAATCGCCGCTGATCAAATATTCACCACTCTGATGGGTGATCACGTCGAGCCAAGACGAGACTTTATTGAGTCAAATGCGTTGGCTGTGGCTAACTTAGACGTGTAAGTAAGTGCTTACTTTTTAAAACTTAAACCCCCCGTGTGGCATCGTCAGGCGGGGGGTTTTTGCGTCTATAGCTAGCTAAATGACATTAGTTTTACGCAAAGCAAGCAGAAGTTTTTGCTCGAAACCCTTGTGACTAACTTCATTTAGATGAAGCTATCTGGTTGTTCGGAGGCTAGGAAGATTTTTATCAAATCCACCGAATATTAAATTATTATTTAAAATCAATTAGTTACACTAAGGCTCACTTTGCTGAGCAAAGTGAATCGGGTCAATTTGCCTAAATCGGGGAAATGAGTCGAGCTATTTCTCGCCAAGACGGACTATGCATCTCAAGGAGCGCCAAAGTTTCCATTCCGCGTAACGCGGAACCTTGCCCAACGAGAACAATGAGTCTTAGCAACCAGTCACTTGGGGGAATACAGAATGTTTAAAAGGTCTGCACTGTCCGTCGCCATAGTCGGAACCTTATCCGCAGCATCAATCGGTGCGAGCGCGCAATCAGCTGACGATCAGCTGATGGAAGAGGTAATCGTAACCGGCATTGCCGGAAGTATTGAAAGAAGTATCGACCGCAAGCGAAATCAAGCTCTTATATCCGACAGTATTTCAGCAGAAGATCTGGGTAAATTTCCCGATAATAATATCGCCGATTCGCTGCAACGCGTGCCGGGTGTGGCGATTGATCGCGACGGCGGCGAAGGTCGCTTTGTGAGCATCCGGGGTTTGGGTCCGGACTTTACCGCGGTAACGGTCAATGGTCGCACGCCAGCAACTGAGAATGAAGAGCGCGCTTTCAGCTTTGACACACTGGCTTCCGAGTTGGTTAGCACAGTGGACGTATTTAAGACTTCCTCGGCTGATCTGAAAGAAGGTGGCTTAGGCGGCACGATTGATATAGTCACTGCCAGACCTTTCGATTTCGACGGATTCAAATTTGCCGGTAGCCTGAAGGGTCAGTACGAAGAAAACAGTGAGGAAACCAGCCCCCAGGGTTCGTTTATTATCAGCAATACCTTTAACGATGGTATGTTTGGTGTTCTCGCTTCTATGACCTATCAGGAGCGTAATACTGTTGAATACGTTGTTCGCAACGAGCATATCGCCAATACAGACCTAGAGCCCTTCCTGACTTTTACCACACCCAGCCAGGGCTGGGCGGGTGGCTACGCCTATTCGGGCGATGGCTTGGAAGAGGATACCTACCGTATCCAAAGTATATATGCCGGAGCTGAAGAGGTAACTCGCGAGCGTATTGGTGGCAACTTGGTGTTTCAGGCCAGGCCCACCGATGATCTGACCTTAACTGCCGATGTTATCTATTCTGATTACAACACCTCGTCAAAAGAGTACTCCACCGGCTCCTACCTGTGGGCCCCGACACTGTCCGATCACAATGTGGTGGACGAGAACGGTTTTTACGAAGTACTGAATCATGGTTATGACGAAGGCTATGATATTACCGGCTATGCTCATCTTTTAACCACCAAAGAGAGACCAACAGAGTCATTTATTGGCGGGTTTAACGCCGAGTGGTATATCACCGATAACTTCTCTATGGTTGCCGACTACTCGCACTCCGAGGCAGAGTTGGACAACCGTGGACTAGATCGTTTGTACATTGTCGAGTTTCTGGACCGCCCGGGTTACCTAATAACCTCTAACGGCGGCATACCCACCTATGAGTATCGCGATGAAGCGGCTATTAAGCCGGAGATGGGTAGTCAGAATATGCGCGACTTGCGCGCGCGGATTACCTCCAACGATGGTATTTACAATAAGGGCACCAACGATGAGTTTAAGCTGGACTTTGCCTGGGACAGTGACGGTAAATATCTGCAGGGCGTAAAGTTCGGTGTGAACAACACGGTTGCCGAAAAACAGACAGAGTACTGGTCGACACCAGATTTGATTCGCCGAATGTATCACGGTCTCGCGACCCAACAGGAAATCGACTACGACAGTATTATCGTTGGCGTAAGGGAGTCGGGTGATCACTTTGGTGGCCTGAACGGCGATGTCTATATGATCGATCCGGTGGCCTACCGCGATTGGATGGCGGCCAATATTGACGGGCGAACCCGCGCCGATACGGCGACAGGCATCGCCTCTAAAGAAGCCTTTATTGAAAATGGCAGCAGCTGGGCAGCGGTTAAGTCTAATGACTCTTATGTCATCGAAGAAGACGTTCTTTCTGCTTATTTTGAAGTGGATTTCTTGTTTGATTTGGCGGGCATGCCGCTGTCCGTGAATGGTGGGGTGCGCTACACCGCAACAGAGGTTAACTCTGACGGTACCTCTCAGGTGCTGGAGTCGATGGAGCGTGAATCCACAGGACCCGGTGAACCACCGTCGCCCTGGTTAGTGCAAAATTTCGCCGACGCTGCTGGCACCGCCGTGACAATCGACAGCGATTACGACAACTGGCTGCCGTCTATTAATGCCACTTTAGAAGTGACCGAAGACTTTTATGTAAGGGCTGCTGTCAGTGAAACACTGACTCGTCCAACACTGTCGGCATTGGCGCCATACACGACTTACCAAACCACCACGGTATCCACCCGTACCGCAATGGGTGGTAACCCCAACCTGAAGCCTTACAAATCGACAAACTACGATTTGGCTTTTGAGTACTACTATGGCGATGCCGATATTCTGTCGCTTGCGTTGTACCAAAAAGATTTAGAGGACTATATTGTTCGCTACTCGCAAATGGAAGTATTTGACCAGATAGAGGTTGAAGATCCCAGTTGGCGGGAGTTTCTCGTTACCCGTCCCCGCAATAGTAAATCGGCCACCATTGAAGGTGCTGAAATTAATATTACTCACTCTTTTGATAATGGATTTGGGGTAACGGCTAACTACACCTTTGTGAACAGCAGCGCGTCATTAAGTGATGCGGATGACGCAGAACAGTTTGCATTGCCCGGGTTGAGTGATACCGGTAACGTCTCGGTATTCTATGGAAATGAAAACTACGAAGGGCGTTTAGCATACAACTACCGAACTGATTTTCTCGGTCTGGTGTTCAATGGCCCATCCAACGAGCCTGTGCATTACGATGCTTACGGCACCCTGGATTTCTCGTTCAGCTATAACCTCACCGATGATATCTCCGCTTTCATTGAAGGCATCAACGTAACAGGCGAAACCGTCGAGAAGTACGGTCGTCATGAAAACCAGTTTATGGGTTACGAAGATACCGGATCTATCTATACCTTCGGCCTTCGCGCCAACTTCTAGTTTCCTCACTTTGCCCGGCCTTGTCCGGGCTTTTTTAATACTAGTTAGGGAAAAGACAATGAATTCGTGTATAAAAAAAACGCTTGTTCTTCTAAAGTTCGTTATTCTAATTTCATTGAGTCACTCGGTTAACGCACAGACGTCTGCTTTCGTAGGCGGAGAATGTGTAGCCATTAATGGTATGTATGTCTCGCTCAAGCGAGGTCAGGATTCTCTTTTAGGGGATTTCAATCAGGAAACTGAGCTGTTGGAGTTCAGCCAAGCCAATGGCATTAACTATCTAATCTTGTATGATCTGGAGGGCATGGGCGACGAGCCTCAGCGTCAGACGCAGCTCGCGAACTTTATTTCCAGAGCAAAAAACAACTATGGTATACAGGAAATTGCTGCCGCCTTAGGAGCAGCCTCCTCGGCCGATGAAGTAGCGGCGTACAATGATTCACATGCTTACAATGAGCGCATTGACGTCCTGAACCTGGAGTATGAATTCTGGCATCAATCCGACCGCATCCAAGCATTCAGTGACACCCTAAGTATACTGGCGCACTTTGAAACTATTGCCAGCAGTCATAATTTACAAACCGAAATCTATATCGGTTGGATTACCGCCAGCGAAGGTGCTGCACTGGCGGATGCCGTTGATCGCGTACTGGTTCACTACTACAGGCAGAACGATATCAATATTCTGCAGTATGGTCTTGACCGGTTAGAGTATCTGGCATCGGGGAATACCTCGGTAAAAATAGCCCCTATTTTCTCGAATGAAGGTCCGTTAAATACCGGAGACCCCACGGGTTACTTTATGGGTCCCTGGCTCGAGACTCATTCGATTGATCAACCCTTTAAAACCTGGATAACCGAGTATCAGCAGTTAACCGATAGCTGGAAGCAAAAGCTCGATGTAATGGGCAGCACATGGTTCCTGTATAACTACTTTGCAGATATACCTTACGTCAATACCAATCACATTACCCTGCAACCGCAATCGCAGCAGATGTGTCTGGGAGACAGCGCTACGCTGGAACTAGATACCAGCGCGGTGGAGCGTGATATTGCCTGGTTTCACAACGGCCAGTGCCTGAACGACTCGGCAAATGTGCAGGGCAGTAGCACCGATACCCTACAAATTGCGAACCTGAGTGCTGATCATCTCGGTCAGTACCACGCGCGTATTGCCAGTTACGATAGCGCCAACCCCTCAAGTCACCTGACGCTAAGCGCCAATATTAGCCAAGACCAAAGTTGCTCAGCCGTGCAAAACCTTGCAATCGGCAAAGTGGCCTCGGCGTCTTCTTATATAGCAGCGGGCTATGAGCCGAATCGAATTACCGATGGTGATACCACAAACAGTCGTTGGGCGAGTGCTTACAGTGGTGATCAGTGGGTCCAGGTGGATCTTGGTGAAGAAGTGGTTATTAGCGGTTTAACCCTGACCTGGGAAGCCGCCTATGCCATCGATTATCAAATTTTGTACTCCAGCGATGGCAGCAACTGGCAACTGTTACAGGATATTACCAATAACCAACAACTTATCAACAGCCACACTGGGTTTAGCCAGAATGCTCGCTTTGTGCGAATTCTGGGAACGAAAAAGGCGCTGCCGCAATGGGGGTTCTCTCTTTACGAGCTGGAAGTGTTTGGATCTAAAGCCTCTGGCGCTTGCTCTTTAAACTGATAATGCTCGAGCTCTATCTTATGGGTAGAGCTTCAGCGCGATATCACTGATGTAACAGCAGGACTTTATGAAGAAAATACTAATGATGGTGCTTGGATGGTGTATTCTCCACAGCGCCTATGCTTTTGACCATCAAGCTTTTGCCGAAAAAGCGCAGGTTACCTTTGGCGTATCCAGTAACTTTCTGCCCGAGGGAAAGTTTAAAGCTTACCTGGACATTAATAACACCTCGAGCGAGAGCCTGCCACCAGGCGATACTCAGTGGCGTATTTACCTTCACTTTGTTCGCCGTGTAACGGCTATTGATTCCAACGAGTTCACACTCGAGAGAGTTCAGGGAGACCTTTACCGGTTAACGCCCACCGAAGATTTTGAGGGTATTTTCAGCGGCGAAAGTAAGCGCATAACGTTTGAAGCTTTGGGTTATATTTCCAGCTATAGCTACTTTATGCCTAATGCATTTATCGTCGATGGCGAAGGTAAAAGTTATATCTTTGCCAGCACGGCGAAAGAAGATCCTAAAGAGTTCTCCGCTGCATTAAGCCGGCCCGAGCAATACCTGCGATTCGACCAACCCAATCCCGATCTCTATCCAGTGGCAACTCCCCAAAGCCGATTTGAGGAAAATCTGGATGTATCTATTCCGGAAAAAACGGTAGGTATTATTCCATCTCCAAAGGAAATACACCTGAGTAAGGGGCGTGCAAAAATCACCAGCGATTGGTCTCTTTACCAGAGCGGTGGCTTGAATTTTTCCGCCAGTTATTTAAAGCGGGAGCTTTCTAATTTAGGGGTGACTCTTGCCGATACGAAAAAATCTAAACCGGAACATTCTATAGCGTTATTAATAGATAAAAGCTTCACTCAGCCCGAGCACTACGAGCTTAATATAAAGAGTAATCAGGTCATCATTAGGGCGGGTGATAAAGCCGGAATATATTATGGGGTTCAGAGTTTTATAAAGCTTCTACCTCTGTCGGCAGAGGGTAATCTTGTATCAGTTCCTGCGGTCAGAATTTTTGATGAACCTCGCTACCCGTGGCGGGGTATGCATTATGATGTTGCCCGGAATTTCCACGGCAAACAGACAATTCTATCGCTCGTGGAGCAGATGGGTCGTTATAAACTCAACAAGCTGCATTTGCATCTGACCGATGACGAGGGCTGGCGATTAGAAATTCCTGATCTTCCAGAGCTTACCGATGTCGGTGCAAACCGTTGTTTTGATCTATCGGAAACCAATTGCTTGCTGACGCAGTTGGGCAGTGGCCCTAAACCGGCACAGCAGAAGCAGTATCTATCGCGTCAGGATTATATCGATATTGTCCGCTACGCTAGTGACCGGAATATCGAAGTCATCCCAGAGATTGACATGCCCGGGCATGCGCGAGCGGCGATCGTGTCCATGAAAGCGCGCTATCGCAAACTACTCGAAACTTCGAGTGAAGAAGAGGCCAAGCGTTATCTTCTCTCTGACCCCCAGGACAAGTCGCAATACTTGACGGTTCAAAGCTACACTGACAATTCGATTAATGTCTGTATGGAGTCGACTTATCACTTTGTAGAAAAAGTGATGTATGAAATCCAGCGTATGCATCGTGACGCCGGCGAGCCTCTGCGCACCTTTCATATGGGAGGGGATGAAGTCGGACGTGGGTCTTGGGAAGGATCTCCAATTTGTCAGGCGCTTTTTACGGATTCCGACTCAGGTATTCTGGGCGCTGATGACCTTAAGCCTTATTTCGTTAAGCGGGTTGCCAAGCTCGCCAGTGATCGTGGAATGGCCATCGCGGGTTGGGAAGATGGTTTAATGTACGACAAGAACACACCATTTTTGCGCAAGAACCTGGAAAATCACAGTGTGATTGCCAACGCGTGGGACAATATCTGGGAGTTGGGCGTTTCTGATCGAGCTTATCTGTTAGCCAATGCCGGGTACGAGGTGGTCTTGTCATCGGCAACTCATCTGTACTTCGATCACCCCTATGAAAGCAGTCCGGATGAGCTTGGCTATAACTGGGCGACTCGTTACACCGATGTAGAAAAAGTATTTTCGTTCCGCCCGGATGATCTCTACGCCAATGCCAGCAGAACGTTCAGTGGAGCAAAAATCGATAACCTGGAAAAGCTGACCAACAAGCTGCATGTTGGTTTGGAGCGGCCAGAGAACATTCTTGGAATTCAAGGGCAGTTGTGGACTGAGACGCTGCGCACGCCAAACAGCGTGGAGACCATGATTTTTCCGCGACTTATTGCACTCGCCGAGCGAGCTTGGCGTAAAGCCGAGTGGGAAAAAAGCGCCGCCGAAGGTGAAGCCTACCAAGAGGATTGGACCCGCTTTCTCTCCATATTGGTGAACTACGAATTGCCTAAATTGGATCAAAGCGGCGTTCAGTTTTATGTTCCACCCCCGGGTTTGAAAGTAAAAGGCGAATCAGTGCAGTTGAACAGCGCTTTACCCAATGTAAACTATGATTTTAGCGTAAACAGCGGTAACACTTGGAAGCCTGTCTCTGAGAACCGTACAGCACTGAAACCGGATGCGCTCTATCGGTCGCGAATCGGCGGGCAGGTCAGCCGGGCTGTCACACTGAGCCAATAACTGGACCCTTGACCCGCGCACAGGAGAAACTCGTGTTATCAACTTCTTCTAAGTCACTGGAAAATATGGCAAGGCAAGCGCTCGGGGATGGGCGTGATGAAGCCGCCTTTAAGCTCTTAGGAGAGCTTTTGCAGCGACAGCCGGGTCACGCTCAGGCTAACTACCTACTGAGCTATATCGCGCACAAATATGGCAACTACGAAAAGGAAGTCGAGCTGTTGCAAAATGCCGTCAAAAGTGAGCCGGATACTGTGCTTTTCAAAGCTTATCTGGCTCGTGCCCTGGCGTTATGTGGACAGATGTTGTCATCTTATCAGCAGCTGAAAACTATCGACTTGGAAGAATCGGACAACCCCGAAGTGATAGACGTGGTTGCCACGACTTATAACCGTTTAAACCTTTACACCCAGGCGTGTCGTTGCTATCAACGTTTAGTAAAAATTGACGATAGTAGGGCTCTTATCTGGTTCAACCTATCCACCTGTTACAAGTATCTGGGTGAATTTGATAAGACCGAACAAGCGCTGGAAAAAGCGATTGAGCTTAAGCCACACTATGAGAAAGCTCAGGCGGCCTTGTCGTTATTAAACACTCGAAAGAGCAGCACAGAAAACCAGGTCGCCGAACGGGTTGCAACACTCAGTAATATCCAAAAAGCCAGCCATCATCCTGAGGCCAGGTTGCACCTTGCCCACGCCATGGCGAAAGAGCTGGAGATGGTCGGTGATTACTCCAGGGCCTTTTCTATATTAAAGCGCCACAAAGATGTTCAACGCCGGGCTATAGGTTACGAGTTTGAGCGCGATCGAGCACTTCTAAGCAATCTGGCCGCCAGAGGTTCTTACCCGCTAGCAAAAGCCCGAACCGTTGAAAACATCTTCGTGACCGGTATGCCGAGAACAGGCACAACCATGGTAGAGCGCTTGCTATGCAGTGCTCCCGATCTGGCCTCTGCCGGAGAGCTTCCATGCTTTCGCACAAGTTTACGCAAGGTGTTAGGGGAGATGAGCACAGCTTTTATTACCGAGGCCTGTGGGCGGACGCTGGATAAAAAATCGAGCGAAGAGGTCGGCCGTTTATACCGACATAATACCCGTTACTTAAAAGGCGATTGCACAATTCTTCTGGACAAGCTGCCCTTAAACATACTCTTGACCGATCAAATTCTTCACTGTCTGGAAAATAGTGTGGTTGTGTGCCTGGAGCGTCACCCACTGGATACGATAGTGGGCAACTATCGCCAGCTATTTAGCTTTGCCGATGGCTTATACAGCTATTCGTTATCCCTGGAAGATACGGCAAGATTCTACCTCTGCTTTCGCGCGCTTACACAGCGATTAGCCAGAGACTACCCGGACAGGTTTTACCGGGTGAGCTATGAAGCCTTGGTTCAGAACCCTGAGCGGGAAGCTGAAAAGTTGTTTGATTTCTGCCAGCTTCCATGGAAGTCGGAGTATGTATCGATTGAAAAAAACCGGTCACCGGTGGCGACGGCCAGCGCATTACAGGTGCGCGAAAAAATTCATACTCGCGCTCTTGGCCAGTGGCGCCGATATGAGGATTCTTTAACCGAAGTGAAACGCCTTCTTGATGAAGGCGGAGTGAGTTACGAGTGATTTCTACAGGCTGCTAAAAACGCTTCTTATTTAGCTTGGCTGATCACCCGGTTTCGATACTCTGTGGGAGACTCTCCAGTCAGCCGCTTGAAAAAGCGTTGAAAAGAAGATTTGCTGTTAAACCCTGACTCCAGAAGAATCTCCATAACCGACATATGCAAGCAGTTCTTATCGCCTAGGTATCGCTTGGCTTCCTCGACGCGGTAGGTGTTGATAAACTCAAAAAAGTTTCGATCAAAGGCTCGGTTGATCGCGAAGGATACATCTCGGTACGGCAAACCAACCATTTCGGAAAATTGTTCGACGTTGATATTCGGCTTCAAATACAGTTTTTGCTCATTGATTCCGAGCATTATCTTGCCGATCAAGTTGTCTATATTATCGTTATATCGGCTCTCTGGGCTCTTTGTAGCCTTGGTGGTAGTTAATTTCTGTGCATGAGAAACACTGTAGAAAAATAGAGCGATCAATAGAATAAAATTAATATAGTTGTCGGTAACGCCCAGCGGCAATCGGTAGATAACGGCAAGTATGCTAAGTAGAATTGACCAGGCCGCCGAACAGATATAGGCAATCGTTAACAGGTAAAGCCAGACAATAGCCTCTTCGTTTACTTCTGAATTGTGTGAAAAAACAGTTCGATGATATTTCCACACCGTGTACAGTGCATACAAAAAATAGCATAGAGGAGTAATCTTTACGAACCACCAAATAAAGTCTACTGCGCGATAGACAGCGCTATCTATGCCAAAGGTGTCGAGCCGCAATAATTTATTGTCTATTCCAAAAACTGCAATAACAATAATTATTAGTATGGATGGCAGAAGGTGGAACCAATCTTTTATCCTGATACGGAAGTCATCGTGGGTAATGCTGGCGACATAAAGCACCAAAATAGGGCCTTTTAGTAAGATAGCTGGTGCATAAAGGTAGGGAGTGGCCAGGTTTAGTAGCTCAGATTTTGGAAGGTGATCATTCCAAATGAGCATAATTCCAATATCGGAAATTGCGATTGAAATAAAAAATGCTGACAGCAAATACTTGGATATTGTCAGCTTGGTCGTTAACAGCGGTTGTGATAGGGCTAAAACCACACTCAGGCCGATAGAAAGAATTAGGATGACATCGTTTAAATTAAAATAGAGTGTGGTCATTATGCGCAATTTCGGTTTAACAGATTTCTATTGTTAGTCAATATATAAGTCAAGATGACCGCTTTGATCGTAAATTTTTTTAATGCGCTATTGCCTTGCTAGGTTGTCTATCTGGACAATCGGGCTAGACGCAAGCAATACGGTAAATATTACTACAGACCAGAAGTTATATAGAACAGTGCCCAGTTACATTCTAGGTTAGGCGACTATAGTCGGGCAGATATATCCACCGCTCTTTCTTTTTCAATTTCTATGTGCAACTCATCGATGGTTTCAACAATGACCTGTATTTTACCAGGGCCTAACAGCTCATCGGCAAATGCTTGTGAAAATGGCCAGTAATGGAGCTTAGCGGTTATCCGAAAGGGCGGTATTGCATCCTCAGGTACAGAGAAGCGGTAGTCTACAACTTCATGCCCTTTGGGCAGGATGCGGTTATCTGAAATCACGTGGGTTATGCGCCAGACTTCTACTTCAACTTTTTTCCCTTCCTTATCTCCCAGTTTGACCATAAAGTTTTTTGTTCCCGGTTCGGTTTTTCCCTGTTCTACCTTTCCAAGACGGTAAATTTCGCGATTATTGGCATCTGTCACCGCAAGATCTATCCAAACTTCTCGACCTTCGGGAAAACCGGTTGGGAGTTTATGTCCGGCGCCTGTGTTAGAAACCTTGAGACTGATCGCGGCAAGTTTTCCGGGTTCGAGGTTTGTTTGTTCAAGCAATTCAATCTGGCCACTACTGCGCAGTAACTTTCTGACATTATCTGCATTTTTAGTGCGACCAAAGTGCTCTAGAATTGTTGTGTTGCCACCGGCGAAGTAGTGGGTTGCGCGATCACTTCTCTCTGGCCCCATGATGGCGCTTTTTCCTTTTACGGGGGGCATATGGCAATCCTGACAGCCAATACCCGCTTCACGGTATGGGCTTTCATACCACTCGTCGTAAGTTCTCTCGACGGGTACGCCGTTTCCAGGGTGAGTTACATTATGACAGCTTGCACACATGGCAGAGTCGGTATGTACAGAGGAGTAGGCTGTCTGATGATAGGGGGACTCGGCGTCGCGCCTGGGGCCGAATTTAATCTTAGCTCCTGCGCTACTATTCATTATGTAAGCGCCATTATCCAAGCCGCTTAGGGCACTAATATTATGGCAGGACTCACAGTCGACACCAGGCATATCAGTTTCAGGGTTTTTAATATCTGGTGGTGTTTGATTGTCTAATGTAGAAACTGATCCCGATACCAATCCCGTCGGCGTATGGCAACCCGTACAAAAATTATCTAGCTTTCCGTTTGTAGCTTTGCTTGCGCGAGCGAGCAACGCCCGATAAATGGGATCGTCCCAGGCATGGGACATCATTGAAGAGCGCCATTCTCGAAAAATTTCAGTATGGCAGGCACCACAAACCTGCGCATCATCGAACTGATGTGCAGGAATCAACTCACCGGATGACGTACTGGCACGGTGAAGATTAAACTGAGGTGTAAGAACCTCTTGTATGATTTTTTGTTCAATTGGTGTTTTTGCAAACCCCGATACAGAGCAGAAAATACAGCTAATGATTATTGTTAATTTAAAAAATTGCATGGTCTTATCCTTAAACCCTGCGGGTGTTAATGGAGACCATCTATCAGGCTTATTTGATTATTATTTTGGAGGCTGATAATAAGTTATAGCGGTAGGAAATCAACAGAAAATAATTTCAGTGGTGTTTGTTGTGCAGAAGATCACGTTAGATTACTGATCATCAACCAAGGTTCTGTGGATTCTTTGCTCAAAATCAACCGCTGATAGGGGTTTGTCAAAATAATAGCCTTGACCATAATCGCAGTTCCATTTTTTTAGCATAGTCAATTGTTCCAGTGTTTCTATGCCTTCTGCAACGATCTCTAAATCCAGTTTGTGTGATAATGTGATCATAGTTTCAATGAGTGCTTCAGGGACGGGTTCCTCTCCCAGTTTTCTGACAAATGATTGATCAATTTTAATAATATCAATAGGAAATTTTGTCAGATAGCTCAGCGAAGAATAACCAGTTCCAAAATCGTCAATGGCTATCGCAATTCCTAAGGCCTTCAGTTTGGTAAGAACCCACATGATTCTGTCTGACTCTTCGATCAGAAGGCGTTCAGTGATTTCCACCGTAATAGCCATATGCTCTGATGCTCGACTTAATATCGTCAGCCACTGATCTAGCGCGTTATCTTTACTGGAAAACACCCGCGGAGAGACATTAATAGATAGCTCAATCGGATAAGAATAGGTTTTTGATAAGGAGGATATATGCTCACTGGCTGTTTTCAGAACGAATCGATCAATTTCGTTTATGCGGCCGGTTTCTTCCGCAAGACTAATGAACTCGTCCGTGGGAATAAACTGTCCATTGTGCTGCCATCTGACCAGTGCTTCGCATTTTTTTATTTTATTGTCGGTTAAGTCAACTATTGGCTGATAAACCACGCTGAACTCATTGTTGTGAACGGCTGTTACTAATTTGTTTCTGAGCAAGTGTCGTTTTTCGGAGACGACCTGCATTGCCTTGGTGAAAAACTGCCAGCCATTTCGGCCGCTTCTTTTTACCTCGTACATGGCTTGGTCTGCATTAGAGACTAGCTCTTCAACGCTGTCTCCATCGTCGGGGAAGACCGAAATACCGATGCTGGCTCCACAGTAAACTTTATTTTTATTAATAGTGAAGGTTTTGCTAATCGAGTCGATTATGTTTTGTGAAATGCTAACGGGTATTTTAGTTTCCTTGATATCGTTGAGTATTACGATAAATTCATCACCACTGTATCTGGCTACTGTGTCAGATTCTCGAATACAGTTTCGGATCCTATTTCCCACCTCTTTTAACAGAAAGTCTCCGGCGCTGTGTCCCAGGTTATCATTGACCGGTTTAAAGTGATCGAGATCGATAAAAAGTACAGCTAGTTTTTTATTCTCACGCCGACATTTGACAATGGACTTTTTAAGGCGATTGTTAAACAGCAAACGGTTGGGTAAACCGGTTAATTGATCGTAAATGGCTTGATGCTGAATTTTATCAGTAAACCGTTTTCGCTCGGTTATGTCTTGCACGGATCCAAGCACTGAAAACGGTGGTTCGGTGTTTGCTATCGGCTTTCCGATAATGCGAATCCAGCGGTCACTTTTTGCGGATACTTGCAGTTCAGTGTCGAACGTATGACCTAGAGTGGCATTAGTAATACAGGAGCGTAAGTGATTGGCTTGCGGTTTATCAAACTGGCAAAGTACTTCCTCTGTCAGTGGGTGTTGGCTATCCGTTTGTAGACCGAATATTTTAGCGGTTTGTTCGTTCCACAGAGTAAAGCGAAAAGTGCGTTTTTCCGGGGTTATCTGCCAGCCACCAACTAGTGCTATTTTACTCACTTCCTCAAGCAGGGCTTGGTTTTTTTGCAGGGTCTGGCGAAAATTTTTCTCGTTATAGAATTGTCGGTAGCGATAACTAACAATAATGGTAAGCAGTAAGGCGAGAATAATAAATGAAATACGCAATAACCAAATAGTACCCGATGCATCTTGCCATCCATCGCGCGGTTGGGCGGCCAGTTGCCAGCTACCTGTTGTTCCCACGTCCAGGGTGGTCGTGATGCTGCGCTGGTCGGTAAACAGTGTGGCGTTACCGTAAAAGACTTCGCCGTTGATGCCGCGACCATCTTTGCCGCGAATGGCAACCTCAATGGTGAGATTGTCCTGTAGCAGTCCTGCTGCCTGGTATAGCTTTCGAGTTAAAATAGGGGCTGACGTTATGCCCCAAAACTTATCGTCTGCGGTAAATACTGTTACCCGACCGATAATGGCCTCGCCGCCCTGTACCATGTCCAGTGGGCCCGCCACCACCATTTCTCCACGCGTATCAAGAATTTTAACGGCATTCCACTGTTTTTCTGTAAGTCGATAATTTAGACCCAAAGCGGCAAGGTTTTGCTTGAGGGGATAAATATGAGTAATAACCAGATCCCTTGCGGCGGCCATGTTTACCAACAGGGGTTCCTGGCGAAAAATGCTGCTGGCGTAGGCTTCAAACTCGGCTTGGGTTATGTCGGGCTTCATGCCAATGTGGGCTGACAAGCCACTGAGTAGAAATAGGTTACTGTTGATTAAGCCACTTAGTTTTGATGTTAAGCCCGTTAATTGCTGGGTAACCTGTAGTTGTTTATTTTGATAGTCGGCTTCTTTGAAGTACTTTTCCAGAATCAGTTCTGCCGTAAACACCAATATTATAACCAGAACGCAAATATAGGCCGCCCGCCGGCGTAGCAGGTTGAGCTCTATGCTTAGGTTTTGCGTCATTTTCGCCAGTGGCATCAAGCTGGCCTCGTCAATGGACTTGGGCGGGGGTAAATATAAGCGTCTTGCACAATATAGCGCGTAAAGCGACATTATTTAACCACTAGCAAGGGATAGGAGTTTACTAAAGAGCCGCTTTCCATAATTGGGGCGGGTAGAGATGGGGTGACTGGTAGTCGCTGGTGAGGGGAGTTATGGTGAAAATACGCCCGTGGTACGGGCGCTTATAGAACGCGTTGGCTTAGCGACTTTGGTTTAATAGCCACTGATAGAAATCATCGCTGCGGTACACGCGTCGCCAGGCATCGTGTCCCATATCCTCGTGTGTGGTGAACCTCACCCTTGGGTGGCCCAGTTGCTCAAGACGGTTTAACCCAGGGTAGAAATATTGGATGGGTACAGTGTGATCCCGGCCTCCGGCGAATTGCCAGACGGGAATTTGGTGCTTGGCTATCGGGGCGATGTATGAGGGATGACCCCACCCTACCACCGGAGCGATTGCGGCAAACATCTCCGGATGCTGGCTTGCCAGCCACCAAGTACCAAAGCCGCCGTAGCTCAAGCCGGTTAAGTACAGGCGGTTTTTATCAGTGTTAAAGTTCTTTTGCACATGGCTTACGATGTGTAACAAGTCTTTTTCTACCTTGTCCCATCCCTCTGGTAATAGCGCAGGTATTTCGCTCATATCATCATGGGTGGCGACGCCGGACATAGGTCGTGGGGTAGCGAAGTGCGGGTCGCGCGGTGGCACGCCTTCGGTTTGTCGTTCGGGAATCTGTGAAGCTGAGCGATTATCGATATAGCTGATGCCGCGTTTGTCCATATCGAACATGTGTAGCTGCGGCGAAATAATGATAAACGGCAGGTCTTTCTTTTGTATCCAGGCTTCGTAAAGCGGCCCGTGTAGCAGCACATAGTCTAGTTCGTCTTTGCCATTGCCCCGTTCACCGTTGCCGTGTAAAAACAGAATAACGGGCCATTTCTTATCCGCTTTATCGTCATAGCCGCTGGGCAGATAGAGAAAAAAGTCTCTCTCTTTTTGGTCGACGCTGCTGGTATAGCTGATGCGCTCGAGTTTCGGTTCCATAGCCGTCGCCTGGAGGCTGATTCCCGTTAGCAAAGCGAGGATCAGAGGTAGCAGAGCATTAACTGATTTCATAGTGTCATTTAAAGTGATTGTTATGCTTTATGTTGTATCGGTAAAGCTGTGGTGCGTATGGGAGACTTGAGTACGAACGAGGACTGTACACCGGTCACTCCTTCGGTGCGAGTCAGTTTGCCGAGCAGAAACTGTTGGAAGGCATCCATGTCTTCGACAATTACTTTTAACAAGTAATCGGCAGTTTGTCCGGTAATCAGGTGGCACTCCAACACCTCGGGGTAACCGGCGATGGTGCGCTCAAAGTTTTCAAATCGCTCTGGGGTGTGTTTATCCATACTGATATGGATAAACGCGGTTAAATTTAGCCCTAGTTTGCGTGCGTTCAATAGCGCGACATAACCATCGATCAAACCCTCTTCTTCCAGCTGGCGCACACGTCGCAGGCACGGAGACGGAGACAGGCTAATGGCATCGGCCAGCTCCTGGTTAGAGATACGCCCATCGCGTTGCAGGCGTTCCAGAATCATGCCGTCGTAGCGGTCAAGTTGCGTTGCCACACTTCCATCCTTCTCAAAATTCTACACATGAGCATGGTAGCGCAACATTATGCTAATTAATGTAAATAAAACCGGGTTTTCGCAATCGACTGCCAAGGGGTCTTTTCTATACTGATCACATCAGGAGGCCGGTGCAGGTATACCCCAGCCCAATCCGGCAGAGCCAAAAGCTCGGTGGTGAATACTTTGGGTGATCCTCAGGGTCATAAATTCGCACCGCTCCGCTATCTTAAGCAAAAGCCCATGAGGGCCAGGAGAATCAGATGTTAGATCAACCACAGAGCAAATATCGCCGGTTTGCACCGATCGATCTTCCCGATCGCCAGTGGCCTGGTAACACCATTGAATGCGCGCCTATCTGGATGAGTACCGACCTGCGCGATGGTAACCAGGCGCTGATTGATCCTATGTCCGTGGCAACTAAGTTGAAGTTCTTTCTGGCGTTGGTGCAAATGGGATTTAAAGAAATCGAGGTGGGGTTTCCCTCGGCATCGCAAACGGACTTTGATTTTGTCCGTCTGTTAATCGAAGAGAACCACATACCCAAGGACGTCACCATTGAGGTGTTGACTCAGGCTCGCAAAGAGCTAATCGATCGCACTGTAGAGTCTTTGCAGGGTGTGCATCGCGCTATCGTACATATGTACAACCCCACCGCACCGGATTTTCGTGAAATTGTGTATCGCACTGACAAGGCCGGAGTGAAAGCTATGGCCGAGCAGGGTACACAGTGGGTGAAGGAGGCCGTTGCCAGATACCCAGATACCGAATGGGTGTATCAGTATTCGCCTGAGGTGTTCTCTGGTACCGAGCTTGCCTTTGCCAAAGAAGTGGTCGATGCCGTCAGTGCCGTTTGGCAGCCCTCGGCAGAGCGCAAGATGATTGTAAATTTGCCGGCAACGGTCGAGATGTCGACCCCCAATACCTACGCTGACCAGATAGAGTGGATGCATCGCAACCTGGAGCGACGCGAGGCCATTGTCTTGAGTGTGCATCCGCACAATGATCGGGGCACGGCCGTAGCGGCCGCAGAGCTTGCGGTAATGGCTGGTGCAGATCGGGTTGAAGGCTGTTTATTTGGCAATGGCGAGCGCACTGGTAATGTGGATTTGGTGACTCTGGCACTCAACCTTTATACCCAGGGTATTCATCCGGGTGTGGATTTCAGTCAGATTGATCAGGTGCGCCAGCTGGTTGAGCAATGCAATAAGTTGCCGGTGCATCCGCGCCACCCCTACGCTGGCGAGCTGGTGTTTACCGCCTTTTCCGGTTCCCACCAGGATGCGATCAAAAAAGGCTTTGCTGTACAGCAGGCAGACGAACCCTGGCGGGTGCCTTATTTGCCGATTGATCCGGCGGATTTGGGTCGCAGTTATGAATCGGTAGTGCGGGTCAACAGCCAGTCAGGTAAGGGCGGTATCGCCTTTTTGTTGGCACAGGAATACGGCCTGGATATCCCTCGGCGGTTGCAAATTGAGTTTAGCCGCTTGGTACAGCAACACACCGACGCCAGTGGCAAAGAGGCAGATAGCGCAACAATTTTCGAACTTTTTGAGCGCGAGTACCTGGACGATGCCGGTGACCTGGCATACCGGCACAATGAGCAACACAGCCGCGATCAGGAGGTGACGCTGTCCGTTGATGTCAGCATTCACGGTAAGGAGTGTCGCTTAACCGGCAATGGTGCTGGCCCGGTTGCCGCTGCAGTGAACGCCTTGCAACCTCTGGTAGGAGAGGTAAGTGTGGTCGATTATCACGAGCACGCTGTTAAAGGTGGTGGCGCTGCGGGCGAAGCTGTGGGGTACATTGAGCTGCGGGTAAATGATTCCGACCCAGTATTCGGAGTAGGGCGAGATAGCAGTATTGTTGCTGCAGCGCTGAAAGCCTTAATCAATGGTATTAATCGTTGCGGGCTACAACTTGATGTCGGGAAGTTAACAAAAGCCTCCTAATAAAGGCATGCCGGCGTTCCTGTGCTAACCTTCCTTTACATAAGACGGAAGATGCCTGCCAGGTAGTTCATATTGAATACAGCCGCCCCAAAACAACTAAAATTCGGTCGAGTAACTTTACTTGTTTTGCTGCTTATCACAGTGGTATTAGTTGTCTTGCCTGAATTGTTGCCCCCGCGAGAAAAAGTATTATTACCGAATGATAATGCCACTCGGTTTATTTATGACGATCAGGATGCTGGCGGCGGTAACCGCGTACAGTGGGTAAACTTTGAGAAAAATCACTGGCGCTGTAGCCGAGACGAGTCACTTCCCTCAATCTATTGCGGCTTTAATTTGTCACTAAGTGACGATGACTTTACCTCGGGAGAGGATTTTTCCGGCTACACCAGTCTCGCTTTTGAATTGGATTTACAAAGCACCTCACCTGAAATAACTGTTTTTCTGCGCAACTTTAATCCGGCTTATTCAACCGTTGAAGACGGCAACAGCGCCCAGTACATTCACTTTATTCTTCAACCTAACGATCTTGCACCTCGTGTGGTGGTCAACTTTAATGAGTTTCGCTTAGCCGAGTGGTGGTTATCGGGGCGAAATCTAGCGCGCGAATACCGCAGTCCAGAGTTTACCAATATCACAATAGTGGGAATGAACCTAGGAGGTGACCTAGAGCCCGGGGATCACGAGGTAACTCTTAATCGAATCGTACTCTTGGGTCCGTGGATTGATGCCGAAGCATGGTACCTGGGTTTGCTGATTATTTGGCTGGGGGGCGCGATTGGTGTTCTGTCCTTAAAAATGCTTTACCAGCGCCAACAAACTCTGCAGGTTCGCAGTCAGTATTCCGATTTACATCAACGTCATCGACAGTTACACGATGAGGCTCGAGTGCTGAGCGACCTGAGTCAGCGTGACGGCCTGTCCGGATTATTAAATCGGTATGGATTGACCAAGGCGTTGGAGGGGCCGCTGACAGCTAATCGGCCTTGTGCATTACTGCTGGTAGATATTGACCATTTTAAACGCATTAATGATCGCCGAGGCCACCTGGAGGGCGATCAGGTAATTGTGCAGGTCGCCGAGATCCTCAAGTCCCAGGGACGTGCCAGTGATATTGTCGCCCGTTGGGGTGGTGAGGAGTTTGTTCTGGTGCTGCCGGCAACCCCCGCACAGGAGGCTTTAGCCTTGGCGGAGAGAATCCGTAACCAGGTGTTTGATAGTCCGGTATTTGCCGAAAAAAAACTAGCTGTGAGTGTCAGCATCGGCGTGGATGAGCTAGCGCCCGGAGCTGAATTTTCAGCGGCTTTAGCGCGCGCCGATCGTGCGCTTTACAAAGCCAAAGAGCTGGGCCGAAACTGCACTGTGCTTGCACAAACACTGGAAGAGCCGAGCGACTAATTAGTCAAAATGTTGTATTTTGCGCCACGTTTGCTGCTAGACTGTCAGTTGCAGCTATTCAGTGAGGGGCGTGCGTGGCGATACGGCTAAAAGGTGGATATACCGGGCTATTACTGGCGCTTCTGCTTACCGCTATTGCCATCGCGGCGCACCCCTATTTACCGGCGAGACAATTGGACCTGTTAGCATCGCCCGAGCGCACCACTTATCTATACTACGACCAGGTAGAGGGCGGCGGCACCCAGGGCGCCTGGCTTAATGATTCCGGTCTGGCGTTTCGCTGTAGCCGTTATGATCCGGCAAAGCCTTCCACCTATTGTGGTATGAGCCTGGAGCTTTTGCCGCAAGCCGATGATCCTGCCCACGGATTAAATCTGGCGGCCTACGATAGTTTGTATCTCGATATAGATGTTAAAAGCACACAGCCACGGCTGTCGATTATCCTGCGCAACTTCGATCCAAGATACGCCAAACCCGGTGATATAAATTCGGCCCAGCATATAGTTGTGACTCTACGCCGCGGTGACTTGCAGCGGCCGATACAAGTCAACTTTTCTGAATTTGCGGTTTCCGAGTGGTGGCTGGTTAACCGGGATATGCCGAGACCGTTAACTCTTCCGAGCTTTGACAATATTATTCTGTTAGGGGTGGATCTGCGCAATAACCTGGGGCCGGGTAGTCACGAGGTGGTGGTTAACGAGATAGTCGCGTTGGGTGAATGGGTGAGTGCCGAGCGCTGGTACCTGGGTATTCTTTTACTGTGGATGTTGGGTCTCACCGCCTATGGCGTAACGCGTTCTTTTCACTGGAAGCATCAAGCCCATGGCAAGCAAGTGCAGTTTAATGTCCTGGCCAATAAACACAGAGAGTTGCGCGAGCACGCGCGCGAACTCAAACAGCTGTCAGAGCGGGATAGTTTGACAGGGTTACTGAATCGAATGGGACTGGAATTGGCGTTCGAAAGGATGGATAAAACACCCGATAATCAGATTGCGCTTTTACTCCTTGATATAGATTATTTTAAGACAATTAACGACCACTATGGTCACGTCGAAGGCGACAGAGTTATTTTCGAAGTAAGCCAGTTGTTGCAAGACAGTGTGCGCGCCACCGACGTACTCGCTCGTTGGGGGGGTGAGGAGTTTTTACTTATTTGTCCGCACGCTAATTTAGAGCAAGCCTTCAGCCTCAGCGAAAAAATCCGTATGCGGGTGCACAACAGGTTGTGGTTTGCAGACAGCAAGACGCAAATATCCGTCAGTGTCGGTGTAGTCAGTATGCGGCGTGATGAAACCTTTCCCCAGGTGTTTGCCAGAGCTGACACCTGTCTTTACCGAGCCAAAAATTTAGGTCGTAACCGCACCGTCACCGAGCGGGAGCTATAGGCGAGCGCCCCAGGTTAAACTTTAGCTCTGGCGCCCACTGTGGGTTACAATACGCCGTCCGTTCCGCCAGACTGACGTTATGAGATTGATAAAGCCCGTTGCACCCAGCTTGCCCGCACTTATAGTTGCGTTACTGCTGAGCGCGTGCGCCCACGAAAAGCCGATTTACCGGCCGATTTTGACAGAGGGTTTTGCCGATTCTCTAGAACGCTGGAACAGCCATCACCCCGATCGTAAAATCGATCAGTATGATACCAATCAAATTCTCGCCATCGCCGATAACCTGTTACTGATGCAGCGAAACAACGGTGGTTGGCCCGCGCATACCAACCCCTTTCGCCCATTAAGCGGCGATGAAAAACTGCGCTTTCTTAAAGACCAGAACGCCTCCGACGCCAGCTTTGTGGATCATAATGTGTTTCCGCAAATTTACTATTTGTCCCATGTGTATTTGCAAACCGGCGATGTGCGCTATCGCAACGCCGCGCGCCGCGCGCTGCGTTTAACCATAAGCGCCCAGCTATACAATGGCGGCTGGACCGAGCGCGCTGTGGCCAGTACCAAACTGGAAGTCGCGCGAGCCCGGGTAGATACCCAAGTGACCTTGGATGCGCTGATATTCTTGCGCAAAATCGCCTCCGGCAGTATGCCCTATGGCTATATTTCATTTGAGACTCGCCGCGAAGCGGCCGATGCGGTGCGCAAAGGCGATGCCTTGCTGTTGCGCCTGCAGCAGGCCCACAACAGCCGCGCCAGTATATGGGCTAGCGCCTATGAGCTGGAGACGAACCTTCCGGCGCCCGCAAGTGATGAGTATTTGCCCAGTTTGAATACGCCCCTAAGTGTGGCAATCAGCCGCTACCTGATGCGTATCAAACGTCCGCCAGCGGAGGTAAAGCGCGCGGTTCGGGGTGCTCACGATTGGTTTATCAACAATACCTTACAGCGCTGGCAGACTCGCTACCGGGCTGAATTTGCCGAGGGGGACTTGCGCTTGCCGCGCTCCCAGAGCAACTTGCCTGCAGAGCCTCTCTGGGCAGAGCGTTATGTGTTGGAAACCTCGGAGCCGCAGCTGGCCTGCGCCAGTATGAGTGCGACCACTCAGTGGCTGGAGCACCCACAGGAGACAGGTGATTGGCCTTTGGATTTAATTGAAGACGATTACCCCAAATGGCAATCAATCAACAATCAAGCGCAGGTGCCCACTCTTTAGCTGGCGTCGGGTTTGTCTTTTTGCAGTGGGCTGTAAATGCCGTCATCGCGGGCCAAAGGTAGCGCGGCAATTTGTTGCTCGGTCCAGATTTTGACTTCTTCCGTCAGACTTTTGCGGTCCCGGCCCTCAGTGTTGATTGCCTCGCCAATAATCACGGTAATAGTGCCCGGATACTTTAAGTAGTGTTTATGCGGCCAGCACTCGGCGGCATTGTGCGCAACCGGCACCACAGGTACACCGGCACCACAGGCGATATCTGGCCCACTCTTATAATAGGTGCCCACTTTACCCAGAGGCATGCGGGTGCCCTCGGGGAAAATGAGTACGCTTACACCTTCACGCAAACGCTCAATACCTTTGCTTTTAACATCCTTCAGGGCCTGCATACGATTACTGCGGTCAATCGCGATGGGTTTGAGTGTGGCTAAGCCCCAACCGAAAAACGGAATGCGCATCAGCTCTTTTTTTAAGATGGTACTGATAGGCGCCATGTAATATTGCAAAAACATGGTTTCCCAAGTGCTTTGGTGTTTGGCCATCACTACCACAGGGTGTTCTGCCTTGCTGCGCTGATCGATGACTTTAAAGCGAATATTGCAGGTCACACGCAGCCATAACATTACAAACCGGTTCCAGCAGGTAATGATTCGCCAGCGCCATGAGTAAGGCATGAGAGGCCAAATTAAGATCGCTAAGCAGCCAAAAAAAACGCCGGTAGAGTAGTAGCCGATGTTGAACAATGTGGTGCGAAGGTAAAGCAAAGGCAAGATCCTTATGAGGTGAGCGTATCCACAGCTTGAGCAAGATTGGCGAATACCTCGACGTCTCGCTCATCAAGGTAATACGCATCGTCGGCTTGGCGGAGCTTGTTCAAGGTGGTTTCGCCTTTACCGGTTGTTACCAGCATGAGGCGGCAGCCTTTGGCGGCGCCAGCTTCTAAATCGCGCATGCTGTCGCCGATAAAAGGCACATCCTGCGCACTGGTATTAAACTCCGCCTCAATGGCATCAATGAGCCCTGGCAGAGGTTTGCGGCACTTGCATTCATCATCCGGGCCGTGGGGGCAGTAAAAAATAGCCCCTAACTGGCCCCCGGCGGCCTCGACCAGTTCGGTCAGTTTAGCGTGCATGGCTTCCAGATCATCCAGATCAAACAGCCCCCGGGCCAACCCGGACTGATTGGTGGCCACCACCACGGTGAAACCCGCTTGAGACAAACGGGCAATGGCCTCAATGCTGCCTTCAATCGGGGTCCACTGCTCGGCCGAGCGCACATAGTCATCACTGTCGTGATTGATAACGCCGTCGCGGTCGAGAATAACCAGTTGCATAAAGTGCCCTTAGCCTTTGGTGGGTGCCAATAAGGAAATGTCGGCGACTTGCAAAAACAATCCACGCAGCTTCGCCAGCAGTGCCAGACGATTGTTTTTCAGCGCTTCGTCATCGGCCATTACCATCACCTGATCAAAAAAGGTGTCAACAGGTTCACGCAAGCTGGCGAGCGTTGCCAGAGCATCGGCATACCGGCGCTCGGCAAATAAAGGCGCAACGCTTTCGGCCTTGTGGGCTACGGCCTCGGCCAGCTGTTTCTCCGCAGGCTCTTGCAGTAGTGATTCGTTGACTTGTTCGCTCGGGGCACTATCGAGCTTGCCCAGAATATTCGAAACGCGCTTATTGGCTGCAGCGAGTGCCTGGGCCTCGCTCATACGGGCAAAGGCGTCAACCGCCAGGACGCGGGCATTAATATCCAGCGGATGGGACAGCTCTTTTGCGGCCACTGCCAGGTACATCTCGGTGGCGATCTGGTCTTCTTCGTACCAGGCGCGAAAGCGCTCCAACATATACGCCAGGGCATCGTTCACGGTAGCGGCGGGATCTTTTATATTTTCTCCGTGGGCTGCCACCGCCTGTTCCAGCAGCATGCGCAAGTCCAGGTTGATGTCTTGCTCAACCATCAGGCGCAGAGCGCCCAGGCTGGCCCGGCGCAGGCCAAAGGGGTCTTTAGAGCCGGTGGGCTTCTGGCCGATACCGAAAATTCCGCTGATGGTGTCCAGACGATCGGCGAGGGCGATCAGGGTGCCGGTTTGCGTTTGCGGCAGCTTGTCACCGGCAAACTTAGGTAAGTACTGCTCGGTCAGAGCCTGGGCGACCTCGGCGTCTTCACCATCATTGAGGGCGTAGTAGTAGCCAGCAATACCTTGCATTTTGTCGAATTCCAGCACCATTTCGGTTACCAGATCCGCCTTGGATAACTCGCCGGCGCGGCGCGCCTTAGCGGCATCGCCACCGAGTTGTTCGGCGATCCTGGAGGCCAGCTGCGCGATGCGCTCTGTTTTGTCGAAAATGCTGCCCAGCTTGGCCTGGAACACGATACTTTTTAAGCGCTCGCGCTGGCTTTCCAGGCTGTGCTTCTTATCGGTTTCAAAGAAGAATGCGGCGTCAGACAAGCGCGGGCGAATCACCCGCTCGTTGCCGTCGATCACTTGCGCTGGATCTTTGGACTCGATATTCGCAAGGGTAATAAAGTTGGGCTTGAGATTGCCTTCGCCATCTACCACGTGAAAGTATTTCTGGTGTTCGGCCATCGAGGAGATCAAAGCCTCGGCGGGTACCTGCAGGAAGCGCTCTTCAAATTTACCGGTGAGGGCCACTGGCCACTCCACCAGTGCAGTCACTTCGTCCAACAGGTCTTCATCGATCACCGCGGTGCCGCTAATGGCCGAGGCTTCGCGGTTGACCTGCTCGATAATCAACGCCTGGCGCTCGGCGCGATCCACCAGCACATAGGCCTGGCGTAATGCTTCTACGTAATCGCAAGCGTTAGCGAGTGAAATTTCTTGGTTGTGATGGAAGCGATGACCGCGAGAGTTGCGGCCCGAGCTAACGCCCAAGATTTCGCCTTCAACCACCTCTGAGCCATATAGCATGACCACCCAGTGTACAGGGCGAACAAATTCCGTGCGCGAGGCGCCCCAGCGCATACGCTTGGGAATGGGCAGCTTGGCCAGAGAGTCGCTGATAATTCCGGCGATTAAATTTGTGGCTTGTTCGCCGCCGGCCTGTTGGCGTGCGACTAACTTGTCAGCCTTGCCGTCATTTTCAGTGGTGAGCTGATCGACGCTCAATCCGTTTTTGCTGGCAAAAGCTTCGGCGGCTTTGCTGGGTTTACCTTCAGCATCAAACGCGATTTTGGCCGGCGGGCCCCACACGGTCACTTCTTTGACCGGGGTGGCTGCTTCCAGGCTTTTAATTAAAAAGGCCAGGCGGCGCGGCGCGCAGTAGCTTTGGATTGCGCTGTAATTCAATCCGGCTTTTTCCAGGCCTTCTTCTACACCAGTTTGCAGCGCAGCGCTGAGAGACTTAAGGGCGACGGGGGGCAGCTCTTCGGTGCCCAGTTCAAACAGAAAATCGGCAGACATGTGTTATTGCTCCTCCGCGGCTAAAACTTCCTGGCGCAGCGATTCCTCGGCCAGAGGGAAGCCCAGAGATTTACGGGTATCAAAATAGGCCTGGGCCACGGCGCGGGCCAGGGTGCGCACACGCAGAATAAAGCGCTGGCGCTCGGTCACCGAGATGGCGTGGCGGGCATCCAATAGGTTAAACGCGTGGGAGGCCTTCATCACCATTTCATAGGCGGGCAGAGGCAGATTGGCCTCGACCAGGCGCTGGCTTTCGCGTTCACAGACATCAAAGGTCTGAAACAGAAAATCCACATCCGCCTGTTCAAAGTTGTAATGGGACATTTCCACTTCGTTCTGGTGAAAGACATCGCCGTAGGTGACTTTGTCGCCGGTGGGGCTGATGGTCCAGACCAAATCGAAAATAGAGTCCACACCTTGCAGGTACATGGCGATACGCTCAAGCCCGTAGGTGATCTCACCCGTCACCGGGTAGCATTCAAGCCCACCCACTTGCTGAAAGTAGGTAAATTGAGTGACTTCCATGCCGTTTAACCAGACCTCCCAGCCCAAGCCCCAGGCGCCGAGGGTGGGGGACTCCCAGTTGTCTTCCACAAAACGGATGTCATGAATACTGGTGTCGATACCCAGCTCGCGCAGCGAGCCCAGATACAGCTCCTGGATATTGTCCGGCGAGGGTTTTAATACCACTTGAAACTGATAGTAGTGCTGCAGGCGATTGGGGTTTTCGCCATAGCGACCGTCGGTGGGTCGGCGGCATGGTTGCACGTAAGCGCTGTTCCAGGTCTCGGGGCCGATGGCGCGCAGGAAGGTAGCAGGGTGAAAGGTGCCCGCGCCCACTTCCATATCCAGTGGTTGCAGAATCACGCAGCCCTGGCGGGCCCAATATTCCTGCAGGGCAAGAATCAGCCCTTGAAACGTGCTTACATCGGCTTTGGGTCTATCAGACACAGGGTAAGGCCTCCGGTGTGTGCAAAATATGAACGGCCCTTTGCGAGCCCGCTTAAAATCGAAGGGGCGAATTATAGCGTCACAACAGGGCTATTGGTATGGCACAGGCGCAAACTGGCGGCCTTTTGCCGCTAAACTGTGGCGATGTGCTTTTCGCTGGCACGAGAATTCCGGTAAGCTTCACCATCTTTTTGTGATGGGCGGGAGTTTCGCTTGAAACAACGTGTAGTACTGGCGCTGGTAAAGGGTGTGGGTTGTCTGCCGCTGTGGTGTGCCCGCAGTCTGGGCGCCGCCATTGGGTGGTTGCTCTGGCTGACTAACTCTAGAGCCAGGCGTGTCACTCAGACTAACCTGCGTTTGTGCTTCGCCAATATGCCTGAGGCTGAGCTAAACGCTCTGGTACGTAAAAGTTTAATAGAAACCGGTAAAGCTGGGGCAGAGATCCCGGTTATCTGGCGCCGGCGCGACAGTTGGTTGCGGCAAAAAGTGCTGGAGTACGAGGGCACGGATCTGTTGCGCCGTTCCATTGAGCGGGGCAAGGGTGTGATTATGCTGACCCCACACCTGGGTGACTGGGAGGTGCTGCCCTGCATTATCGCGCTGCACGGCAAGATGACCATTCTCTACCAGCCGCCGGGGGATTCCGCATTAGATGAATACATCTGCCAGGCGCGCAAACGGGCGCATCTGGAGCTGGCACCCACTAATAGACGCGGCGTGACTTCATTGATCAAGGCCCTGCGCAAAGGGGAAATGGTGGGCATATTGCCAGATCAGGTGCCAGACCCCGGCAATGGTGGTCTGGAAGCGCCTTTTTTTGGTGAGCAGGCGCTGACTATGACACTGGTGCACAGCTTGATGCGCAGTACCGAGTGTGAAGTTTTAATGTGCTATGCGCTACGCATTGCCGGCGGTTTTAAAGTCGTGTTCAGCGCCTGCGATAGCGAAATCTACGCCGAGCAAACCGAGCGAGGCGTCAAAGGACTAAACCTGTCGGTTGAGCAGGCGGTGCGCCAGGCTCCCAGTCAATACCAGTGGGAATACAAACGATTTAAAAGCCGTTCAACGGGTGAGCCCTACAGCTAGCCAGCGGTGTGGACAACGGTGTTCAGGAAGAACCTTTTTGTTGCCAAATATCTGTGCAGCCAAGCGGCCCCAGATCGTCGCTGTGGCAAACTTGAGGTGAATACAATGTCAGTGTTTAAAGGGTTGCTCTTGGCGACCTTGGTAATCGTCACTAGCGGTTGCAGCAATCATTATCGTTTGGTTAAAACCACCGATTTAGAGTCGGTAAATCAGTGCGCCATGGTGTCTGATCACAACCACCAGCAGCTGCTACTGCAGCAACAAGAACTGGCGGGGGGGATGCAGCAATTGCAAACGGACTTAAATGCCACACGCGAGCAAATTCAAACCCTGGCGCCTGCGCCGGCACGGTGCCCGGACCCAAGCTACACACCTCCTGTGAGCCAGCCCCAGTCTGTTACCGCTGCCGTAGAGCAGGCCGATAAGCAGATGGTCGGTGCGCTGGAGCAACTGCGATTTGAAGACCTCTCCATCGATAACCAGGCGCGCATCGATACCGGCATTGCCACCGCCATTTTACCGGTGCGCGACTTACAACCCTTTGAGCGCAACGGCGAAGCCTGGGTGCGTTTTTTGTTTGTCGCTGACAGTGGCAAAGAGCAGGAAGTGGAGCGCCAAGTAGTACGCCAGGCAAGCCTCACGGGCAGTGATAAGCAGCGCCCGGTGGTTCGCTTGCGCTTCACTCTTGGCAGCATCACCCAGCACGGCGAATTTATTTTGACGGAGCGCAAGTCCGACACTCAGGAGTTGCGCCTGGGTCGCCTGGTGCTGCGCGATGTAATGGTGGTCGACGTCAGCCGCGATAATCTGACGTCTTTGCCTGAACCGCAAGGGGCTAAATAATGAAAATGCAGCGCATTCCCTTCTACGCCATGGTGCTTTTGCTGATCGTGGCGGGTTTGGTGACCGCTTGGCTAAGGCACACGACCACCGAAGTACCTTTTTTGCCAGGTGAGCAAAAACCGGTTTGGCTGGTAGAAGCGCGCATCGACTTTATGGCCACCGGCGGGCAGACGACCGTGCGCCTCGACTTGCCGGATGATGCACCTGGGTTTCGCTTAATTCGCGAGCAGGCGGCATCGCCCGGCTATGGCTTTGCGGTATTGGATGATAACCAAAACCGGCGCGCGGAGTGGACCCGTCGTCAGGTGGCCGGGCCGCAAACGCTTTACTATAACGCCCAGTATCTGCCCACCGGTCAAAATAGCGCGACAACGGATGCCGAAGCGCCCAAAGTGGCGGAGGTGTTTTGGGACGAGCCAGAGGCAACTGCCGCCAGAGAACTGTTGCGCGGCGCTCTGTCCCGCTCGACCACGCCGGCCAGTACCGCCCGCGAATTGATTAAACTGCTCAGCCCCAACTCCCCCGATCAGAACGCGCAATTGTTATTGGTGGCCGAACCACAGCGTTCTCAGTTGTTGGTCAAACTATTAAATCAGGCCGGCGTGGCGGCGCGCACGGCATTGGGTTTGTACCTGGAAGATGCACGGCGGCGGCAAAGCCTAACCTCGATGGTCGAGCTGTACACAGAAGAGGGATGGTTGCTGATTAATGCCACCACCGGCGAGCAAGGTGTGCCCGAAAACCTATTGCTCTGGTCGCGGGGGGAAAATGCTCAACTGGACGTGATCGGTGGTCAGAACTCGCGTCTGAGTTTTTCCATGATTAAGCAAACCGTTCCCGCTATGGCGCTGTCGCAGGTGCAGTTTCAAGACAACATTTTTAGCATGCTTGGAGTTTACAGTCTGCCCATTGAAGAGCAGAGCATGTTCAAGTTGCTTTTTTTGTTGCCCTTAGGGGCGCTGGTGGTGGTGTTTATGCGGGTGATTGTCGGTTTGAGAACCGCTGGCACCTTTATGCCTATTCTGATCTCGCTGGCTTTTTTGCAAACCTCTCTCGTGCCCGGCCTGATTAGTTTTATTCTGATCGTTGGGTTTGGCTTGCTGCTGCGCAATTACTTGTCTTATTTAAACTTATTATTGGTCGCGCGTATTGCCACCTTGATAGTGCTAGTCATATTCCTGATTTCTATCTTGAGTTTGCTGGGTTATCAAATGGGGTTAAACGCGGGTATTACCGTGACATTCTTCCCTATGATTATTATTGCTTGGACCATCGAGCGTATGAGTATTCTGTGGGAGGAAGAGGGCGCCCATGAAGTGTTAATTCAGGGTGGCGGTAGTTTGCTAGTGGCGGTAATCGCTTATTTGTTGATGAGCCTAACGGTCGTTAATCATCTCAGTTTTAATTTTCCGGAATTAAACTTGATTATCCTGGCATTGATTTTAATGATGGGGCAGTACACGGGTTATAAGCTCTCCGAGCTGCGACGTTTCCGTTCCATGGAGCAGTTTGACTGATGTTTATCAGCCCTTTCAAACTGCGGCGCCTGGGTATGCTGGGTATGAACTGTCGCAACCGGGACTTTATTGGCCGCTACAACGACCGGCGCCTGTATCCGTTAGTGGATAATAAGCTGGAAACAAAGCTGCTGGCGCAAGAGTATCAGGTGGCGACACCGCAACTGCGTTTTGTGGTGAAAGAACAACACGAAATCTCGCAAATTGAAAAGTCTCTAGATAAGTTGTCCGGCTTTGCTATCAAGCCTGCCAAAGGCTCTGGCGGAAAAGGTATCTGGGTAATCATCAAGCGCGACGGTGCCGACTTTATCAAATCCAGTGGAGCGAAAATTACCCTGGAGGATATTCGCCGTCATATGAGTAACACCCTGGCTGGCTTATATTCGCTGGGCGGCGTCAGTGATGAAGTGATCGTTGAGGACTTGATCGAATTTGATGATTGCTTTGACGGCTTTTCGTTTGAAGGGGTACCGGATATTCGCGTGGTGGTATTTCGCGGTTTTCCGGTCATGGCGATGTTGCGGTTGGCCACCCACGCTTCGGATGGTAAAGCTAATTTACACCAAGGCGCAGTGGGAGTGGGACTGGATTTGGCCACGGGGCGTTGTTTGAATGCGGTGCAGTTTGGTAAACCTGTTTACCAGCATCCGGATACTAAACGTTCTTTGAAAGAGATTCGAGTTCCCGACTGGCGTGGCTTGCTGTGCCTTGCATCGCGCTGCTACGACATGACGGGGCTCGGATATATAGGCGCCGACTTGGTGTTGGATGCCAACCGTGGTCCCGAATTGTTGGAGTTAAACGCGCGCCCCGGCTTGGCCATTCAGGTGGCCAATGGGTTCGGTTTGTTGCCGCGTTTGCGGCATATAGAAAAATTAAAAGAAAAACACTACCGTACGGCGGAGGCGCGCGTCGATTATGTAATGCAGGAGTTCGCCGCGAAGACTTTGTTATGAGTCTTCGGTCAGCGGAGTTATTTCATTAAAGCGAGATTCGACGGCTTCAACAAACGCGTTTTTTACGATTCCCCAGGCGGCCTGCCAAGAACTGACTCGGGTATCGTCCAAGGTGCCTTCAATTTCAATTTCGGTGGCCAGCTTATCAGTTTCCAAGTTGGTGAAGAGCAGGCCGAGAAAGCCCATCAAACTTTCCCAGGTGAGTTGAAACGGATTGTCCCCTTGAGAAATCACGTCTTGTTGCCAGCTGGCGATATTCACGTCTTCCATTAGCGGTTTGATATAACCGGACATCTTACCGGCTTCGGCTTCAATTTCTGTATAAAGCTCTATTTGCCCGGATTTAAAATCGATATTGCCATAGGCTTGAGAAAAATCGTTTAGCTGGCGCAGCGCAATCGGGTCTGTTTTGGCAGCGAACATAAAATCATCGTGCTGAAAGGGATCGAATTCGGCATGGGCCTCAATCGCTACCTCTGAAAATAATTTCGCTGTTAGTTCGGCATTGGCCACTCGCCGGCCACTTTGATCTTTGACGTTAGTCAGGTTGGACACTGTGGCATTAATGTCACTAAGTACAATATCAACCTTGGGAGTTGTTTCTTCATTGGCAAAATGAATGGTGCCGTTGTTGATATCCAACTGGTTTAACGTGGTGGGTAGAATTTCTTCCAGCACCGCCAGCCAGTTGGTTCCCTCACCGACTTGCTGATTGTCATTGGACCGAGTATCCAGAAGGTTTAACCGTGGTTGGTTTAACGCTGCATCCACCAGCAGTTCGCCGTGGCGCAGGGCTAACCAGCTGACACTGATGTCTAAACTGTCGCTGTAGTAAAAAGGCGTTTGGGGAGATTTCTCTTTTAAATGAATATTTAAGTTATTGAGTTGATATGCGCCTTTAAACAGCCGCACCCGCACGCTCTCCACCGTGCCGGTGTAGCGGCCCATATCTTTGAGAACATAGTTGTTGAGGTAGTGTTTGGCTGCGGCCGGTATCGCCAGATACAAAGCGACCACTAGTAGCCCCAGCACAGCTGTAGCCGCGACGAATCGTTTTGAGTTTCTGGACAACGCTGACACTGGATTCACCTTCACAAATACTGATAAGAAATCAAGTTTTGTGCCAGCGAAACAACGGTGATATTGGCCGAAAGAATGTCGAATTTAAGAGTATTGCTGTAGGCTTTGCAAAACTGGTGTAATTTCGACTTACCAGTACTTCTTTTCGTCGTGAATAATCCAGCCGTGGGGGTGGCGGGCTTGAGGATCCTTGTGAGTCCAGTGTACCAAGCCGCCTTTAGGGTTCCAGATGTATTCGCCGTAGAATTCCACAGGATCACTTACCGCTAGGTTTTCGATACGCGGTGCAATATCAATATTGTGCACAATCAATAAAGAAGTGCCATCGCGAACATGGATAATAAAGCGTTGATGCTGCGAGCCTTTGGTGTCGTCTGGCAGCAGGCGGGTAACTTCGCCCTTACCGCGCACCTGAATTTCTGTCGTCTGGTTACGCCAGAGTTGCGCGAAGTTACTTGGTGTATCAGCCTGTTGACAGGCTGAACCCAAAAACGTCAGCAATAACGCGAGACAAAAAATCAGGCCCGAGCGGTCGTTGCGACGGTGAAGGCTAGCGATCGGACCAGACAGCAAATTCGCTGCCTCCAGGCTCGGTAAAGTGGAAGCGTCTGCCGCCGGGAAAGGTGAAAGTGGGTCTGCAGATAGTGCCGCCTGCAGCAATCACTTCTTTTTCTGTCTGCGCCAGGCTTTCACTGTAAAGCACGATCAGGCAGGAGCTCTGAGCACCGCTAGACACAGTGGCGGATAAGTAAAATCCGCCCAAGTTAAAGCCGGAGTCAAAGGCGCAGTACTCGGCGCCGTAGTCGGTGAAGCTCCAGTGAAAAACGCGGGTGAAAAATTCTTTGCTTGCGCTCAGTGAACGCGAAGGGATTTCCAGGTAGGGGGCTTGCTGTGAGTCGATCATTGCAAAAGGCGGCGGCCAGTAGCTGGCCGCCGACGGCCACTTAGATGCGCATTTTGCGGCGCAAAATGGTCAGGCCCAGTGCCAGTGAACAGGCCAGTGAACCCAATAACGCGTAGAGGGTAACATTCGAGGCGGTAGAAGGCAGAGCGGTGTAAGCCACTTCTTCCTCAACTGCTTCTGGCTCGTGTGGCATATCGTCAACGCTGGCGACAATGGCGAAGCGGTCGGTGGGGATAAACAATTCCAGAGTAGAGTCGCGCGTCAGCGTGTGAATGCTGTGCTTGCGGCCGTCAATATCAATCTGGAAGTGCGGTGGCAGGTTTTTGGTTTGATAGGTTTCACCGTAGCTACCGTCTTGGTGTTTAAACTGCAAACGAACCTGATCACCCGCAGAGCGTATATATTTGGCGTCCAGTTCTACGTATTCGCGACCGTTCATTTCCACGACACCCATACAGGCGTCGGCAATTTCAGGGTATTCGTTGAGTACCCCGGGCTTCCAATCGATTTCCGAGCATTCCTTTGCCATTGCCGCTGAACTGGCAACAAGTGCAACTCCCAAAGTGGCTGTTTTGATACAAGTAGAGATCTTCATAGTCATTTCCTTTTTTAATGAAGTGTTGCAGGTGAGTTTTCTGTGGCCGTTACGATAAATCGCTCCGGTGCACTTCCAACATGGTAGAACGGGTAGCAGGTAATCAGGGTTAGCTGATTGTGCTCGGTGGGGGCGAGCACACTGACATTTGAGGGCAAGACGATTTGCAGTTCAGTGACCGTGTAGCTTTTTTCTCCCTCAAGCGTTGTCACATCAATGCGATCTCCAATTTCGATATCTTTAAGAACCCGGAAGAAACTGTCTCTGTGTCCGGCGATAGCGATATTGCCGCCACCGGTAACGGGCGCTGTCTTATCCAGCCAGCCCAGGCCGCGGTTTAAGTTGTGGTCTGTCGGCTCGGTGAAAATGGGTGCGCTCAGGCCCAGCGTATCGATTTCCAGTACTGCGATGATATCGTCACTTGCAGGGGCGATGGCGCTGAACTGTTCGATGCGTTTGGGGCTCCACAGGCTGGTATCAATATCCCCAGGGGCAGTCAGAGGAGGGTTTGTCGATACGGAAGTTTCGGTGGTCGTTGCGCTTGCCGCCTGGGCACGGGCCAGAAATAAATCCGTCTGCCGTTCGGCCATCGGACCTTGGCGCAGCATTTGGGTGCCCCACACGCAGAGCAATGCAATGCCCAAAAGCCAGAGGCTGGTTTCGACAAAGCGACACAAAGCTGAGACTAATTTCACACGACCCATTGCAGTTTCAGTATCCATTGAACAGTGCTTTTACAGCGAGCAACCGGGGGTATTGACCGTTAACTCTAGCATAGAGATAACAAAAACGTATGAACGTTATAACCTTATTCTCTAATTTGTGGCGTAATAAACGGCTTTTTTGCGGGGAAATATCAGTCGATGATTTTCAGGCTATATAAAAAGTTTGTTTTTATGTTTTAAAGAAATTAACGACGCCAAAATGCGGGACTAAACAGAACCAGTAAAGTAAAGACTTCCAGTCGTCCTAATAGCATGGCGAAACACAGCACCCACTTGGCCGGGCTGTTTATATCGCCATAGTGTGCCGCGACCTCTCCCATTCCTGGGCCTAGGTTGGTGATGCAGGCGCCCACCGCCGAGAAAGATGTGCGTAAATCCAGTCCGGTGGCGATCAGCATCAGAAACATGGCTGCGAAAGCGACCACGTACATAGCGAAAAAACCCCATACGGATTCCACTACCCGATCCGGCACGGTCAATTTACCCACTTTAACCGAAATAACGGCGTTGGGATGGATGAGGCGATGGATTTCGCGCACCCCTTGCTTGTATAGCAGCAACACACGTATCGCCTTCATACCGCCGCCGGTTGAGCTGGCACAGCCGCCCACAAAAGCAAAAATAAACAGCATATAGGGCAAAAAGCTGGGAAAGCTGGAGTAGTTGGAGGCAAAGCCCGCGGTGGTCATGGTGGAGACAAAATTAAATGTGCCCAGATAAAAGCTGTCGCTAAACGAATAGGTTTGCGAGCCGGCCAAATAGGCAACGGTAATTAATACCCCGACCACCATGCAGGAGATATAAAAACGCAATTCGGCATCTTGGAAATAGTGGCGCAAGGATTTTTCTCGCCAGACCAAAAAGTGCAGGGCGAAGTTGACCGCCGCAATCAGCATAAACACGGTGCACACCATCATAATGGCCGGCGACTGATAGTGCAGAATGCTGGCGTCGTGGGTAGAGAAGCCGCCGTTGGCAATGGTGGAAAAGGCGTGGCAAATGGCCTCGAACCAGCTCATGCCCGCCAGTTTGTAGCTGAGGGCGCAGGCTGCGGTAAAAACCAGATAGGTAGTAAACAATGCCTTGGCTGTTTCAGTAATGCGCGGCGTGAGCTTGCTGTCTTTTACCGGGCCAGGGGCTTCGGCGCGGTACAGCTGCATACCACCAATACCCAGCATGGGTAAAATAGCTACGGCGATAACAATAATACCAATACCACCCAGCCACTGTAGCTGCTGGCGGTAAAATAAAATGGAGGGCGGCAGGGTGTCCAGCCCGGTGATTACCGTTGCCCCGGTGGTGGTAAGGCCCGAGATAGATTCAAAGATGGCGTCGGTAACTGAAAGCTCTAGGCCATTGGAAAAATACAGTGGCAGGGCACCGAAAGTGCCCAGTACAAACCAGAATAAGGCGGTCACCAAAAAGCCATCGCGGGTGCGCAGATCCGCCCGGCTTTTATAAACCGGCGCCCAGATAGCCAGCCCAGAACCAAATGCCAGGGCGAAGCCCCATAGAAATGTCATGTAGTTGTGGTCGTTAAACCAGAGGCTGACACTGATGGGAAGCAACAGCGTCAAACTGAACATCATCAGCAGTGTGCCCAAAACCCTGGCGATTACGGCAAAGTGCATCGGCTCTCCGGTGGCGTTGTTTCACTGTGCATGATGTAAGCCCTAGAAAAAGGTAAACCCAACCTGGAACAGTTTTTCGATATCGCGAATGTGTTTTTTATTGAGCAAAAACACAATCACATGATCGCCGCTCTCAACAACTACATCGTCATGGGCAATGATGACCTCACTGCCCGAGTCTTTCTCGCGCACAATCGCACCGATATTGGCGCCCTGGGGCAGGTCGATGTCCTCCAGCGCGCGCCCCACCACCTTGGATGAGTTTTTATCGCCGTGGGCAATCAGTTCAATAGCCTCGGCGGCGCCGCGGCGCAGCGAGTAAACGCTGACCATATCGCCGCGTCTTACGTGGGTGAGCAGGCTGCCGATGGTGGTGGTTTGCGGGGAAATGGCAATGTCGATATCGCCGCCCTGCACCAAATCCACATAGGCGGGGTTGTTAATCAGCGCCATCACTTTGCGCGCGCCTAATCGTTTAGCGAGCATTGACGACATGATATTGGCTTCGTCGTCATTGGTTAGGGCGAGAAACACATCGGTGTCTTCAATGTTTTCTTCGCTCAGTAAGTCCTGATCAGAGGCGCTGCCCTGCAGCACAATGGCGCGCTCTAGGTGCTCAGCCAGGTGTGCGGCGCGGGCCTTGTTGTGTTCAATCACCCGCACGCTATAGCGTCCCTCTAGCTTGCGCGCCAGGCGCATGCCGATATTGCCGCCGCCGGCAATAATGATTCGCTTATAGGCGGTTTCCATACGCCGCAATTCGCTGATGACCGCGCGGATGTCATTCTTTCCGGCGAGAAAAAACACTTCGTCGTCCGCTTCAATGACCGTGGCGCCGGTGGGCATAATCGCCTGACCGCGGCGGTATATGGCGGCAACCCGGGTATCGACGGCGGGCATATGCTCACGTAAAAAGCGCAGTTCTTGTCCCACCAGGGGCCCGCCGTGATAGGCTTTTACCGCCACCAGCTGTACTTTGCCCTCGGCAAAATCCAGCACTTGCAGCGCGCCCGGGGTTTCGATCAGGCGGTGGATATAATCCGAGACCAGCTGTTCCGGGCTAATCAGCACGTCGATGGGGATTGCTTCGTTGGCAAACAGCTTGTTGTTGGTGAGGTAGGCCGTGGCGCGCACCCGGGCAATTTTGGTGGGGGTGCGAAACAAACTGTGCGCCACCTGGCAGGCGACCATATTGATTTCATCGTTGTTGGTCACCGCTACCAGCATATCCGCGTCTTCCACACCGGCTTGCACCAGCACATCCGGGTGCGATCCTTCACCGTTAACCACACCGATATCCAGCCGATCGCGCAGTTCGCGCAGGCGAGAGTCGTTGGTGTCAATCATGGTGATGTCGTTGGATTCGTCGGCGAGGTTTTCAGCCAGGCTGGCGCCTACTTGTCCTGCACCCAGAATAATAATCTTCATAATACTGCCAGGTTGGTCCTCAACGATTGGCAAACTTTACCGCCTTTGGCGGGCATTTGGCTATTTTTCTGCTTTTTTAAACTTGGCGTAATAGAAGCCGTCGTGGCCATCTTGCTGTGGCAATAATTGTCTGCCTGCCTTTTGCGCTATACCCCAGTCTGCGTCAATAACAATCTCTTGCGCGTTGTGGGTGCGCTGCAAAAAGGCGCTGGCCTGTTCGCTGTTTTCGGCTGGCAGTGCCGAGCAGGTAGCATAGACCAGGATACCGCCGGGTTTCAGCAGAGGCCAAAGTGCATCCAGCAGCTGGCTTTGCAGCTGGACCAGGCGGTTGATATCGGCGGCGCTGCGCAGCAGTTTGATATCGCTTTGGCGGCGAATAATGCCCGTGGCCGAACAAGGCGCATCCAGCAAAATTCGATCGAAAAGTTGGCCGTCCCACCACTGTTCGGGTTTGCCGGCATCACCGGCAAGAACCTGGGCGTCTAGCTGTAAGCGCTGCAGATTCTGTTTTACTTTTGCCAGACGGCGCTCTTCTATATCAAGCGCCACCACTTCGCCGAGCTGGGGCTCGCTTTGCAGAATGTGGCCGGTTTTACCGCCGGGCGCCGCGCAGGCGTCGAGCACTCTCTGTCCGGGTTGTAGCTCCAGCAATGGGGCAGCAAATTGCGTCGCCTCGTCCTGCACGCTGATCAGTCCGCTGGTAAAACCTGGCAGCATTGTCGGGTCGCAGGGTGGGAGGGTGATACCGCAGTCGCTAAAGCGCGTGGGGCTGGCTGTAAACTCCTCTTTGGCAAGTATTCGTAAATAGTCGGCACGAGAGGTTTGCTCCGTATTCACCCTTATTGTAAGTGGTGGATGAGCATTGTTAGCACTTACTATCTGATCTGTGGCAGAGCCCCAGGCGATGCGGTAGGCATCAAGTAACCACTGCGGGTGGGCGCTGGTAAATTCCGGGATCTCTGCCAGGCGGGCGGTAAGCTCGTCGCGCTCGCGCTGGTAGCGGCGCAGCACACCGTTAACTAACCCCGTGGCCCAGGGCTTTTTTAGCGCCTTGGCGGCACCTGCGGTTTCACCGATGGCGGCGTGATCCGGTATGCGGGTGTAATCCAGCTGATACAAGCCCAGCAAAATCAGCGCCTGAACATCGCTGTCTTTGGCGCGCAGAGGCTTATCCAATAATTGTTCTGCAATAGTGTTGAGGCGCGGGTAGTAGCGCATGCTGCCGTAGCAAAGCTCGCGCACCAAAGCGCGGTCGGCCGGTTCTACCTTGTCCTGCCACTGGGGCAGGCTGCTTGCCAGCGAGCCGCGCTGGCGCAGCAGCTCGGCCAGTGCGCGGGCGCATGCAACCCGGGGTTTCAAGCTTCCGGCCCTGTGAATCGGTCGCCAATCTTAAACAGGTCGCTATTGCCGCGCAGCAAGTCGGCTACCGCCATGGGCTTTTTGCCCGGCATTTGCAGTTGAGTTATAGCGATACCGCCTGTGCCGCAGGCCACGGTGATCCGATCGGCATCAAGCTCAATAATGGTGCCTGGGGAGCCCGACGCCGCTGGTGCAAGCTCGCATTGCCATAGCCGAATGGCGGCCTCTGGTTTGGCGCTGTGGCGGGTAAAGGCCACCGGGAAGGGGTTAAAGGCGCGAATTTTCCGGTCGATATTTTCTGCGCTGTCGCTCCAGTTAATCTGCGCTTCGGCCTTACTGATCTTGGGCGCGTAATTGGAGAGCGAATCCTCCTGGGTTTGCGGCAGCGCTGAATCGGTCGCCAGTTGGGCCAGAGCTTTCTCAAGCGCCGGTCCACCCAAGCTCAGCAATTTGTCGTGCAGGCTACCGCCGGTGTCGCTGACCGTGATAGGACAGCTGGCCGTGACCAGCATGTCGCCGGTGTCCAAGCCCTCGTCCATTTGCATAATGGTAATGCCGGATTCACGGTCGCCAGCTTCGATGGCACGCTGAATGGGGGCGGCGCCGCGCCAACGCGGTAGGAGCGAAGCGTGTACATTAATACAGCCGAGTCTGGGTGTTTCTAACACCGCCTTAGGCAGCAATAAGCCGTAGGCGACCACCACCATTATATCGGCGTCCAGTGCTGCCAGCTCACTCTGAGCGACAGGGTCTTTTAGTGAATGCGGTTGATACACCGCAATGCCTGCCTGCTCGGCGAGGCTTTTGACCGGGCTAGGTTTAAGCTTTTTACCGCGACCGGCGGGGCGGTCGGGCTGGGTGTAGCAGGCGATGACTTGGTGTGGGCCGTCGAGCAGTACCTGTAAGTGGTGAGCGGCAAAATCGGGGGTGCCGGCGAAAACGATTCGCAGTGGAGCAGTCATTAATCTGTGTCCGGGCCTGAGGGCGCCGGGGCGTCAGGCCCGGGCGCGATGGAGTTTTTCGAGTTTTTTGCGAATCCGCTGGCGCTTCATTTGCGACAGGTAATCGACAAAAAGCTTGCCGTTGAGGTGATCCAGCTCGTGCTGAATGCATACGGCCAGCAGGCCGTCGGGCTCCAGGGTGAAGGGCTTGCCGTCGCGATCGAGCGCTTCAACCCGAATTTGAGTGGGGCGATCGACACTTTCATAGAAGCCGGGCACCGACAGGCAACCCTCGTCATAGGGGGCTTCGTCTCCCCCAAGAACGGTGACCTCGGGGTTGATAAAGACACGCGGTTCGCTCTGATCTTCCGACAGGTCCATGACCACAATACGGCGGTGGACATTGACCTGAGTGGCCGCCAAACCGATACCCGGCGCGGCGTACATGGTTTCAAACATGTTGTCGATCAGCTCACGGACACTGTCGTCCACAGTCTCTACCGGCTTGGCGATGGTGCGCAGACGCGGGTCGGGAAATTCAAGAATTTCAAGTAGGGCCATAGGCTTTGTGACAAACTTCTAGTAAAAAGGTAACAAGCGCTGCTAACATGATGATCGTACAGGATTTAACCTGGGTGGAACTCATAGCAGACCGGTCGCACAGCGCGGCCGGTTGCGCTATTATAACGGCTAAACCGCTCAGGACCGAACAAAAACAGGATCGGTTTCTATGAAAAAAATGATTTTTGCTGTTCTGGCGTTAACGGCCGCCAGTGTCTTTTCTTGGGCCGATTCGTCGCCTTTCAAGTCTGATTCACCCGATGAGTATGTAGTTGAGAAGGGGGATACTCTCTGGGATATATCGGAAACATTTCTCGATTCACCGTGGTTGTGGCCGGAGATTTGGCACGCCAACCCGGAAATCGAAAACCCGCACTTGATCTTCCCAGGCGATGTGGTGCGTCTTGTTTATATCGACGGCCAGCCGCGTCTAACCGTAGATCGCACTGTCAGACTCACACCCGGTGGCGATGCCAAGCTTGAGCCAACCGTGCGGGTACTACCTATAGAAGAAGCTATTCCCGCGGTATCTCTGGACAAAATCGCCTCTTATCTGTCTCGCTCGCGCATCGTTATGCCCGACGAGGTAGAAGGTGTGCCCTATATTGTGGGCGGTTCGGAAAAGCGCTTGATCACCGGTAAAGGCGATACCGCCTACGCCCGTGGCACTGTGCCCGATGGCATCGGCAACTTCGACGTATTCCGCCAGGGCGAAACTTTTGTCGATGAGCAGACCGACGAAGTTCTGGGTATTCACGCGCTGGGTATTGGCGGCGTCAGCATCGATAAAATCGACGGTGAAATTATTCGTGTGCACGTAACCCGCTCGGACGAGGAGCTGCGCGCAGGCGATATTCTGCTGCCTAACGTCGAGCGCTCGGTAGATTCAATCTTCTACCCCAGCGCACCGGACTTTCCGATCGAGGCCGAAGTATTGGCTGTAGAAGGCGGTGTTACGCAAATTGGTAAAATGGACATCATGATCATCAATCAGGGTGATCGCGATGGCGTTCAGGTGGGCAATGTGTTTGAGGCCTTTGTTAGAGGTGAGACCATTGAAGATCGTGTTACTGGCGATACCCTCAAATTAATGGACGAACGTGCCGGCCTGGTGATGGTGTTCCGCACTTTTGAAAAACTCAGCTTTGCCATTGTTATGGAGGCTACTCGCCCCATGGCGGTGGGCGATCTATTGCGCAACCCGTAATTCTCCAAACAAGCCCAGGGAAGGGCGAGCGCTAACAGGGACGTTACTATGCAAGCTTTCACTCCCGCCTTTCTTCTCTCCCGCGTTCGGGGTCTTGGCCCGAGCAAAATCAAACAGCTTTACAGCCAGTTTGGCTCTCTTCAATCAGTCTTAAATACCAGTGCCGAGCGCCTAGAGCAGTGCTTAAGCGCCGATATCTGCCGGCAGATTAAGGCATTGCAGAACCGCGATAGTGAGGAGCACTGGCGGGCGGCGGAAGATCTCGCCTGCTGGCTTGAGCAGCACCCGGAAGTTAGCCTGCTGAGTCTCGACGATGAAGATTACCCGGCCCTGTTGGCGGATACACCGGCGCCGCCGCCTCTGCTGTATGTACGCGGAAATCTCAATGCCTTGGAATTGCCCCAGCTGGCCGTGGTAGGCAGTCGCAACCCTACGGCCGGTGGCAGCAAGACGGCGTTTGAATTTTCCCGCTGTCTGGCCTCAGGTGGTTTTGCGATTACAAGTGGTCTGGCGTTAGGCGTCGATGCCTGTGCCCATCGCGGCGCCCTGGCGGGCGATGGTATTACCCTTGCGGTTATGGGAACGGGCATTGATCGCCTATACCCGGCGCGCAACCGCGCCCTGGCCGAAGAGATAGTGGCAGGTGGTGGCGCGCTGGTCACAGAATTTGCGCCTGGCACCGCATCCGAGGCCGCCAATTTCCCACGGCGCAACAGAATTATCAGCGGCTTGAGTTTGGGGACTATGGTGGTCGAGGCTGCGGTGAAAAGTGGTTCGTTAATCACTGCACGCTACGCCGTCGAGCATCAGCGCGAGGTGTTTGCTGTGCCCGGTTCTATTAATAATCCGTTAAGTCGCGGCTGCCACGCGTTGATCAAAAACGGCGCCAAGCTGGTGGAGTGTGCCGATGATATTATCGCTGAGCTGAATGGCGCACTGGCCTACAAGCACGAGCAGTTAGCTGCCCAGGCGCCCACCGAAGCTGAGCACTGGCTGCTGGGATTTATGGGCTATGACCCGGTCACCCTGGATCACTTGTGCGAGCGCAGTGGCAAAAACGCGGGCGAGTTGGCCGCCGCGCTGCTGGACTTAGAGCTTGAGGGCGTTGTCGCTCAGCGCGGCAGTTATTACAGCCGTTTGTGAGATGTTTTGGCGACCGCGAGAGCGGCGCGGCTATCGTCGCGAATATGGCGGTAGGCGTACCAAGCCAAATAACCCATGATGGCAAAAATGGCGAAAATAGTGGCCAAGCTGAGTACCAGTACAGAGTCAATCATGGTTAGTACCTCTTTGTGTTAAAGGCAATCTTGTATTTGGTGGCATGTGCCACACTCTCTGAGTATTAATTTACGCCTTTGCGGCCCAGGCGTTTTGATTTGGGTCAAGTTCCCCGCGCTTGTTTAAAGACGCGAGTTAGGTTAATTTTCGCGCTTTCACGCCCCGCGGCGAGTCGTTTCTGGTTCGGTAAAACAACTTTATCAGTCGAGTCGCAGCGGTAACTGGCAAGAGACGTGATAGATAAATCCGGGCGGTGTTGATGTATGAAGGGTTGGGTTGAGCATATTGGGGTCAAGCGTTGCGCCCAGGTGATGCGCGCCGGTGGGGTAATCGCCTATCCCACGGAGTCTGTCTGGGGGTTGGGCGCTGACCCACATAACTCTGATGCTATTGCCCGCTTGCTACAGCTTAAACACCGGGCGCCGGCAAAAGGCCTGATTCTTATCGCCGCGAATGTAAATCAGGTTGAGCCCTGGTTGGCAACGCTTTCGGCGCCCGAGCGCGAAACCCTGTTGGCGAGCTGGCCAGGCCCCAACACTTGGCTGGTGCCCAATCGCGGCCTGGCATCCAGTTGGGTTACCGGCAAGCACAGCTCCGTGGCGCTGCGCGTTACCGCCCACCCAGTGGCTGCGGCTTTGTGTCAGGCTTTTGGTGGGCCCATTATCAGTACTTCCGCCAATCCTCAGGCTCGCCCCGCCGCCAGGGATGCAACCCAGGTGCGGCGCTATTTTGGCTCTCAGCTTGACGCTATAGCCCCGGGCCGCACCGGTGGCCGTCGCCAACCTTCAAAGATACGGGATTTGGCCACAGGCAAAACTCTTCGTGCATAGCTGGTACAATAGCCGCCTTTCACGGAGCAGCCCATGACCACCACACCCGACAAACACGCTGTCAAAGCCTATTTAATGGATCTGCAAGAGCGCATTTGCAGCGGTCTTGCCGAGCTCGATGGCGGCGTATTTGTGGAGGACAGTTGGCAGCGCGCCGAAGGTGGTGGCGGTCGCTCGCGGGTACTGGCTGACGGCGCCGTGATCGAAAAGGGCGGGGTCAACTTCTCCCATGTGATGGGTGAGGCCATGCCCGCTTCGGCCACCGCTCACCGGCCGGAGCTTGCCGGGCGCTCCTTTGAGGCCATGGGGGTGTCGCTGGTGATTCACCCGAATAACCCCTATGCTCCCACCAGCCATGCCAATGTGCGCTTTTTTATTGCCGAAAAAGCAGGTTCCGACCCCGTTTGGTGGTTTGGCGGCGGCTATGATTTGACGCCTTATTACGGCTTTGTCGAGGACTGTGTTCACTGGCACAAAACGGCCTTTGAGGCCTGTGCGCCTTTTGGGGAGGATGTCTATCCGCGCTATAAAAACTGGTGCGATGAGTACTTCTACCTCAAACACCGCAATGAGGCGCGTGGAGTGGGCGGCCTGTTTTTCGATGATTTGAACGAGCCAGGTTTTACGCAGAGCTTTGCTTTTATGCGTTCGGTGGGAGACAGCTATCTCGATGCCTACCGGCCTATTTTGGCTCGGCGCAAAGATACCCCCTACACCGAGCGCGAGCGTCAGTTTCAGCTGTACCGCCGGGGGCGTTATGTAGAGTTTAATTTGGTCTACGATCGCGGTACTCTGTTCGGATTGCAAACCGGCGGCCGCACCGAATCTATCTTAATGTCCCTGCCACCACTGGTGCGTTGGGAGTACGACTTTCATCCCGAGCCAGATTCTCCTGAGGTGCGCTTAAGCCGCGACTTTCTGCCGCCACAGGACTGGCTGGCCCGGCAATAACAATAACGAACTCAGTAAACGTTCGGTAAGAAAACTCTGGTAGTTTTGCCGCTCGTTTTAACTATAGGTACCCCATGAGCGATTCTTACGCAGTATTTGGCAACCCCATTGCGCAGAGCAAGTCCCCCGCCATCCACCGGCATTTTTGTGAGCAGACCGGTGAAGATATGACCTATACCAAGCAGCTGGTAGCCGAGGGCGAATTCCAAACCGCCGCCGATGCATTTTTTGCCGACGGTGGCCGGGGTCTGAATATTACCTCACCGTTTAAACTGGATGCTTTTCAGTACGCCGATCGTCGTACCCCTCGTGCCGAGCGCGCCGGGGCGGTCAATTTATTGATTAAAGAAAACGACGGCAGCATCACCGGCGATACCTCCGACGGTGTGGGTATGGTTAACGATATGCTCAATATGGGCTGGGAGTTGGGCGGCAAAAAACTGCTGATTTTGGGCGCGGGTGGCGCGGTGCGCGGTGTACTTGAACCACTGCTGGGGCAGCAGCCCGCTAATCTGACGATTGCCAATCGCACCCTGGCAAAGGCAGAGCAGCTGGTAAAAGATTTCCATGATTTGGGAGAGTTAAAAGCCTGCAGTTTCGACGATCTGGCAGGTCGCCAATTTGATGTGATTATCAACGGCACTTCGGCCGGCTTGCACGGTGAGCGCGTGAACCTGCCTGCCAACCTGTTGGCGCCAGATTCCGCCTGCTACGACATGAGCTACGCCGCCGAGCCCACGGGGTTTTTATGCTGGGCCGAGCGGGAGGGCTGTAAGCAGTTGTCGGATGGTTTGGGCATGCTGGTGGGCCAGGCGGCGGAATCCTTCTATGCCTGGCGCCATATTCGCCCCGAAGTCGTACCGGTGATTACCGAGCTGCGCCGTAAAATGACAGAGAGTAAAAAGAAAGCCAGTTAGCAGCCTCTGCTTGAATCTGGGGGTTTGTGCCAGGGCAATTATCTGGCGGCGTCAATAGGGTCGTTCTGTGGCGGTTGCGTCGTAGCTGCGGCAAATAGAATATTAGCTTGAAACGCTCGGGTGATTGGCTGGTAAAATCACAAATCTAGAAAAGCAGACCGCACCCCAGCCACAAAGGGCTGGGGCCCGGGTTTTTTACTGTTTCGGCGTAAAACTGCCGCCTTCCTGGCGAGGCGGGAATTCTTTAAAGGTCGCCATAAAGTTTTTCACTAAGTTTTGCAGCGGGACGAACGCGTACATGTGCCGCACCATCCAGTCGTCGTGGTAAGACGAGTCTTCGGGTGCCATTTCGAAGGGGTCAGCGCGCAGGTCAACCAGCAGTGGTGCTTTTAAGACGGTTTGTGCGTGCATCCAAGAGCCCAGACCGTCGTGTTCCTGGATAGAGAAATGTGCTTTCCAGGGGCCATAGCGCACCGCCCCCAGAGTTCCATCATCCACAAAGGCAAAGAACTCGTTGCGCGGCCACTCGTCTGAATTGCCTGTCAGGTTGGGCAAGACATTGTAGCCATCCAGATGTACTTTAAACTTCTTGTTGCCAGCCTGGTGGCCTTTTAACAGTTTCGCCTTAATATCGGAATCACCGGCTGCGGCCATCAGTGTCGGCACCCAGTCCTCCAGCGAAATGATCTCGTTGTTAACCTGTCCGCCAGAAATCTGAGCGGGCCAGCGAACTAACATGGGTACGCGAATACCGCCTTCCCAGGTTGAGGCCTTTTCGCCGCGGAAGGGGCTGGTGCCGCCGTCGGGCCAGCTGAATTTCTCTGCGCCATTGTCGGTGGTGTAAACGACAATGGTGTTATCGGTAATGCCCAGCTCGTCCAGTTTATCCAGCAGCACGCCGACCTGACCATCGTGCTCGATCATCCCGTCGGCATAAATACCGCGACCGGTTTTACCTTCCGACTCGGGTTTCAGGTGGGTAAAAATATGCATCCGCGAGGTGTTGTGCCACACGAAGAAAGGCTTATTGGCTTTGTGCGCTCGTTCAATAAAATCGAGTGTGGCGGCCAAAAACTCTTCGTCAATGGTTTCCATGCGCTTGCTGGTCAAGGGGCCGGTATCTTCAACTTTACCGTCGGCGGTCGATTTAATCACACCGCGGGGGCCGAATTTTTTGCGAAACTCAGGATCTTTGGGGTAGTCGGGGTTTTCCGGCTCTTCTTCCGCGTTCAGATGGTAAAGGTTGCCAAAAAATTCATCGAAACCATGGTTGGTTGGGAGAAACTTATCTAAATCGCCCAAATGGTTTTTGCCAAACTGGCCGGTGGTATAGCCCAGGGGTTTGAGCAGTTCGGCCAGGGTGGGGTCTTTTTCCGAAATACCAATGGGGTCGCCGGGCATACCAATTTTTAACAGACCGGTGCGTTTAGGCGATTGACCGGTAATAAAAGCGGCGCGCCCAGCGGTACAGCTTTGCTGACCATAACCATCGGTGAACAGAACACCTTCGTCGGCGATTCGATCGATATTGGGGGTGGTGTAGCCCATCATGCCGTGGTTGTAGGCGCTGGTGTTAAACCAGCCGATATCATCGCCCATGATCACCAAAATATTGGGTTTGTCGGCAGCGGTTACCGACGCTGATAGCAATAGAGCACCTATAGCACTCATTACTTTATGAAAGGTCAGTTTTTTCATTGCAACGTCCTGTATAGATTGCTTGATGGGTGTTTAAGAGTAGACGATTTTTATGAAGGTATGGAAATATAGAGACATTTCATTACCTGTCTGCTCAGGGTGGCTGGTTGTCTTTCGCGGCGTCTAGTGGCTATTGTTTATATAGCGCAAAGACTTCCGCGCCGGTCATTTTGCTGGTGTTGTCCTGCAAAGGGTAATAGCCGGGTGCTTCGTCCACAAAGACCTCGGTGGTAAGGCTAAAGGTATGATTTTGAAACAGGCCAGCGGACAAAATATATTCTTTGGCCGGTATTAAATAGTAAAACAAATGGGTGCCGCAGTTGTTGCAAAAGCCGCGTTCGGCCCAGTCTGATGATTGATACCGACTGGGTTCGGCACCGCTAAAGTTCACCCCTGCGCCGCAGTGAATCGCGTGCATGGGCCCGCTGCCCCAGCGGCGGCACATTTGGCAGTGGCACAGGGCAACTTCTTCGGCATCTGGCGCGGTAACAGAAATGGCGCCGCACAGGCAGTTTCCTTGCATGGTGTGAACCTCCTACTCGCAAATGGATAAAAGCAGAGTATAGGAGAGATGTGAGGCTGTTACTCAACTTAGCGCAGAGAGGTCAGGGTATTTATTACTAGTGGACTGATGGGCCTCCCTGCCCATTGTTTGGTACTGCGCTTAATGCTCCCAATCCAGGCGAATATCCCACTGGTGGCGGAATTCACCGGCCAGAGGTTCGATGCTGGTATCGATTTCCCGGAATACGTTATCGGCGGGGCTGAGCACCGCATCGCGGCCGAAGATAAAGCTCTGTTCTTGCACAATGCGGTAGTAGGCCTTATTCAAATCCAGCGCCCGGCGGGTAGAGGGAGTGATTAGATCGTAGAGCGACTCTTGCGCCTGTACCTTGGCAACATCCACCTGGCCCTGGTCGTCAAACCAGCGCTGCAGCATTTCGGCATTTTGCCGGAACTCATCGCCGCCGCCCACGCGCTGCAGGTAGGTTAAATACTCGCCCTGTTGCTCGCCCAGGTTAGGAGTGTCCTGCAGGGTTTTTAAATTGATATAGCCCCAGCCAGCTGCGCCCGGTTTTTTACGGGCAAAGGCAAAGGTACTGTCGATGGTGGTGCCGATGGTTTTGTGGCAGCCCATGCAGAAGAAAGTCTCCTGTTGGTTTTGCTCGCGCAGCTCGCCGTTGGCGTCTTCAATAAAGCCCCACAGTAGCCAGCCCATACCGTTACTGGTGCCTCTGTCGCCGTGGCTTGAGACCGCCGGCAAATTGCCAAAATGTTTTTCTTTGGCTTCGCGGTAGTAACTGTTTTTCAGGCGCTCTTTGGGCATGAACGAGTGTTTGCGCATATAGCGTACTTCTTTCATACGCCGGGAATTGACGATCTCGTCGCCATCCACGCCCACATAGCGCACTGTATGTAAAAACTCTGTGCCTTTGGGGTAGAGCATGTGGGCGACGCTTACTTTTGCGGCATCGCCGAAGTAGGTATCGCGGCGCGGTATCTCGGTGATTTGCGCTTCTAGCTCGCCATTACCGTTAAAGTCGATACCTGCAGCGCGCTCATTCAGAGCGAGGGTGCTGGTGACTTGAGTCTCGGCTATGGCCATTTCCACCAGCGCTAAGTTGGCGAAGTAAACATCGCGCGAATAGTTGCCATCTACCTGACGGAACTTTTCCGGCAAACGAATCATGACATCGTCGGTAGAGCCATTGGTGGGCCAGAAGGTACTGGGAACAGGTTTGTAATTGAATGCCACCCAGCGGCTGCCGTCTTTTGCCAGGCCGTGCTCATCGAAGGCATCGGCGCCCTCGGCCAGGTTTTTGATGTTGGGCGCCTGACCTTGCCATGCGTCCGATTCGAGCCAGTTGGCCAGGGCGGTGTAATTGTCCTGGTCGATGTAGCGGCGCATAAATTCGTCGCTAATGTCGCCGATTTCGGCGCGCCGGTTTTTAAATAAGTTAGCCCAACGGTTGGTGTTGCCAATATCCGAGAAATCGTAGGCGCCCTGCAGGAAACCGTCGTTCATCATATTGGGGCGGTTTCTGTCGCTGTAGCTCTGATGGCAAATATAGCAGGGGTTATGTTTGCCTTCGGTTTTGGTGTAGCACTGGGGTGGTATTACTGCTTCGGGATTATAGGTTTCGCCGTGCTCAATATAGGCCTGCGGCGGATGTTGGGGAATAAATCCCGAGTCGGCCTGAGCGCTGCTGACTAAGCTAGTGGAGTTGGGTTGTTGGTCGCAGCCGGTGTTGCAACACACGGCGAGCAAGAACAAAAAAACTGTGCGATACATGTTTGTACCTTTCGCTATTTCTTATACGAAAAAAGGAGCCGCAAAGCGGCTCCTGACAAGCGGAAATAAAATAATGGCTTATTCGTTAACAGTGGGGTCGTACATCCACAGAGTGTTATTTTCCTGGAAGCCGTCTTCACCGATAACAATGCGACCGTCGTCCAGTACGATTACGTTATCCGGTTGTGACAGAGCGTTAACGTCGCAGCGCTCGGCACCGTCCAGGGTAGAGCGGTAGGTGGAGCCCATAACAACCGGCTCAATGCGGTTAACATCGTAGGCATCAGCGCCGGTCAACAGGGGCATGCGGTAAACGCCGCCGCACTCTTTTACCCGTGGAGACAGTTGAATGTCGCCCTCGTTGTCCACCATGCCGTTATCCATGTCGGCGATCGCAAAGTAAACATAGGCTTGGTTGACCTCTTCGCCTTCGATCAGGTCGGTGCCTTCAACCGCTTCTTCGGCGCGCTTGTGGTTAACGTAGATACCTTCAAACTTGCGCCATTCAGCGGTTGCACCCTTGGCGCGTGCCGCTTTGCGAGATTCCAAAAAGGCGATGCGATCATCCATGGCCATACCCGCAGTAGTGCTGCCGCCGCCATTGGCAACGCTTGGGTAGTTAGCTTCACCGGCGGCCCAGGCCTCGGCGTCGGCATCGGTCAGGTAGTTACTTTGGCCTTCCACAAAGTCGGCAGTGGTAATGTCGTCAAAGTCGGCGATCCAACCGTCAATGGTGGTGTTGTCGCTGTGAGCCAGCTCAATCCACTGGACATCAAAGCCTGTGGTCAGCGGCTCGAAGCTACCGGCGTCCTGAGTTAGCTTGGCGGCGAACAGAGTACCGGCTGACAAATCGCCCGCGGTGTCGGCAACGAACTTGAACATCACACCGTTGGTGTCGTCCTGCGACAGGTATACGGTTTTTGAGTCGGGCATTACGATAGAGTTTTCGTGCTCAAAGCGGCCTAAAGTGTAATGCTTAACCGGAACCGGCTTGTCGCTGGTGGGCTCGGTAATTTCCACGATGTAGTGGTAGCGGTAAGTGTTAGGGAAGCTCGACGCGCCATCGGCATCGGTGGCGGTTGGGTCGATGTACATGGCCAGCATGTCGCGCGCTGTTTGCTGCGATGGGTCGTTCCACTCTTGGGTATCATCGCCCTGGTTGCCCCACTCTTCAGAGGTCAGTGGTGTGCCCCAGGGGGAAACTGAACCGAAGCAGTTGGCGATGGTGCCGTAGGTGCCAAAGTCCAGCATCTGCACATCGTTGCTGTCGACGCTCCAGTAACCGGTGCTGGCGTCTTTATTGAGCTTTAAGCGGCTCATGGCGCCTGGGATGGACTCCCAGTTGGTGAACAGGTAGCCCTGGTTGTCGCCGGTTGCGATAAAGCCGTTAAAGTCCGGATCATCGATGGAGGCGACAGTAGTGGATTTGTCAGTTGCCACTACAGTACCCAGGCCTTCGGGCATAGCGCCGCCAAAGGTATCCATGGTTTGCGCGATCACTTGATATTCGCCGTAAGCAACCTGAACGGTTTCACGCTCCTGTTGAGTTTGCGGTACACCCACAGAGACGAGATTTTTCGGCAGGTTGTTGATGTTAACGCCCGCCAACACCCCTACAGTGCCGTGGTTAAACACTTTGCCTTCGCTGTCGGCTGCGGTGTTAGCGTCGCTTGGATGCTGCACGTTAAAGAACAGGTCGCCCCACTCAGTTACGTAGGCACCAGTTACTTCCGCCCCCGCGGGCACGGTGGCCAGACGGGTCAACCCCGGAGTCATCAGGCTGGCATTGCCGCCGCCCGAGCCATTTGCGCCATCGCTGCCGTCGGCACCGTTTTCTCCATCGGCGCCGTCTTCACCGGCGGGACCCTGAGGGCCTGCGGGACCCTGCGGGCCAGCCGGGCCCTGGGCGCCATCGTTGCCATCGTCGCCGTCACAGGCGGCGAGCATCATTGCACTGATAACCGCCAGAGCAAGACGGCCTTTTCCGTTTAAAGTAAAAGTCATGTGATCTCCTCGTTTTTTATGGCTGACTAAGCACGACGGCCAACATTAGGGAGAACAAATGACGGGTAAAGAACTGTTCGGTGAAGTTTTCGTGAATCTTTAAAGACAAAAAAGCCACAGCAATTGCTGTGGCTTATTACTAGAGATGATAAAAAATGTATGGCTAGCTGGCTATGGCGTCGGCGTCGAGCGCGGGTTTGTCGTGACGGTTACCTTTCACCGCGCCTTTGCGATGGGCCAGAGCCGCCTCCATTTTTTTCGCCGCCTGAGCGATGGCGGTGTACATGTCGTGGTCGGCCGCTTGTACGGCTACCGGGGCGCCCAGATATTGGGTTGTGGCCTCAATACTCTGGCTCGCGCGCTCTACGGTAAGGGTGATATTAAGGGAGTCGAGCTGGGGAAAATGATTGGCGACTTTGCCAAACTTTGCTTCTACATTCTCTTTGATAGCGTCAGTAACAGTAACGTGATGACCGGATACATTGATTTGCATAGACTTGCTTCCTTTTACCGCTTACCTCTGGAGTCGTTGTGCGGCCCTTTTTGCTGGGCCACGGTTTAAACATGAGCCCGAAGCGGCAAAATATCAAGCACGAACTGAGGAAAATTTGACAGATCTGTAATATTTACGCAGATCAGATTGACTGGGAGATGTTTTATGTGGATTCAAGCGGAAATTCAGCTCGCCCCCAAAACCCGGGGTTTTCACCTTATAACCGGCGAGGTAGAGCGTCAGCTGCCGGATTTAGAAAGTGTGGCCATGGGATGGCTGCAGCTGTTTATTCAGCACACCTCCGCCAGCCTGACCATAAATGAGAATGCCGATCCTACAGTGCGCGGTGATATGGAGCGGCACTTCAATAAGTTTGTGCCCGAACGGGCACCCTACTATGAGCATGATTACGAGGGCGATGACGATATGCCCGCGCACATCAAAAGCAGTATTTTAGGTGCCAGCGTGATGGTGCCGATCAGTGATGGGCGGCTAAATCTGGGTACTTGGCAGGGTATTTACCTGGGGGAGCATCGCGATCGCGGTGGTGCGCGTCGGTTGGTCGCGACCATCAACGGCAAGCCGTGGTAACCACTTTACGATAATGATAACGCTATCAGGTCGTGTGCATTAATTTTTAGGTTTTAAGCCTAAAATTAGGCAGATTTTTGCCAATGGTTGCGGTAACATTGGCAAAAAATAACCGATAATGCTGTACGGGATGATTCAACTATATCGAGTGGTAACGGACTATGAGCACCTTTGATGGTAACCGCAATCTCACCCATCAGATTACCTATCAATTAGGGCGCGCAATTGTGCAGGGCAAGTACCCGGTGGGAGATAGCTTCCCCACCGAGGCGCAGATGTGTCGCGACTATCAGATCAGCCGCAGCGTGATTCGCGAAGCGGTAAAAATGCTCACCGCGAAGGGACTTGTTTCATCGCGCCCGCGTCAGGGTATACGGGTGCTGCCGCCCTCGGCCTGGAATGTATTTGATCCGGATGTGTTGCAGTGGAGCTTCAGTGGCCGGCCCTCGCTGGCTTTGCAGCGCGAATTTACTGAATTGCGGTTGGCGCTGGAGCCCGACGCTGCGGCGCTGGCCGCACGGCGCAGCAGCGAGGCGAGCCTGGCAAAGCTTGAGGGCGGGCTGGCGCGTCTTGCCGCCGCAGCGCGCGGCGCGGAGGACCCACTCGAAGCCGTTATCGACTTTCACTCCGCAGTGTTGCAGGCCAGTGGCAATCGGTTTTTTGTCCAGCTGTGCCATTTTATCCGTATTGCCATAGGCGTTGAGGTGGCTGCTGGGCACTATTCGCCAGATGGCCTTCCCGATTATCAGGCCGTAGTGGAAGCCATAGCGGAGGCCAACGAATTAGCCGCCCGCGGCGCTATGACCCGCCTGCTGGCGCTCACCGGTAGTCGCGCCGATGTCGCCCCCGTGGCCGCCGCCTCTTAGGTGATCGGATTATAAGGGCATTATTAGTTCATATCTGACGCAGCATTCACTGGCGCAAAGCGATATACTCTGCACCCAATCGGAAACTTTACCGAGTCGGTGTTTAGAGGTGAGACATGTCCCAAACCGCTGAGCGTACGCTCTACCCCAGCTTGAAGGGCCAAACGGTATTTATTACCGGCGGCGCTACGGGTATTGGGGCGTGCATGGTTGAAGCCTTTTTGTACCAGGGGTGCAAGGTTGGCTTTGTGGATATCGCTGCAGCCGATGGTGAGCAGCTGTGCCACGAGCTGGAGTCCAGCTACCCCGGCGCGGTAATCTTCCAGCCCTGTGATGTCACCGATGTGGCCGCACTGCGCCGTGCTATCGAGTCCATCGAGGCTGGGCTCGGCACAATCGAAGTGTTGATCAATAATGTTGCCAACGACAAGCGCTGCGACCCGCGCAGCTTGTCGGATGAAAATTGGCACAGCTCACTCGCGGTCAATCTAGACGCCGCTTTCTTTACCACCCGCGCCATTGCCCCGGGTATGGCCGCCAGTGGCGGTGGTTCAATTATCAACTTCAGCTCCATCAACGCTGTGCTGGGCCCGGCCCAGATGCCCAGCTATGTCACCGCCAAGGCCGGTTTGTTGGGGCTTACCCGGGCACTTGCCTCGGATTTTGCGCCGGATAATATTCGTGTGAACGCCATTATTCCGGGCTGGGTAGCCACCGATAAGCAATTGGAGAAATGGCTCACCCCGGAAATGGAAGCCCAGTGGATGGAAAGTGTGCGTTTGAAACGGCGGCTAATGCCTTCCGATGTGGCCAATATGGCGCTGTTTTTGGCATCTAGCGACGCGGCTATGATTACCGGTCAACAGTTTGTGGTAGACGGCGGACGCCTGTAGTTCTCGGCATTCCCGCTGTTTGATTGCAAGGTAAAAACACAACAATAAACCCGCTCAAGCGGAATAATTATTCTAAGAGACCATTCTGGAGTTGCCTATGTCTTTATCTGCGGTCGATATAGCGGCCTTTGTTATTTATTGTGTGGCCCTGGTTGCCATTGCCTGGTGGGTATCGCGGGAAAAAGCCGGCCACGATAAAAATACCGAAGATTACTTTCTCGCGGGCAAGTCGCTGCCCTGGTGGGCCATTGGTGCGTCACTGATTGCGGCCAATATTTCCGCCGAGCAAATTATTGGTATGTCCGGCTCGGGCTTTGCCATCGGTCTGGGGATAGCCTCCTACGAGTGGATGGCGGCCATTACGCTGCTGATTATCGGTAAATACTTTCTGCCGATTTTCCTCAGCAAGGGCATTTACACCATGCCCCACTTTCTCGAAGAGCGCTATGACCACCGAGTGCGGATCATTATGGCCGTGTTCTGGCTGGCGCTGTATGTGTTGGTAAATCTTACCTCGGTGCTCTGGCTGGGCGCCTTGGCCATTAATGCCATTACCGGATTGGAGCTGGTGTACGGCCTGATCTTCCTCGCCGTGTTCTCGGTGGGTTATTCAATTTACGGCGGTCTTAAAGCCGTGGCCATGACCGATATTATCCAGGTGGTACTGCTGATTTTCGGCGGGCTGCTGGTCTCTTACCTGGCATTGGATAAAATTGCCGACGGCGAGGGCGCCTGGACAGGCTTTAGCATTATGCTGGCCGAAATGCCCGAAAAGTTCGATATGATTCTCGACCCCTCCAACGAGCACTATGTCAGCTTGCCCGGTATCTCCGTGCTGGTGGGCGGCCTGTGGATTATGAACCTGTCCTACTGGGGCTTTAACCAATACATCACCCAGCGCACCCTGGCTGCCAAAAGCCTGGCCGAAGCGCAAAAAGGTATCGCCTTTGCGGCTTACCTGAAATTGCTGATGCCGGTGATTGTGGTGCTGCCCGGTATTGCCGCGGCCATGTTAACGCCGGATTTAGACAAGCCAGACCAAGCTTACCCCGAAATGATGAAACTGGTACCACAAGGGCTTTTAGGCATTACCTTTGCGGCTCTGGTGGCTGCGATCGCCTCATCCTTGGGCTCAATGGTTAATTCAATTTCCACGATCTTCACAGTGGATATTTACAAGCGCGTTATCAACCCGCAGGCGACTGAGCACAAAATGGTTTGGTTGGGCCGCGTGGTGGCTGTACTGGCAATGGTTGTAGCGGTCATTATTGCCCGTCCACTGCTGGGTAACTTCCCGCAGGCGTTCCAGTTTATTCAGGAGTTTACCGGCTTCTTTACTCCCGGCATTGTCAGCATCTTTTTGCTGGGCTTTTTCTGGAAAAAAGCCACCGCTCTGTCGGCGCTGGTATCGGCGTTTGCCTCGGTGATTTTGTCGGCGCTGTTTTGGAAGTTCCTGCCCGAGTTTCCGTTTATGGATCGCGTGGGCGTAGTGTTTTTACTCTGTGTTGCTCTGTCGGTGGGTATTACCTTGGCAACGGGTAGTCGCGAGCAGGCTAAAGCAATCGACTTGCAGGGTATCGACTTCTCCACCAACGCCAGCTTTAAGCTTTTAAGCATAGGTGTAGTAGTCATTACGGCGGCGCTTTACCTCACCTGGTGGTAATGTGGCCATCGATACTGTTGAGTTAGTTGCCGAAATTGCCGTTGGCTGTGAGCTGGGCGAGGGTGTGCTCTGGGATGATATAGAGCAGCGCTTGTGGTGGACCGACATTCTCGACCAGTGTCTTTACAGCGCCGCGATTGACGGCGGCGAGCTAAAGCGCTGGCCCGCGCCCGAGGCCATTACCGCGTTCGGTTTTACCAGCGAACTGGGTCAGCTTATCTGCAGCTTTGCCTCGGGCATCGGTTACTTTTGGCCAGCCACCGGTCAACGCCAGTGGCTGGCACGGCCCGCCCTGCAGGGGGCCGCGCGCTTTAACGACGGTCGCGTCGATCCCTGGGGAAATTTCTGGGCGGGCACTCTGTCACCCGGTGCGCAAAAGGCCAAGCTCTATCGTTACGATGGCCGCTTAAGCGAGGAGCGTGTGGGGCTGGAAATCGCCAACGGCCTGTGTTGGAGCCCGGATGGTAAGCGCGCCTATCATGCCGATTCGCCGCGCCGCGAAATTCACGAATTCACCCTCTGCGGTGGCCATTTAGGTCGCGGGCGGTTGTTTGCACGCACCCCGGAGGGCGTGTTTCCGGACGGCGCCTGTACCGATGCGGCGGGGAACCTGTGGAGTGCCCAGTGGGGCGGGGCGCAGGTGGTTTGCTACAGTAATACCGGGGCTGTTATTGCGACTCTTGAGTTACCTGTATCTCAGCCTTCCTGTGTTGCTTTTGGTGGGCCGCAGCTGCACCATTTAGTGGTGACCAGCGCCTGGGAAAATATGACTCAGACCGAGCGCAAGCGCGAACCGAGAGCCGGCAATGTTTTCGTGTACCGGACACCTTTCCAGGGGCGGCTCTGTGATCGCGGGCAAATAAAATAATGTAATCCGCTGAGTTCGTCGTTATTATCATAAAAAATACGCCAACAGGATCGGCGTGTGGGGACAGGCAAGGCGGCCGACCAACAACCATTCGGCTTGCTATATGACTGTAGATCTTCTGCAACGACTTTCGTACAAGTTGGCTCGCACCAGCTTTGTGGTGGTCGTTGTTTTGGGGGTCTTAGTCGCCAGCCTGCAGGTGTATCTGGATTTTCGCTCGCAGTACCGCGAAATTCGCGCCGGTGTCGATGAAATTAGCCGTGTAAGTCGCACCGCAGCGCAGCGCGCTGTTTTTCTGCTGGATGAACGCCTCGCTGAACAAGTCGTAGAAGGACTTTCCGAATACCGCTTTCTCAGTTATATCGCTATTTTTGATGATCAGGATCATCTAATGGCTGAGCGTCGCCGCGCGCTTGAGCCGAGCCCCACGCAATGGCTCACCACTTTATTGGTGGGCGACAAAGAGGTCTTTGAATACCCGCTACAAACCTCTTCCAATATGCCCTCGGGCACCTTGCAACTTGAGCTGAATAAAGACCAGGCCTTAATGCCTTTTTACCAGCGCGCCTGGCGCGTGCTATTGACGGGTACCGCGCGCAATATTGGTTTGGCTTTTGTACTGGTGTTGGTGTATCACTTTCTCTTGACCCGCCCGCTGGTCACACTGGCATCGCGCTTCGCCGCGCTTGATCACACCAAAGTTCCGGTCACCAATATTCCCCATTTACGTAAACACGAGCAGGACGAGCTGGGCTATATTGTCAACTCTGCCAACCGTCTGCTGACCAACTTTAATCAAAAGCACACCGAGCTGCAGCACCAGCAACAACAATTAAGTTTGATTCTGGATGCCAGCCCCAACCAGGTATTTGCGGTCAATGAAAACGGCGATCTGCTGTTTTATAACCAGGCCTTTAAACGCTATTTTTTGCCCCTGGAGCCGAACAACTTTTTTGAGCTACTGCAACGCAGCGAAGTGAAAGAAGCCAGTCAGATTCGCGCGCTGATTCAGCGAGTCTGTCGCAAGCAGGCGCCGGTGTTTAATCGCCAGCAGCACTTGAGTGGCGTGCACAATGAAAGCCATGTAATGCAGATGTCGCTGGTGCCGTTTGTCTCCGAGCACATGACCCATGTGATAGTGGTGCTGAATAACATTACCGAACTGGTAGAGGCTGAAGAGCGAGTAGAGTACCTCGCTTACTGCGATACCTTAACCGGGCTTGCCAATCGCAACCGTATTCTGGAACAGTTGCAGGAGGATTTACACAAGTGCAAAGCCAGCAACCGTTACGGCGCAGTACTGTTAATAGATTTGAATGATTTTAAGCGTATTAACGACACTATGGGTCACTCATTGGGCGATGAGCTGCTGCTGCATATTGCCCAGCGCATGGCCATGCGAGTGCGCGAGCCAGAAACTTTAGCGCGTTTGGGGGGCGATGAATTTATTCTCTCTATGCCCGAAATTGGCGGTACTACTGAGGAGGCTCGCGCGCGTGCCGAACAAGTGGCCGAACGGTTTTTGCAAACCATTAGCCACCCGGTGACCTTGGCCAATCAAGATTTTTCCGTTAATGCCACCGTGGGTATTGCGCTTTACCCGCTGGCTGAGATTACCGTCGAAACGCTGTTATCTCAGGCAGACACCGCCCTTAACGAAGCCAAGCGTCGCGCCCACAGCAATTACCGGGTGTTTGAACCGCAAATGGCCGAAGAAGTTAACCGCCTGCTACAACTTGAATCGGATATTCGTGCCGCTTATGCCGAACACCACTTTACCTTTTATTTGCAGCCATTAATTGATCTGCACGCGCGCTCGCTGGTAGGGGCTGAAGCGTTGATACGTTGGGATCATCCCACCCGGGGTTTGGTAAAGCCGGCTGAATTTATCGGCTTTCTAGAAAACTCCGAAATGATTAATCCGGTGGGTTTGCAGCTGCTGGATGATGTCTGCCAGTTTATTCGCCTGCAAAAAGAGCAGGGCCGTTTTCCCGCCGAGATGCGGGTGGCGGTGAATATCAGTGAGAGACAGTTGTACGACGCCGATTTTGTCGGCAAGTGCATGAGTGTGCTGTACAAATATAAATTGCCCGGCAGTTGTCTGGAGTTTGAAATTACCGAGGGTGCGGCGCTGCACAATATTGATGAAGTGGTCGATAAAATGCGCAAGCTGCAAAACGAAGGTATTACCTTTGCACTGGATGATTTTGGTACCGGCTACAGCTCGCTAAGTTATTTAAAACGCTTGCCGGTCAACAAAGTAAAAATTGATAAATCTTTTATTGACGATATTACGATTGACCCGCAAGACGCTGCGATGGTGGCTTCCATTATTGCCATTGCGCGCAATATGAATTTGCTTATCGTCGCCGAAGGGGTAGAGACAGACGCGCAGGCGCAGTGGCTACAACAATACGACGGTATTTTGATTCAGGGTTATCTATTCGATAAACCATTGCAGCCGCAGAGCTTTGCACAAAAGTATTTATCCGAGCCCGCTGTTTTTTAAATAACGCTCAGCGTCAACTTGCACACATCATCCAGCCGCGCAATGAGGCGGTCACCTCGCGCTACCTCACCCACGCCTGCCGGGGTTCCGGTAAAAATCAGGTCGCCCGGAGTGAGAGCAATATAGCGAGAGACTTCGGCCATCAGTTCTGGAATGCTCCAGATCATATCTCGCCATAGCCCGCTTTGCACAATAACGCCGTTACGCTCTAGAGTAATGGCTGAGGTTTTTTCTAAATCCTGCAAGTTGCCGGCAATAAATTCCGAACAGGGCGCCGAGCCGTCAAAGCCTTTCGCCAGCTCCCAGGGGCGTCCCTGTTGTTTGGCCACGCGCTGTAAATCGCGACAGGTCATATCCAGCCCAATCGCAAAGCCATTAATCTCGGTTTGCTCGGTTTTTAGATGTCGGCCGCCAACGGCAACACGCACGACTAGCTCCAACTCGTGGTGCACCTCGCGACTAAAGTCCGGGTAAATAAAATCCTCACCGGGCAACAGCAGTGCGCTTGCCGGTTTGAAAAAGAAAAAAGGCTGGCTGCGCTCCGGGTCGTGGCCCATTTCGGCGGCGTGTTCGGCGTAGTTGCGGCCGATACAGATAATTTTTCCGCCTGGCGCGAAATCAGGCATCGGCTTGCTCCAGATACTGATCTTTCAGCTTGACGTAATTGCCTGCCGAATAGCGGAAAAACTCTTTTTCGCTGTCCTTTAACGGCCGCGTCTGTTTTGCCGGCGAGCCCACGTACAAGAAGCCCGACTCCAGACGCTTGCCAGGCGGCACTAGCGTGCCCGCACCGATAATGACTTCATCTTCCAACACCGCGCCATCTAACACCGTAGCGCCAATGCCTACCAAAACCCGATCGCCGATGCTGCAGCCGTGCAGGCAGGCGCTGTGGCCCACAGTCACGTCATCGCCAATGGTCAGCGGGAAGCCATCCGGGTTAAAAGGCCCTGCATGGGTAATATGCAGCACCGTGTTGTCTTGAATACTGCTGCGCTCGCCTATACGTATAGAGTGCATATCGCCGCGCGCCACGGCAAAGGGCCAGATGGAGGAATCTGCACCCACAGTGACATCGCCTATCAGCAGCGCGCAGGGGTCGACATACACGCGCTCGCCGAGCTGAGGCGCGGTGTTTTGAAAGGGGCGAATCGCTTCGCCGTTATGCACTTTAGAATTCACGGGGATACCTCGTCGCGACGCCTGTTAAGCGGTGTATCATACCCAAGACTACGAGCTGTCCCAACCGGAGGAAGAATGACCGAGCAAACCGCAGCCAATCCACTGTTAAACGACGCGGCCCTGCCGCCGTTTAGCCAGATTAAACCCGAACATGTGGAGCCGGCGGTACGCCAGCTGATCGACGAGGGTCGAGCGCACCTGGCCGAGCTGCTGGCGAGCCTCGAACATCCTACCTGGGACAACTTGGTAGCCCCTCTGGAGGCCGAAGACGACAAGCTGGAACGAGCTTTCTCGCCGGTCAGCCACTTAAACGCGGTGGCCAATAACCCCGAGTTGCGCGACGCCTACAACGCCAGCATCGCCCTGTTAACCGAGTACAGCACAGAGGTATCACAAAATCGCGAGCTGTATCAGGCCTATCAAAGGTTGGCCGACAGCGATGAGTACCAGAGCTTGAACACCACCCAGAAAAAGGTGGTGGATAACGCCCTGCGGGATTTTAAGTTAGGCGGGGTGGCGCTCGAGGGGGAAGAGAAAAAACGCTACGGTGATATCGTCAAACGTTTGAGCGAGCTATCGACCACCTTTGCCAATAATGTGCTGGATGCCACCGGCGCCTGGTACAAGCACTTTGATACAGCCGAGCCATTGGCAGGCTTACCCGAGTCGGCGTTGGCCCAGGCGCAACAGGCCGGTGAGCAGAAAAAACACGACAATGGCGCGCCTTTGGGTGGCTATGTGATTACTCTGGATTTTCCCTCGTACTTGGCGGTGATGATGTACGCCGAAGATCGCGGCTTGCGCGAAGAAATTTACCGCGCTTTCGTCACCCGCGCCTCTCATTTGGGACTCAAGGCCGACGGTTCCAGCGCCGCCGAGTGGGATAATACCGGCCTGATCGCTGAAACTCTGGCTCTGCGCCACGAGCTGGCTAAATTGCTGGGCTTTAATAACTATGCCGAGCGCTCGCTGGCAACCAAAATGGCCGAATCGCCGCAGCAGGTGCTGGACTTTTTGCAGCAGCTGGCAGAGAAATCCAAGCCCCAGGCCGAGGCCGACTTTGCCGAGCTGAAGGCTTACGCCGCCGAACAGGGCTGCGATGATATTCAGGCGTGGGATTTGGCCTACTACAGCGAAAAGCTGCGCGAGCAAAAGTACGATATCTCCCAGGAGGCGCTGCGCCCTTACTTTCCCGCTGAGAAGGTCATTAGTGGTATGTTTGAGGTGGTGGGCCGGCTGTTTGGTATCGATATTCTGCCGGTAGCAAGTTTTGATGCCTGGCACCCGGACGTGCGCTTTTATCACATTTACAAAGACGGCCAGCAGATCGCCAGTTTTTATCTCGATTTGTTTGCCCGCGAGCACAAACGCGGTGGCGCCTGGATGGCAGATTGCCGGGTGCGTCGCCAGACCGAAAGCGGCTTACAGCAGCCAGTGGCCTTTTTAACCTGCAACTTTACCCCGCCGGTGGGTGATACTCCGTCGCTGCTCACGCACGATGAAGTCACCACCTTGTTCCACGAATTTGGCCATGGCCTGCACCATATGCTGACGCAGATTGATATTGCGGCGGTAAGCGGTATTAACGGCGTCGCCTGGGACGCGGTGGAGCTGCCCAGTCAATTTCTGGAAAACTGGTGCTGGCAGGAAGAGGTGATCGGTCTGATCTCCAGCCACTATGAAACCGGCGAACCCTTGCCCAAAGCGCTGCTGGACAAAATGTTGGCGGCAAAAAACTTTCAGTCGGGCATGCAAATGCTGCGTCAGCTGGAATTCTCGCTATTCGATTTTCGTTTGCACGCCGAGTACGACCCAAAACACCCGGTATCCGCCGCCGACTTAATTGCCGAGGTGCGCCGCGAGGTGGCGGTGATTCCGCAGCCCGAGTTTAATCGCTTTGAAAATGGTTTTAGCCATATCTTTGCCGGCGGTTACGCGGCGGGCTACTACAGCTACAAGTGGGCCGAGGTGCTGTCGGCAGATGCCTTTTCGGCGTTTGAGGAAGAGGGCATTTTTAACCCGCAAACCGGTACCCGCTTTTTGCAGGAAATTCTTCAGCGCGGCGGCTCGCGCGAGCCTATGCACTTGTTTGTCAGCTTTCGCGGGCGCGAGCCGTCCATCGAGCCACTGTTGCGTCACAGCGGTTTGTTGGAGGAGGCATCGTGAGTGTTTACAGTACTACGCCCCGGTTTCTCGCCGGGGCCGTCTGCCCGCGCTGCGAAGCGCTGGATCGGATTAAGGTGTTCAGCAAAGACGGTAAAGACTTTCGGGAGTGTGTCTCGTGTGGATTTTTGGACGAGCTGCATTTTCCCGCCAACAGCCGCGAGCTACCCACTCGGGTGAATCAGACGCAAGCGCAAAGCGGTGAAGATGTGGTTAAGATTCTGCCGTTAGACTCGCAAGATAAATAAGCGAAAAGCTTGGTTTTAGCGCTCAAAGTTCAGAAAAATCGCGCGGTCTGCCGCCAGGCAAGGCCAGCGCGATAGCTCTACCGACCAGCCCTGTTCACGGTGCTTGGTAAAAAACCGCTCAAAGGCTTCGCCCTTAAAGTTGTACTCGGTCAGTAGTAAATCGGCCGAGAACAGCACGGCCTGATCCAGCTCATTGGCGAAGGGCTCGCCGATTAATTCGTGGGCAATCAGGTTGGCGCGGGTCATATCCATGGGTACCAGTGGGGCGCCGCACAACCCGATAAAACGGTCGTTCATCTCTTCCAACAGACGATGGGCGAGATAGGCCTCGTCCAACAAAGACTCCATCGCGCTGTGGCCTTTCAGCAAATCCGGCGGGTGTAAAAAGTAGTCCACGGCAATATTAAGCAGCGGCTCAACGCCCTCGGTAATGCCGGCTTCACTGGCGATGGAGTAAATTGCCTCGATAAAGTCAGGCACATGCTCGATATAACGCACCACAAAGTCGGCCAGCAACAACGGTGCAGTATCCGCTGCCAAGTGAATAGAGCTGTGCAAATGATGGCTGCGCAGGTGCAATCGGTCTACCAGTGATACGGTTTCACCATCAGCTTGCGCGGCGCTGTCAATCAGGTGGCGAATGGCGTCTATACGGTCGACAAAAGGTGTAGGTTCGGAGGTGGCCGGGGTCACAATAATCTCTGTAAAACGTTTGTTGTTAACCCGTAACTGCATAGACCTACCTTGGATAAAACGGGATTGAATCGGGCCATCAGACCCTGACCTTCTAAAAAATAATATAAAAGCGCAGCAATGCAAGCGAATGCCACCCGGAAAATTGTAAAGACGGGCTTTTAAGCCATCGGCCGAGCGCGCAGGTACCGTCTGAATACCCAGGCCATTGCCAGGCTGCGTGATAAGTTAAAACCGCAAAATGCCAGCCATAAGCCGGTGTTCCCCAACTCTTGGCTGCCATACCACAGCGGAAAAAACACCGCCAACATACAGCCCAGCATGGTGTATTGCATGGCTCGGGTGAGCCCCGCGCCGAGAAATATACCGTCTAGCTGGTAGGCCCAAATGGTCAACAGAGGCAGGGCGATTATCCAGATAAACTGGCGCGATGCCTCCAACAGCACCGGCTCAATGGCGGTAAACAAATTCAGCCAGAGGGGTTTGCCCAGGGCAAACACCAGGCTGATCCCCAGCGCTGTGGCCAGTGCCATCGAGGTGGTGGCGCCGCAAACGCGCAAAAACTCGGCGCGATTTCTCTCTCCGGTGGCCTTGCCGCACAGGGCTTCAGCGGCGTGGGCGAAGCCGTCCAGCGCATGGGATGTCAGCATCAGCAGTTGCAGCAAAATGGCATTGGCTGCGACCACATGGGTCCCGGCACGGGCGCCCTGGGCGGTAAAGAAGGTAAACACCCCAAGCAGACAGGCGGTGCGTACAAACAGGTGGCGATTAACCGTTAACAGGGGCAGATAAGCGTGTAACTGGCCCAGTTTTGCCAATTGCTGTCGCAACTGCGCCACCCCGGGTAAGCGTCGTAATTTGTGAGCCAGTAGTATCAGGCCCAGCAGGGTTGCCGAGTACTCAGCGCAAACACTGGCCCAGGCCGCGCCATCGCTGTTGAGCCCCAGGCCGAGAATCAGTATTAAATCCAAAAAAATGTTCAGGCCGTTGGTAAATACCAGAATAAGCAGCGGGCGGCGGGTGTCCTGCTGGCCGATAAACCAGCCAATCAAGGTGTAATTAACCAGGGTGGCAGGCGCACTGAGCAGGCGAATTTGGCAGTAGCTAGCGGCCAGTGGCGCCACATCGGGGGCGGGTGCCATCAGGCTGATAGCGAAGGGAATTAGCCATTGGCCGAGTCCGATCACCAGTGCCGCCAACAGTAATGCCAATACCGCCGAGCGCAGCCACAGGACAAAAGACTCATCAAAGTCGCGGCTGCCCACGGCGCGCGATACTAAACTGGTGGTGCCCATGCGCAAAAAGCCCAGGGACCAAAACAGCATAGTGATAATGCTGCTGCCGACTGCCACGGCCCCCAAGTACCTGGCCTCGGGCAGGTGGCCGAGAATGGCGGTGTCCACCGCGCCCAACAAAGGCACCGATAAATTGCTCAGTAAAATGGGCCACACCAGCGGCCAGACACCGCGGTGGTAGTGCTGCCAGCGGTGAATGCTTGTGGCGTTGATCAGAGTTTTCATTGTGCAATTTGTCTGGCTAGTGAACGAATTGGCGATAAATTGTTTGACTTTTTTGCTGCCCTATGGCCACATTATCGCCTGTAGTTGCGACGATTTGCCGCAGTTTATTTGTCGTACCCTTCCGCTTTTTTCGCCGGTACTAATAAACTCACAAAGCGAATCCCACTCGTTGTAACAAAGTGGCGATACCTTTGCGCGGGTGTTTTGTGGCGGTAATTTGGCGGCACAGTAAGTGCGATGGCATTTCGACGCAACAAAAAATAAAGGTGAGCCAGAAGGTATCGTGCTCTTCCTAACAATAATCATAACGAAACCATTTACGGAGAAGATGGGCAATGTTGAAAGCAGCAGGTGGGCTCTGTGCCCGTGTGCTCGGTTTCGCAGTGCTGCTGATGAGCCACGTAGCTCTGGCAGACGAAACTGAGTCGTTGAAGTTCAATATGACCCGGGGGGTGACGCCGGTCAGTCAAGACATCCACGGCCTGCATATGCAGATGTTCTGGTGGTGTGTTGGTATCGGGGTCGTGGTGTTTGGAGTCATGTTTGTCAGCATGTTCCTGCACAGAAAATCCCGCGGCGTTAAACCGGCCAACTTTCACGAGAGCACTTGGCTCGAGTTAACCTGGACCGCCATCCCGATTTTAATCCTGGTGCTGATGGGCATCCCCGCCTCCAAATCCCTTATTAATTTGTACGACACCCGCGAATCCGAAGTCGATGTATTAATTACCGGCTACCAGTGGCGCTGGAAGTACGAAATTCTGGGCGAGGATGTAAGCTTCTTCAGTAACCTCTCTACTCCGCGCGATGAAATTGAAGGCTTCGCCGAGAAAAACCCCAATTACCTGTTGGAAGTGGATGAACCCCTGGTGCTGCCAGTGGGCAAAAAAATCCGCTTTATCGTCACCGCCAACGATGTGATTCACAACTGGTGGGTACCCGACTTCGGCGTTAAGCGCGACGCCATCCCCGGTTTTACTAACGACTCCTGGGCAATTATTGAAGAGCCCGGCACCTACCGGGGCCAGTGCGCCGAGCTGTGCGGTAAAGACCACGGCTTTATGCCCATTGTGGTGGAGGCCAAAACCCAAGAGGAATACCGCGCCTGGCTGGACGAGAAAAAAGCCGCCGCCGCCGCGCTTGCCGAGTTGACTGAAAAAACCTTTACCTTTGACGAGCTCTACGCCCAGGGTGAAGAGGTTTACAACCGCTCCTGCGCCGCCTGTCACCAGGCCAATGGTGAGGGCCTACCGGGCACCTTCCCCAGCCTGAAAGAGGGCATTGCGGTCGGCCCCATTCAAGATCACATAGACGTAGTGGTAAACGGCGTGCCCGGAACCGCTATGCAGGCATTTGGTGAGCAATTGTCTGAAGTCGATATCGCCGCCGTGGTTACCTACGAGCGCAACGCTTGGGGTAACAACATGGGCGATTTGGCTCAACCGCTCGATATTTATAACCATAAACAGGGCAAATAAGGAGGTAGACAATGGCTCACGGTCCCGCAAAAGGCATTACGCGCTGGTTGTATACCACCAACCACAAAGATATTGGCAGCATGTATCTGTGGTTTAGTTTTGCCATGTTTTTTCTGGGCGGTATTTTCGCCCTGGTGATTCGCGCCGAGTTGTTCCAGCCCGGCCTGCAAATCGTTGACCCCAACTTTTTTAACCAGATGACCACCATGCACGGTTTGGTGATGGTGTTCGGTGCGGTTATGCCCGCGTTTGTGGGCCTGGCAAACTGGATGATTCCCATGCAGATAGGCGCGCCCGATATGGCACTGCCGCGCATGAATAACTGGAGTTTCTGGATTCTGCCGTTTGCGTTTGCAATGCTCTCGTCCACGCTGTTTATGGACGGTGGAGCCCCCAACTTTGGTTGGACCTTCTACGCACCGCTTTCAACCACCTACGCACCGCCGTCGGTGACTTTCTTTATTTTCGCCATCCACATTATGGGTGCCAGCTCGATTATGGGTGCGATTAATATCATCGCCACCATCGTCAATATGCGCGCCCCCGGCATGACCTACATGAAAATGCCGCTGTTCGTCTGGACCTGGTTAATTACCGCCTTCTTGCTGATTGCGGTTATGCCAGTACTGGCGGGTGTGGTCACCATGATGCTGATGGACATTCATTTTGGCACCAGCTTCTTCGATGCCGCCGGTGGCGGTGACCCGGTACTGTTCCAGCATGTGTTCTGGTTCTTCGGTCACCCCGAGGTGTACATCATGATTCTGCCGGCCTTTGGTATTGTTTCGGCGATCATTCCCACCTTTGCGCGCAAACCGCTGTTTGGCTACGCGTCTATGGTGTACGCCACTGCCGCCATTGCCTTTTTAAGCTTTGTGGTCTGGGCGCACCATATGTTTACCGTGGGCCTGCCCATTGCCGGTGAGCTGTTCTTTATGTGGGCCACCATGCTGATCGCCGTGCCCACAGGGGTAAAAGTGTTCAACTGGGTCGCAACCATGTTCAAAGGTGCCATGACCTTTGAAACCCCCATGTTGTTCTCCATTGCCTTTGTGATTTTGTTCACCATCGGCGGTTTCTCGGGCCTGATGCTCGCCATCGCCCCGGCGGACTTCCAGTATCACGACACCTACTTTGTGGTGGCGCACTTCCACTATGTGCTGGTGCCCGGTGCGATTTTCTCGATCACCGCGGGCGTGTACTACTGGCTGCCCAAGTGGTGCGGCAATATGTACAACGAGACCATGGGCAAGCTGCACTTCTGGCTGGCGTTTATCGGCCTTAACGTGACTTTCTTCCCCATGCACTTTTCGGGCTTGGCCGGTATGCCCCGTCGTATCCCCGACTACAACATGATGTTCGCCGACTGGAATATGATTTCCTCGGTGGGCGCCTTCTTGTTCGGTGCGGCGCAGGTACTGTTTTTGTACAACGTGATCGCCACCATTATCGGCGGCAAAAAAGCCACCGACGAAGTGTGGGAAAACCCCGAAGGCTTGGAGTGGACGGTACCCTCACCGGCGCCTTACCACACCTTTGAAACGCCTCCGGAGTACAAGTAAGCATCGGTGAGCGGGCGGTATAGAGAGCGAACATGAAGTGGTTGCCGGAAAACCCCAACACACGATTAACGGTAAAGTTAACCGCCATCGTGAGTTTCATGTTCGTCTTTGCGATTTTTATTATGCCGCCGCTGTACGATGCGTTTTGTGAAATAACCGGGTTAAACGGCAAAACCGGCACCAAGTACGAAGCGGTGGAGGCAGTCGTCGACACCAGCCGAGAAATTAAAGTGCAGTTTGTCGCCACCAATAACGAGGGTATGCCCTGGCAGTTTGGCCCCGAGGTAAAAACCGTAACGGTTCATCCGGGCGAGCAAACGCGGATTAATTACCGGGTTAAGAACACCACCGGTAAAGATATGATCGGCCAGGCGATTCCCTCGCTAACGCCCTACAAGGCAAGCAGTTACTTTCACAAAACCGAATGTTTTTGTTTTAACCAACAGGCGCTGTTGGCGGGCACCGAGGCAGAGCTGCCGATGTACTTTATCATCGACCAGGATCTGCCCGAGTACATCAAAACGGTAACGCTCAGCTATACCTTGTTTGATGTCACCGACCGCTTCAGCAAAGACGAGTTGTTAAGCATGGTCGTTACCGACCAATAACATTAACCGCAGAACAATAACATTTTGCGCGGGGAGTAGAATTATGAGTGGAGGAACCTACTACGTACCGGAACAGAGCAAGCTGCCAATTTTTGCCAGCTTTGGTTTGTTTTTAACGGTATTTGGTGCAGCCAATTGGATGAATGGCAATTCGTCTGGCCCCTGGCTGTTTTTTGCCGGCGGCTTAACCTTTGCCGCGGTGCTGTGGAACTGGTTCAGCATTGTCATCAGCGAAAATATGGCGGGGCTTAACAGCCCGCAGTTAAAGCGCTCCTACGTGATTGGTATGGGCTGGTTTATTTTCTCTGAGGTCATGTTCTTTGCCGCCTTCTTCGGTGCACTGTTTTATATTCGCGCTTTGGCACTGCCCTGGCTGGCGGGCGAGGGTGACGGCGTAGACAACGTTTTACTGTGGCCGGGCTTTGCCAACGAATGGCCGCTAATGACCACGCCGGATATGGCCGCCAATGCCGAGAACGCGATTAAAGTGGGCCCCGAAGCCGCCATGAGCTGGCCGGGCTTTGGCGGGCTGTTTAGCTGGCTGCCGTTTTGGAATACCGTGGTGCTGTTAAGCTCGAGTGTCACCGTGCACTTTGCTCACACCGCCATCAAAAACAACAACCGCAAACAGTTCAACATTATGTTGGGCGTGACCGTGCTGCTGGGCTTTATCTTTTTGTTCCTGCAGGCCGAAGAATATATTCACGCCTACCAAGAGCTGGGCCTGACGTTGCAGTCCGGTATTTACGGTACCACCTTCTTTATGCTCACAGGGTTCCACGGTGCCCACGTGACCATGGGTACCATTATGCTGCTGGTGATGTGGCTGCGCTCGGTGCTAAAAGGTCACTTTAAACCCGACGATAACTTCGGCTTTGAAGCGGCCAGTTGGTACTGGCACTTTGTGGATGTGGTCTGGGTAGGTCTGTTCTTTGTGGTGTATGTATTTGGTTAACGCTTTTACCCTGGGCCGAGAATAAGCTTGGCCCAGGGTAGTGCAGCCAGCACTACAAAGAGTTTTAGCGCAGGTGCTGATCCCAGGGCGCGGTGTCGGTCAGAATACCACTGTAAAAACCGTAACCCACACAAATCATCATCAAAATAGCGAGGGTAATACGAATGCCCAGCGCGTAAAG